>JBEKCW010000047.1:0-18078 GCA_050014675.1 Occallatibacter sp. | reverse complement strand
CGGGGGGTGGGGGGGGTCGGTTTTTTCGGTGAGCGGTGAGCGGTGAACCGTGGCCGGTACGAACCGCGGCATGCCTGACAGATTGAACGCGACTGCTCAGTTCTCAGCATGAAACAAGTATGCGCCGATGATGCGAAATTACCTGCAAAGGCCCAAATTTGTTCTTATTTTGCATTCCCATCAGCGCCTGCCACTCTGGCGCGTCAATCGATTAATCTTTGAGCGTGGATTCGGCTTCCAATTCCGGCGATCTGAACGTTCCCGTCTCTCCCGGCGAGGCATCCACACCCGCATTGGTTTTTGCGGAGATTCCGGTGACGCTGATCGAGGAACTGTGGCTGAAAGCCGAAGCCGAAACCCTCGGCCTCACCCAGAGTGAATTCGGGCAGATTCTCGCGGCGGTTGGCGCCAAGACCAACCACGGCCTGCCTCCCGGGACGGCTGCCTCGCCCAGCCAGAAGGCAGCCTTTTTCCGCAGCCTCCGCCTGCCTGACCTGGCGATCGCCCACGCCTGCGCACTGGGCCGAGAGCCGGCCTGGCAGCGGTTCCTGAATCTATACCGCGGCCCACTAGTCCGCGCTGCCCAGGGCATCACCGGTTCCGCTTCGCTGGGTGAAGACCTGGCCGATTCTCTCTACGCCGAGCTTTACGGGCTGCGGGAAGTTGAGGGCCAGCGCAAATCGCCGCTGGCTTCATTCACCGGCCGCGGCTCGCTGCTAGGCTGGCTCCGCACAACCCTCGCGCAACGATTTACCGACCATCATCGCCGCACCCATCGCGAAACCCCGCTTGAAGACGTCGACACGCCCGCACCCGCACCCGCGTCCCCCATCACAGTCGAATCCAATGCGCTTACCGCGGGTGTCGCAAACACGCTCGCCGAAATCGACCCTGAAGACCGCTTTCTGCTGGCGGCGTATTATCTTGACCGGCAGACATTGCTGCAGATTGCGCGGACCCTCAACGTGCATGAGGCCACCATCAGCCGCCGGCTCAAGCGTTTGCTTGAAGGCCTGCGCATCAGGCTGCTCAAGAACCTTTGCGCGGGGGGCTTGAGCAAGGCAGCCGCCCAAGAAGCCCTGGGAACCGACCCGCGCGACATTGAAATAAACCTGCACGCCTTGTTGCAAACTTCGCAAACTCGAGCGTTCTCAACACAGGGGGCTGAGGGCTCCGAACAGGGAAGCAAAAGCACCCGGCACACAGCGAATACGGCATGACGACGCCTTTCAAACCCGGCCACCACCCCGACGCGGACCAGCTCAGCGCGTTCACTGAGCAGGCTTTGCCCGCGCACGAGCGCGACGGCGTGCTGGCCCACCTGGCCGTGTGCCCGGACTGCCGGGCGGTGGTTGCGCTTGCATTGCCTGAAGAGGAGACGGTGGCTCAGCCCGCTGTTGTTCCGGCTCGCTCGTTGTTTTCCGGCCCGTGGTTTTCGAATTGGATGGTTTTTGTGCCCGCTGCGGCCGCCGTAGCCGCGTTGGCAGCGTTCATCTTCTTCGTTCATCATCAGGCGCGTGTGCCTCAGCAACAGGCGCAGATTGCACCTGCGCCTTCCCCGGTCGCGCCTCCGCAATTGCAGCCTAGCCCGACGGTACAAACCAAAGCTGCGACTCTCGGGCGAAAAGCCATCGCGACGATGCCGGCTCCGCCGCCGCCCAGTCCTCAGGCAGTGGCCGCGGTTGCTTCAGGCGCATCGGGCGCAGGCATTGTTTCAGGCAGGCTCCAGTCGGCGCCGATTGAGTCCGCCCGCCCGTCTGCCGCTCCGCAGGCGGTAGTGATCCAAAGCGAATCCATTCAATCGTTGCCGGCGCAAAACCCGGTCAACTCATTTGTGTCGGCATCCAATAACGCCGTTGCCGGCGAAAATCAACCGGCGCAGCAGGCCGCCGCGCCGCGGAGCACCTTCCATGGCGGGGCGATCGGCGGACTCACGCAGACGAACAGCAATTTGCCGCAGTCAGAGGCAAATGTGCAGAACGGGCAACAGCTCAACGGCCTGCAGCAAAACAATCAGCAGCGAACCGCGAATCAGACCGTGCAAGTGCAGGCAGAGGCACCTGTTCTGGACACAACGAACACGGCGCAGGTAAACGCGGTGATCGCTGGCCGTGCCACTGCCAACTTCAGCTTTGTGCGCCAGCCCATCCCAAGCGGGTTGCCACTGCTTTCATCGGCTGAGCGGGGGCCAATTGTGCTGGCCATTGACACGCATCACTCTGTGTTTGTGAGCAACGACTCAGGCCAGCATTGGAAGACGGTTCGGGCAGTCTGGAAGGGCCGCGCGGTTAGAGTTGACGCTGCCGCGCCTGCCAGGATACTTGCACTACCGGTATCGGGCGCAAGCATGGGCGCCTCGGTGGCCTTGCCGCAGGGCGCAGCGGTTGCCAAGCAGGGAGGGGTTGCTCTCACCGGCACAGTAACCGACCAGTCTGGCGCGGTCGTGCCGGGAGTTACCGTCACAGTCAGCGACTCGCAGCGAGGCCTCAAGCGCTCGATTACCACCGATGCGAATGGCGGTTATGTTGTCGCGGGTCTCGAGCCGGGCAACTACGACGTTGACGCAACCGCGCGGGGGTTCATGAGCAGCCACCTGAGCGGCGTTGCGGTTGCTGCTTCAAAAGCGAGCGTTGTCGACTTTACCCTGCGTGTGGGAGCTGCGAGTGAGACAGTGACCGTTGAGGCTTCGCGGCCTTCGATCGAAGTCGAGGACGCAACGGAACTGAAAACCATCCCGGAACCCAGGACCAGCCCAGGAGTCAAAGCGGCGCCGATGGACAAGGCAAAACCAACGCTTGCGCCGCTCTTTGAAATAGTCACAGATAAAGGCGTTCATTGGACGAGCGCCGATGGTCTGAGTTGGCAACCAAAATAGCGCCTCGCGAAACTAATTTCGCGCATACGCGTCATCTGCATGAGGGGATTTTGACTTCACACGGTTCACCTGCTACTTTTGCTGGCGAACGCACACTCAACTCGTTCCGCGACGGTCGCAACTCGATCGCAGATCGACCGCACGCAGTTTGTAACAAGCGAGGCAGGCCTTACATGGCTCCGGTACTGATGTGGCTCATCATGGTGCTTTGCCTGGTGATTTCGGTAGCGAAGTATTTAATGGGTTTGATTCTGCGGCTTGCGCATCCCGGCGCCAAGGTTCGCAAAGACTATAGCTATGAGCCGACGGTGAGCGTGCTCATGCCCTGCTATAACGAGGGCAAGACGGTTTACGAGACCATTGAGAGCATCAGCAAGAGCAATTATCCGAATGAAAAATTCGAAGTGATTGCGCAGGATGACTGCTCTGCCGACGACAGCTTTGAATGGATGCTTAAGGCGCAGCGCGATTTCAGCAACATCCGCATTCGCGTGGGCCGCAACGAAGAGAACTGCGGCAAAGCGCGATCGGTTTGCAACGCGCTCGAACATTCCGTGGCAGAAGTCATCATCTCCATCGACTCCGATTGCATCTTCCACCCCGAAGCAATTCGCGAGCTTACCGCATGCTTTGGCGAGCCCGGCATCGGCTCGGTGGGCGGGCGCGTGGGCGTGCGCAATCCCAACGAGAGCGTTATCACCGCGATTCAAACCATCGTCTATTACACGGCGTTCCAGCTCTATAAGATTCCTGAAAACTGGACGCGGAGCGTGTGCTGCATCAGCGGCTGCCTGTTCGCGATACGGCGCGAACTGCTGCTCGAGATTGAGCCTTCCATTCGCGCGCGCCATTGGTTCGGAATCCCGGTAAACCAGGGCGAAGACCGCTTTCTCACGCACCAGACACTGCTGCGCGGCTACGGTACTTATATCGACAACGAAGCGCTTTGCTGGACGACGGTGCCCAACAATCTTTCCCAGCTGTTCAAGCAGCAGCTCAGGTGGCGGCGCAGCATTGTGCGCGACTTCTTCTTTACGCTGCGATCGCTACCGCGCCATGTGTGGAAGCTGCATCCCAACACCGTGCTCACGCTGGTGCTCACTCCGCTGGGCGCAATTATAGGGTTGCTGGTGGTTATCACTTCGCTCGTTTCCGACCCCATGGCGTGGGCCGGCCCGGTGCCCATGATCACCGCCCTCGCGCTGGCCGGCGTGCTCACCTGGTGGATCAACAAGTTCAGCGTGCACGAGGCGATCGAGCATCCGCTTGCATTTGGCGCATACGTGGCCTGGGCCGTCGTCAGCAGTTTATTTCTTACGCCGCTCGCGCTCTGCACCATGGACAGCGCCGATTGGGGCACGCGCGCAAAACCATCGGAGGTAGCCGTTGGCAACGCAAACATTTGAACCCGTTCCCGCCGCAACAAAGAAGGGCGCCGCAAAGCAGCCGCTGCATTACAGGCTGATGCTCACCACGTATCGCATCTTCGCCGTCACCGTGCTTTACCTGGTGCTGATCGGCGTTGTTTGCTACGCATTCGTGATGGGCTTTTACGCCGTGAACAGCACGTGGGCCGCGCCGGTGATTCTTTCGGCGCAGGACGAAAAGTCTCTCGATTTCCGCGAGAAGCTGGTTACCAGCCAGCAGACGATAGAAGACCTGAGGGTGGATACGGCCAAGCTAGAAAAAGGGCTTGAAGAGATGCAGGCGCACCGGGCTTCGCTGACGCCGCTGGAGCCGGAGCTTGAAGAGGCAATCAATCGCGAACAGGCGCACGATCGCGCCACCGGGCCGCAGCTCGCAGCCCTCGACAAGCAGAAGCTGGCCGATAACAAAAAGACCCAGGCCCTGATGGAGCAGCTCGACAGCACGCGGGCCGATATTCAAAAAGATCTTGCCGCGGGCCTCATCACGCGCAGCGATGCAACATCGGAACTGGCGGCTTTAAATCAGACCGAAGACGGCCTGACTGACAGCCGCATCGCCGAGGTGCTGCTCACTGATGAAGTGCTCGACAAAACCAATATCGGCACCAGCTCGCTGGATGTATTGGAAAAGCAATCGGAACTGCGCTCTGAGGCAGCGCAGCTCGATGTGGCGATTCAAGTCGCCGACAAGCAATTGAACGAGGAGAATCGCCAGATCGAGCGCCTGCACGATGCGATTCAGACAGCCAAGCAGAGCCCGTATTACCTGAACGCCGCGGGCCAGCAGCGCATCTATTTCGCCTTTGTGCCTTACGACGACCAGGCCAACGCCACGCCGGGAGGTCCTATCTACGATTGCTACCTGAACATGATTGTGTGCCGCAAGGTGGGCACGGTCGGGAAGATATTCCCGGGGGAGCAGCAGGCGACGCATCCGATTTTCAAGACGCAGATTCGCGGATTCCTGATTCAGATGGACCTTGATCACACTGAATCGGCAAAGTCGAAGACCGTCTTTATGGGCAGCAAGCCGCTGCTGTTTTAGAACCCGCTTTTTCCCACCGCATTGAACCCAAGAGGAGCTTTGGATGAAAGGCATGCCGCGTATTGCTTTTCTGTTGCCGGTTCTGGTGGCTTCGGCCGTCGCATATTCGCAGAATCCCGGGGATGCCGGAACTTATTGCAACTACCTTGTCGAGCAGGCGCAGGCGCAGAGCGATTTGCTGCGCACTCCCACTGCAACGGGGGGAATGACCCAGCCCGAGACCGGTTTGCCGACGCAGCTGGTGGGCGGCGCATCGCTTGGTCTTTCATCGCTGCGCAAAGCCGGGCTTACGATGGACGCCGCGCGCAAGAATTGCGACTTGTACAGGACCACCTCAAGCGCGCAACTCGCCATTCAATACGCAACGGCAAGGCTCGAGAGAGACGCCCTGAATAACCGGCTGGCGTTGATTGGCCAGGCCCAAACGCAGCTCGACGATCTTATTGAGAAAACGCGCAAAATGCTGGCCGCGCAGAATGCCACGCGGCTGATGCTGTTCACGCTTGAGACCACAAAGATCAAGCTCGACGCCGACCGCGCCGATACGCAATTGAAGATTGCCGCCATCTACACGCCGCAGCTGAGCGACACGCCCCTGAAAGAGCTGGCGACTGAAAAGCAGGCGAACGAAGTGGCCGAGCAGCAGGCGCTCGATAAACTCACCCGGCAAAACAACTGGGATGTTGCCTTGCAGGTGGGCGTGCACCAGCAGGTGAATCCTGTGGCGTATGCGCCGCAGCCGTATGGCTCAGTTTCAGTGAGCTATAACCTTGCAGGCCGCGCCATCGATCGGCATCTCGACCGCTCGGCTGCCGCCTATGGTGACTGGAAAAAGGTTGAGGAAGGCGATGTGATGCGCAACATGGAGGCGCTGCGCCAGCAGGTGGTGGATGCGATCGCCGCGCAAAACTCGAAGCTGAACGGCCTGGCGCACGAGCAGCAGGAGATGCAGAACAATCTCGCCGCGGTAGCTTCGCCCGACACCTCGGCGGCCGCTGACTTCAACAATCAGCTCAATGCGGCGATTCTGCTGTTGCAGGTTGAAACCGGCGATGCAACATTCCGGATGGCCAGCCTGAAAGATTTTCTGGCGAAGAACTTCTGAGTCCCTCGCGTTCTACTGCCCGCCTCCTGTTGAGGCCTCTGTCGCTATCGGTGGCTGAGGCGACGGCGCCGACGGCTGCAGCAGCCTGTATCCATCGCGAGTGCGGATGTGGTATCTCTGCATGTCTTTGCCCGTGAGTCTCACCTGGATATTGCGCCAGCCGTGATTCTGGTTCGGCTGCGGATAGTAGCTGATGGTGTACAGGTGGGCCATGTCTTCGCGAATGGAGTTGAATGCCTGGTGCTCCTGCTGCCAGTTGCCCGCGAAATACGCCTTGCCGCCCGTGGTCCTGCTCATGCGCGCAAACGCCGCCGCCGATACGGGATCGGCCTGCGCCTGGCGCGTGCTGATGATGTAAATGATGGTTCCGGTCGACTCCGCAAGATCGGCCACATCCTCAGGCGGAACCGAGCTGGCATTGTCGGGGCCATTTGAAAACACCACGATTGCCTTGCGCCCCTTCAACTGGGCCGCATCTTCAACCGTCATCAGCAGCGAGTTGTAAAGCGCGGCATCGTCGCCGGCCACCGTGCTGCGCACGCCATTCTCAATGCTGAACCGGTCTCCCGTGAGCGAAGCGCCACGCGAAAGATCCCGGCTGTAGGAGTAGAAGGCAACCTTGGTGGCTTCGTCCAGGGAGCGCACAAATTCGGTAATTGCGTCCTGCGCAAATACAAAGCCGCGATACATGTAGTTGCTGGTGTCGAAGAGAATAAAAACGCTCGACGGCGCAACCCTTCCCGATTGCGCGAGCGCGGAGCCAACAACGCCGGTGCTCTTCGCGTCGAACGGCGCGCCGCCGTCGCCGCCGGCATCCCCAGTTTGGCGAACCACCTTGTTGCCCTCTTCGAAGGTGGAGATCTTCTCAGGAATCTTGTCTTCGCTGATCGCGAAATCTTCAGGGCGCAGACCGGAAACGTAATTCCCCTTGTGGTCGGTCACGGCCACGTTGAGCTGCACCAGCACTACGTTGACCCTGAAGTTCGAGGTATCGTCTTGCGCGGCCGGCCGCGGCGCCGTTCCGGCCACCAATAGCAGACCTGCCACAGTCCCCAGGCAGGCATTGATTGTGTTTTTCGTCATCATCCCGAGTCCTACTCTCATTTGCCGTGTTCAGTGCCTCAAATAAACTTCGGCACACGTCAATGTCAATAAGAAGCTCTACTGCCCCGAAACCGCGCCGACAGACGCTACCGCGATCTTGCCCTGCTGAAACGCATCGCCCGTTTGCTTCATGGCGCGCAAAATCGCCGGCCAGTCGTCGACATTGGTTGCAAAAATTCTGGTCACCATTTGCCGGGTCAACTCGGGCACAAGCAGATTGAGCATCACCGGAGAGTAACCCATGTCGTCGGCAACCCGCGCCCAGTAAAGATTCGACGACTCCCACGACTCGCCGAAAAGCCTGTTTGTGTAGCCGCCTGAGACAGGAAAGATTCCGGTCTCAACCAGCGTGGGCGCATCGCTCTGTTCCATCTCAAGGTGGGGAACCCCGAAGTCCAGCGAAATGCGTTGGGGATCGACAGCCTGGGGATCTTTGCGCGACAGCTCATCCAGCTCCTTGAGCGACGTCCCCCAATTGGCGGCCTCCGACGAGAAGTGTTTGCGGTACCCGGCGGCGAGGTAGAAGCAGTCTGAGGGCGCGATCTCCCTGGCCCATGCCTCGGTTCCTCCCGCTTCCGGCTGGCTAAGCGCGGATTCAATCCTTGCCAGGCGGCCCGATGGCATGTATTCAGCAAAAATGCCGGCCAGCTCTTCGCGCAATTTGGCATTTGTGCCGGCCGCGCGCAGCAGCTCTTCGCCCGCGTGCTGATAGAGCGCCGCCGCGTGCATTTCGTCGTGGTTCACGCCCCACCATCGCGGCACCACTCCGCTGGCCAGCAGCTGCGGCGCCGTCTCTCTCCAAATCAACGCCTGCACGTTGGCCGGCGCAATAAAGTCCTCCTCCACCTGGGCCAGCGCATACGGCAAATCGGCAAGCGATCCCATCAGGTAAGCGCCGCCTCCCGCTGTTACGCCAATGCCCACCAGTTCAGGCGCGCCCCAGATGCGCTGCACTCCCAGCACTGAAAATGTTGAGAAATCGTGCGAGCGCACAAACAGCGGATTGTTATGCAGTACCTGCGCACCAGGCGGTTCGTAGTAGGCGTAGTTCAGGCCCACCAGCGTATCGCGCAAAAACGGCGTCAGTTTGCCCCGTGCCGATTCAAGTTGCGCCGTTGTTCCCGGACCGCCGATCACGGTCTTCAGGTCGGTGCGCACCTGCAGTTCGGCGTGGCGGCTGCTATAGATTACCGGCGACCACGAGGCTCGTTCGCCATTTGAAAATATCGGCCGCGGCAGCTCAAACTCGCGCAGGCTCCCGGCCAGCTCCTGCATATTGCCCGCCGCGGCGCCGCCGTGCGCCATGGTGTTCAAACCGTCGTAAAGTCCGTAGAGCGTATCGAGCGATACCAGCCGCTGATCGTCAAGCACCGACTTTATTCTGCGCGCCAGCTCCTGGTGTACCCGCTGCCCGTCAGGGGTGGTCTGAGCCGGGCCCGCAAGCAGATCCACAATTTCATCCTGGGTTGAGTTGGCCTGTCCCCCCGCCGCCACAATCGCCGCATTCAGCGAGCCGCGAGCCGCGTCAAACAGCTGCTGTGCGGAACCGATGGTAGCGAATGGCTGCAGCGCGCTCTGCCACGATTCCTCGAGCTTTGCCTTTGGAATCTGCCCTTGCCTGGCCAGAATCGTCCACATCCCGATATCGGCCTGAATCGCGCCCAGGGCATTGGAGCGGAAATTCTGATTCGGCAACTTGTCGATGACGTCGGCAATATTGATGAACTGCTTGATTGACATGTCGTCAAGCTGCGGGAATTCGACAAAGATCGGGTACCAACTGGAGTATCGCGCGCAGTGGTCGGCCAAAAGCCGCGCCGTTTCCTCTGAAATGCCTGGGGCCGGAGCCCGGTTTGCATTGATCGCGCTCAGCATCAGGTAAAGCTGCACCGGACCAACATCGGTTTCCTCGTTGGAGAAAGCCACCAGGTCTTCAAGCAGATGGTCGGGACTGTCGACGCCATGCATGCGCTTGGCCCATTCGTGGTGGCCAGTCAGGCCGGAGTCCTTCGACAGAATCTGGCTCCATTCAGTCAGGTCGCCGGGCACTCTTGGCTGTCCCTGTGCGTCCCACTCAAGCCTCGTAAACAACAGCAGCAGGTTCGAGTTTCTTGAAAATACGCCGTCCGCTGCTGAGACTGAACTGGCAGAGGACCTGTATGCGGCGTACAACCGCTTCAGCCGGTCCCCGTGGGTCAAATACGATTCCTGCTGCTGATCGACGCGCGCAACGGCGTCAAAATACGCAGCCAGCCAGCCGCGGTCCTTCTCCAGCAGGTTGGCTACAAACTCGCCCGGCGCACTCGGACTTGCACCCACCAGCTCCTGCCACTCGTGGTTTGCGCCTCCCGGCACAACCACCTGGCCTGAGCGAATGCTCAGCCGCGATCCGTAAAAATCAAGCACCGCCGCGATCGGCAGCAGTTTTCCCAACCCAGGCGATGTCGCCAAGGCATTCCTGGTTTCAGGATCGCAGTGTCCCAGGGCCGCGTAGAGCCGGTCTATCTGCGCATCGTGAAGCAGAACATCCAGCAGGTCGGCAGATACGTTTTTCCCCCACGGGCTGACTTCGATCCACTCCTTTTGCGTCAGCAGCGCCGGCACCTGCGTCACCGGGTATTCAAAGCTGAACGGAGTGTGTTTTGCCAGTGACTCCTCGAGCCTTGCCAATGGGAATCCGGAATCTACGGTAAGGAAAGCACGCTCGGCATTCGCCGTGACCAAGAACGCGTTGCGCTGGCCGCAGCTGTGTTCAAAACGATAGCCCAGCACCGGAACCAGCTTCGACGCTTCGTCGCAATTTGCAACGTGGACGGCGCCATCCGGGCCGGTAAGGCTGCGCACCGAACGCGCAAATTCCACGTAGCGCGTCAGCAAAACCAGAAACTCGGTCTCCTTATTTCCTTCCCGTCCCCACAGCGTAAGGTTGCGAGCCAGCATGGGCAGAACATCGTCGGAGCTTACCTGCTGGCTGATGCCCGCCATGCGCAAAAACGAGCGCAGCGGCCCCGGAATGACGGCAGAATTCTGCGGCTCGGCCGATGCACCCGCCGGCACGTCTGCCGGGTAGCTACCGCCAGATACGCCTGGCCCCGATATACCTGCCCTGGTAGCTGCGACTGAAAACAGCGAACCGAAGCACACGATTCCCGATGTGAAAACAGCGAGAGAGCGAAGAGGAAGCTTCATTAACATGCCCCTTCCGATCCGGTTATACCCTGATTGAATTCGAGAGAAGTCTACTGTGCGATTGTGGGGATGTTACTCCCCTTTTCGGGGCTTACCTGTTGGCCGCGCCGGCCGTACATCTTTTATTGAGATGCGGTCTGCCTTAGATGCAGGTTGCCTTTTAAGAAGCCAAAGTGGCTGAAACCTCAACGAGCAGCCCGACTAAATGATGTCGAAACCCGGCTGCCGGTTCCAGCGAATCCCTCAAATGCGGCTTGCAAAGCGTTACGCCTGATCCTGAATCCTGATTCTTGACGTTGCTGTATGGGAATAATGAGGCACGAATGACTAAGTGAGGAGGATTATAACTCGGCTTCGTATGTTTGTCGCAATAAACAAATATGAATCACTTTCCCGGCCGCTTCCTGGCTGGCGGACGGGCGGTTCAGTCTATCTCAGCTCGCCACGAACCTGGGTGCCGGGGAGACCACAAAGGACGCCTATCGGGAATTCCCGCCCTGGCGGTCGTTTGATACCACTCGGGCCGGGGTCAGGGTCTGCCGCTTACGCCTGTTTCCTGGCCAGCCTCGTTACCCGGCCGGTGTGGTTCCAGTCGGAAACATAAATGTTGGCTTGCTGGTCGATATGGCAACCATGCGCGGCGCTGAAATACACGGACGGAATGTCGCCGGGCTGGAGCTGATAGTTGGCCCACTGTTCTTTTTTGGGGTTATCGCCAAGGAAGGCCACAGGAGCGTTATCGCGGTCGAGAATCGTCACCCGGCCTTCGAGCTCAGAGACCACGGCGAAGTCGCCATGAAAGCTCACCTGGCAGGGGCGGCGCAGATGCTGGGTAATTGAGCTCACGAACTTGCCGTCAAAATCGAAGTGGCACAGGCGGCGGTTTTCGCGGTCGCACACCAGCATCATCGGCTGGTCGTAGCGCGTGTCTACTGAGACTCCGTGGCAACAATCGAACAGGCCATCGGTCTTGCCCTTGCCTGCATAGCTGGCAAGATAGTTGCCGTTCTTGTCGAAGTGAAAGACGCGCGAGTCGCCATATCCATTGGCGATAAAAATGCTTCCATCCGGCGCGGGGACGGCCGCGGTCAGCCGCCACTCATTGGGCGTCTTGAATCCGGCCTCGGGCGGCGCGGTAATCTTCAGCGCCACGGTGCCGTCGGTCTTCATTTTCACAAAGAGCCAGTTCTCTTTGGGAGTGCCCGTCTGCACGGTCGTATAAAAATACTCTTCGCCGTTTTCTTCGGCATAGACCATGGAGTGCACTTCAGGGTATTGATTCGCAATTGTCTTTTCGAGCGTACCATCGGGGCTGTAGACAAGGATTCCGGTTGTGCTCTGCGTGCTTACATAAACGCGGCCGGCCTTGTCGCTTGCGATGCCGCCATGCGTGCCGCCAAACGCGGTTCCCGCGGGCAATCGTCCCCAACCCGTTGAGACCTTGTAGGTCCACTCGCCGTTGCCTGTGATCATTTCGTGCATGTCGGAGTCACCTTCATCGCTTGTGTCAGCGGCCGGCTCTGCGCTTGCAGTGTGCGGCGCGACGGCTGCCAGTGCTGTTGCTCCCGCGGCTGCCAGAAACGTTCGCCTGCCGAAGTTGGCGTTTGGGGATTGAGGGGTGTTTTTCATAGCGCACTTTTCTCCTTGGTCTGCGCCGCAGCAGTTGCGGCGGGCGCGGGTTGCGGGGGTTGCTTTACGACGGGCGCAGGTTGGGCCGGCGTGTTGTAAAGATACACGTGGCGCAGGCTCTTGATCGAGTTCAACGACGCGGCGGACGCAGCCGTGAGCTGGCTCCCGCTCAGATTCAGATAACTCAATTGCGAAAGCGAAGCGAGTTTGGGCAAGCCTGCGCCGGTAACTTTCGTCTCTTCAAGATGCAGCGCGCGCAGATGAGTAAACTGCTTGAGCGTGTCGAAGCACGCGTCGGTCACCGCGGTGCGGTCAAGTTCAGCCTCAACAATATAGGGCGCAAACTTTTGGAACTGCGCCAGCTGCGCGTCGTCAAAGGTGCTGGCCTTATCCACGGTAAAGAGAATCAGGCCATCCGATGGCTTGGCCGACACCTGCTTGAGCTTTGCTCCCTGGCCCTGCGCCATCTTCTGGATATCAGGCATCAGCGAACTGTAATCGCCGACCGGCACAATGGGCGCTTCAGGCAGTTCCTCGCGAATTGTGACGCCGTCAAGCCTGGCGACGGTTGGCGATGCGCCCTGGTCGATCCAAGCCTTGATCCATCGAATCTCTTCGGATTGAAGCGGCGGCCTTCCCTCGGCGGGCATGAAATCCTTGTGATCCGATGGCAGCGTGATGCGCTCGAAGAGAACGCTGTTTGCCGAGTTGCCCGCAACAATCACCGGGCCATCCTTGCCGCCCTTCATCAGCAGCTCATACGAATCCATGCGCAAGCCGCCCTTGGCCTGTCCCTCGCCATGGCAGCTCGAGCAGTTCGCATCCAGAATGGGATTGATATGCCTGGCATAGAACGAGGCCGACGGTGTGGCTCCGAAAGCGAGCACGCGCTTCATCCCCGCCGGCATATATTGCGTTAGATAATTGCTGCCATGCGTGAGTGACCCGCCCTGGTCCGCTGTCCAAACCAGCGCAATCAGCATGCACGCGAGCAACGCGGGATACGCATACCTCGCGCCTTGCGCATTCCATTGCGGCCTGGCCAGCAGGCAGATAAGCACAACAATGGTGAGAACGATTCCGCCCCACAAGTGGCGCGTTACGCCTGTGCCCGAGCTGCCGCCGCCATAGGCGAGAAGAAAACCCAGCGAGAGCGCAAACAGGCAACTGGCAAACGCAAGAGCAAGCACAAAGCCGGCTGCTTCGCGCAGCGCGGGACGCATTGCGCCGGCCGCTTCAAGCAGCGGAACAAGAACCAGCAGCCCGATGGGCAGATGCACCGCCAGCGGATGAAAGCGGCCCAGAAACTGCTGCCAGTCAGCATGCGGATGCCCATCAAGCCGGACTATCCACGGCAGCAATAAGAGCAGCAGGCTTAACCCGAGCGAAGCTCCCCACACGATGCGCGTGGACTTCTTTGATGGGAGCAATTTCCGAACCGGTTTCGCCATCGTGCTCAGCTTTGTCACGCAAGCAAACCTTTAACCACGCTCGCCGGCACCGGCCCGGTGAGTTTTTGATCGAGACCCTGAAAGTTATAGGTCAGCTTGTTGTGGTCGATGCCCAGGCAGTGAAGAATGGTGGCGTTGAAATCCCGCACCGTGACGGGGTCTTTGACCACGTTATAGCTATAGTCGTCGGTCTCGCCGTAGGTGATGCCGGGACGCACGCCGCCGCCCGCCATCCAGGTGGTGTAGCAGCGCGGGTGATGATCGCGCCCGTAGTTATCGGGCGTGAGGCCGCCCTGGCTGTAAACCGTGCGGCCAAACTCGCCCGCCCAAATCACCAGCGTGTCGTCGAGCAATCCCCGCTGCTTGAGGTCGGTAATCAGCGCGTAGCAGCCGCGATCTGTTTCCCCGCAAATCATGGGCATAAGTTTCGTCACGTTGTCGTGCATGTCCCAGCCGCGCTTGTAGACTTGCGTAAAGCGCACGCCGCGCTCTGCCAGCCGGCGCGCCATCAGGCAGTTGTACGCAAACGTTCCCGGCTCCTTGGCATCGGGACCGTAGAGATCCCAAGTCGATTGCGGCTCCTTGCTCAAATCGGCAAGCTCGGGCACCGACGTTTGCATCCGATACGCCATTTCGTACTGCGCGATGCGCGAGTTGGTCTCCGGGTCGCCGAGCTCTTCATACGTCTGCCGATTGATCTCGTTTACCGCGTCGAGCATCTTGCGGCGCACTTCGCGATCCACTCCATTCGGGTCGGTGAGGTAAAGCACGAGATCGCCCGACGAGCGCAGTCCCACGCCCGCATATTCTGACGACAGAAAACCGCTGCTCCATAGCCGTGACGAAACCGGCTGGTTGTTCTCATTGCTGTTGAGCTTGGTTTGCAGCACCATGAACGTGGGCAGATTGTCGTTCATGCTGCCCAGGCCGTATGAAAGCCACGAGCCCAGGCACGGCTTGCCCGCATTCATGTTGCCGGTGTTCATAAGCATGATGGCCGGCTCGTGGTTGATTGCTTCGGTATTCGTCGATTTGATAACGGCCAGATCGTCGACAATCCGGCCCGTCATCGGCAGCACGTCGCTCACCCAGGTGCCGCTCTGCCCGTAGCGCTTGAATGCCCAATACGAAGGCGCAACAGGGAAGCGAGCCTGCCCGGTGGTCATGCCGGTCAACTGCTGCGACCCGCGCACTGAGTCCGGCATATCCTTGTTGTATTGCGCGGCAAGATTCGGCTTGTAGTCCCACAAGTCGACCTGCGATGGCCCGCCCGACATGAACAGATAGATGGCGCGCTTGGCCTTGGGCGCGAAGTTTGGAAACGTTGCCGAGTTGCCGCCCTGTGCGCCGGCTGACGAGTAACTGTCGCCGCGCATCGCGCGATTGCCCAGCAGGCTGGCCACTGCGGCCCATCCCAGCACTTTTCCAGCGCGGCCCAAAAAATGCCTGCGCGTCTGCAACTCGGCCCACTCCTGCTTCACCTGCGCGGGGATCGCAAGGTCGAGCACATTCGTCACGTGCTCGGTATCGGTACACAATGGATGTTGTTTCATCCAGCCTCCATCAACTACTTCGTCACCGTCGCGTCGAGATTCAACATCTCCGATGCCACCATCGTCCACGCGGCCAGTTCAGGCGCGGGAATCGATGGGTCGCTCTTGCTCTCACCCACTGCGATCAAATCGTGCGCTGCCTTGGGATCGGCCGCATAATGTTTTTCCATTTGCCCCAGCGAGCCCTCAAGAACCGCAGCCATGTTTGGCGGAGGATCGCGCGAGAGCAGAATTTCTCCCATCAAGTTAAGGCGCTGCTCGGGCTGCTTTCCGCCCTGATGAATCACGCGCTCGGCCAACGCGCGCGCCGCTTCAACCCACTGCACGTCGTTCATGGTTACCAGCGCCTGCAGCGGAGTATCGGTTCGCTGCCGCCGCGTGCACACCACGTCGCGCATGGGCGCATCGAAGGCATCCATGTCTGGCATCAGCCCCATGCGCTTCCAATACGTGTACATGCTGCGCCGGTAAAGTGCATCGCCGTGCTGCTGCTCGTACACCAGCGTATCGCTGCCGCCAATGCCGATCTGCTCCCATATGTTTGCGGGCTGGTAGGGCTTCACGCTCGGGCCGCCAACCTTATTCACCAGCAGGCCGCCAGATTCGAGCGCCACATCGCGCACCATCTCCGCATCCATGCGGAACCGCGGTCCATGCGACAACAATAAGTTCTTGGGGTCTTTTGCAATTTGTTCGGGCGTCGATTTCGCGCTTTGCCTGTAGGCCGCCGACATCACCATCAGCTTGTACATGTGCTTCACGTTCCAACTGCTCTCGCGAAACTCCACGGCCAGCCAGTCAAGCAGTTCGGGATTCGAGGGCCGCTGCCCCATGATGCCGAAGTCTTCAGTGCTCTCCACGATTCCCGTGCCAAAGACTTCGTTCCACATGCGATTCACGGTAACCCGCGCCGTCAGCGGATTGTCGGGGCTCACCGTCCATTTTGCGAGCGCCAGGCGATCGTGTGGTACGCCGGCGGGCAAGGGCGGCAAAAAGTGCGGCGTGTTGGCCTCAACCCTCTCGGTGCGCGCGGTGTAAACGCCGCGCGTGAGTATGTGCGCATACGCAATCGACGGCTTCTCCCACGAAACCATGGTCAGATCGCCGCCATCAGACAGCTTGATCAGCTGCGCATTCAACTGCTCAATCTGGTCAACCAACGGCCTGAAAGATTTGTCGATGCTGTTGAAGTAATACTCCGATGCGACATGCCACTGATCCGGCGTCCACGTACTCGCAGGCTGGTGCGCAATCTCCGCAACGTAATCTTCAAACGGCAGGCGCTTTACTTCGTCGGCGGTGAGCGTACGCCCATACAAACGAATATCCTGGTAGCGCGCCTCGCGTGCGGGGTTGGCCTCGGGATAGCACTGGCCGAGTTGCATCGTCGCCTGGGTTTGAATGGTCGATTGCGCCAGCGAGTCGTACACAACCTTGGTCGCAACCGGCTTACCATCCACATAAATCTGAACGCCCGCGGCCTTGCCCGAACCGTCGTACGTGAAAAAGATGTGGCGCCAGCGGCCATCGAGCGGCAGCGGCTCGACCGTAGTCACTTTTACCGCGACAAATGGAGTTTTGTCTTCAGGTTCTTTCGGCGCATCGGGCTTTTTCTCTTCGGGCTTCTTCTTTTTCGCCTCTTCCTTTTTCTTCGGTTCTTTCTTCTCCTTGGGCTTGTTCGGCGCAAGGTCCTGCTTGGTCAGATCGGTGGGCGTTGGATATTGAAACGCTTCCTTCACCTCAGGCGTTTTCGGCTCGTCCTTCTGCTTGGCGGCCGGTTTGGCGCCGGCCGGGGCCTTTGCATCAGCCGCCGGTTTGGCTTTGGCGGGCGGCTTGGGATTGGGCAGGTCCTTCGGCCCCTGGTTCACCAGGTTCACAACCACGTTCCCCTGATCGAGCGAGAGATCCCATCCGCGGTTGTGCTGGGTGGTATCCATCTTGGCCAGCAGCGCGCCATTCGCATTGTCTTTCAGGCTGTAGTTCGGCGCGTTGCGCACCATGAACCAACCGCCCGACGAGAATGCCTGGTTCCACTCGTAATTCCCGGTCTGGCCCAGCACAATGTGCGTGCTTGTCTCCATGCGCATGTCGGGCCACAGCCAGGTTGTTTCGCCCCATTGCGGCTTCAGTTTGCCAATCGGGAAACTGGCCGTCTGCGCATGCGGCGCGCTGTTCTTCAGCACTTCTCCGCCGCCCTCATCCAGGCGCAGGCGCAATTCAAGCTTGTCGGTTGAAACCGGCACGGGCGCATCTTTATGCGAGCTTATCCACTGTTCCACCAGCGTTTGCTCCTGCAAGCGCATGGCCCGCACGCGTTCCGCCAGTTCTGACCGTTTGGCGAACACGCGGTTGTATTCCTCAAGATTCTGCGGCTTGGGAACACGCGTCATCGGCTCCCACACCGGGCGGTCTTTGTTGAAAGGCCGCTCTTGAATATTGTTGAAGAAGGCGCTCAGCGCATAGAAGTCTTTCTGCGTGGTCGGGTCGTATTTGTGGTCGTGGCAAACCGCGCAACCAACCGTGAGCCCCATGAACGCTGCGCCAAACGCCTCGGTGCGCTCTCGCGCAATGTTCACTTGCAACTCTTCGGGGATGGTTCCGCCCTCGTTACTGCTCACTCCCAGGCGCACATAGCCACTGGCGATCAATGGATCGAGATTCTTTGCGGGCATCAAGTCGCCGGCAATCTGCTCCATCGCA
>JBEKCW010000046.1:0-18635 GCA_050014675.1 Occallatibacter sp. | reverse complement strand
CACGTCGATGCGCATCGCAGCGTGCTGCTTGTAGCCAGCCCGTGGGTAAAGCCCGGCTCAGTTTCGCATCAGCATACCAGCATGGGTTCAATCACACGTACGATTGACGAGCTGCTCGGCCTGGGGCCCTTGAATCTTGAAGATGCTTTGGCGGGTGAAATGACGGGCATTTTCGATACCAAACCGCATACCGAACCTTTCAAATTGCGACACTCTGATCGGCGCGTCTTCGACCCGTCAAAGGCGCTGTTCGCCAAACCGAAGACGAAGCAGGAAGCGGCCGAACTGCGCGATGTCGACAATGCGCAGGAGATCCGCAAGCAGATGGAGAAGGCAGCCGGAACGCTGAGCAAACCCGACAACGACGATCAGTGAGAGATCGCAGCATGGGGCTCAACGGCGGCCCGCAGGCCCTTTACCCGCTTGTGAATATCTACATCCATCGCAACAGGATTTTAAAGCCGCGTTCATCAAATGCGGCAAATTCTGAAACAATCCCCCACTACTCTGAGGCTAATCGCCCAACATTGGAGTCGAGAACGGCACGAGTAGGCGGCATCCGGCAGTTCCACCCATCGCAACAGCAGCACCTGTTGATGGTATCGCGCTTTTCCTAGCCGGTCCCTATAAGCCGAACCTCCCGCAGCCAACAAATTATTTGGAGACAGTGCACCATGAAGAAACCTGGATTTCTTAGCCTTCAGCGGTACGTGCCCGGCAACTTTCGAATCCTCGGATTGCTCATCGCGCTGCTCTGCGTGAAAGGCCAGGCGCAGACGACACAGGGTTCAGTGATTGGAACCGTCAAGGATCCCCGCGGCTCAGTAGTTGCAGGCGCCGACGTAAAGCTGACCAACAACGACGAGGGAATTGCGCGCACCACCACCACCAATGGATCGGGCGACTACCACTTTCAGGACGTCAAGGCCGGACATTACACAGTCACCATCAATGCAAAGGGATTTGAGGAATGGGCTGTTAACGGTGTCGATCTCCAGGTTCGGCAGGAATTGCGTGTCGACGCGAGCCTGGGTCTGGGCAGCGTAAAGCAGGAAGTTATTGTTAACGCCGATACGGTGAGTTCAATCGAAACCGATTCGCCGACCATCAGCGGAACGTTCACCACCCAGGACGCAGACAATCTGCCCGTCAATACCCGCGCCAGTGCCAGCGGCACCTCCGCTGCCGCAATCCTCGGCATTCTCCCAGGTGCTCAGTCTGACCAGTCCGGCATCTCCATCCAGGGAGCCCTGCCTTTCGAGACGGACGTTACTGTCGACGGAATCACTGTCAAAAACGCGGGAGGCGGCACCTGGATCAACGACTCCTTCCCATCCACTGAGGCCATCAGCGAAATCCGCGCCGACGGCATCCTCGCCAACGCCGAGTATGGCGACCCTGGTCAGGTCATTGTCACCACCAAAGGTGGCACCAACCAGATCCACGGCTCTGCTTTCATCTACTATCAGGACAATAACTGGAACGCACACGCATACAGCTACACCCCTTACACGCAGCCTTCTTACCATGGCACTACATTCGGTGGCGCCTTCGGCGGACCTGTCCTGCTGCCCCATTACAACGGCCGGGACAAGAGCTTCTTCTTCGTCGATTACGAAGGCTGGCGTTTTCCCTCGCAGTCCGTGCTGCAAGAGGTCGTTCCCACTCAGGGCATGATCGGAGGTGACTTTTCCGGCTACTCTGACTCGGAAGGCAATCCCATTACTCTCCGCGATCCCTACAACCCCTCCCAATCCTGGGGAACGCAGGTTCCCACCGGCTCCATCAGCCAAATCGCTACCAACGCCCTCAAGCAGTTCTACCCCACGCCCAACATCGGCAACCCCGCTACTTATCAGGACGGCGAAACTGCGAATTGGACCAGGAACGTCAATGCCAGCAAGCGCTCAAACCAGTTCGATGTCCGCGGCGATAAGTACTTCGGGTCCAACCAGAAGTTTCTTCTCTGGGGCAAGTTCACTGATAAGAACTTCCCCACAGTCTCGCCCGAGCAGTTGCTCGTTCCATCCTCCACCAATGTCAACAGCAACAAGGTGCTCCGGGTCGACACCAACTGGACCATCAACCCCAGCCTCATCAATGAGGGCGGATACGGCTTTACACGCGTCTGGAACGGCGCCAACAATTCATTCAATGGCAATGCCTGGACGACCGCGCAGAACTTCCAGGGTCTCCAGAACCTCTTCTACAACGGCATTCCAGAGATGGATTTCGCCAACCTGCAGAGCCTGAGCGCCGACCGCCTTACCAGCCTCGGTAACTCGCTCACAAACGTCTACCAGGACACCCTTATCTGGACCAAGGGCCGCCACACTGTGAAAATCGGCGGAAACATCATGACCCTTGAAGCCGTCAGCGCCCTCGGCTTTTTTGGCGCCGATAACTACGGCACCTACGCGTTCGACGAGTGCGGCAGCGGCGGCAGCAGCGGCTGCTTCACCGGCATCGACTTCGCCGACTTCCTCCTCGGCATCCCCAACGCCACTGAATACGACGTTGTCCATCAAGACAACGATGGCTACTCCATCCACTACGACTTCTTCGGCCAGGATGAGTGGCGCGTCAACGACCGGTTGACGCTTTCCTACGGCCTCCGCTACGAGCTCCACCCCGGCTATTACGACAAAGGCGGCGACATCGGCAACTTCGACCCCAGCCTCGCCGGAGCAGGTGTCGTCATTTACATGAAGGGCTACCAGAATCTGCTCGCACAGAACTTTCTGGCCTCCGCCAACGCCTGCGATCCAGATGGCGTCACCAACTCAAACCCTGCCGCTGTCAACGGCGCGCCCTGCATGCCCGTGGAAAGCAACACGCAGGCAGGCTTTCCGATCGGTCTGAAGAAGTACCCGCACCTGCGCTTCATGCCCCGCTTCGGTCTCGCCTTCCGTCCCTTCGGCAATGACAAAACGGCCATCCGCGCCGGCTTCGGAATGTACAACATCAACATGCTGGGTTCCAGCTTCTATTCCCTCACCGGCACCATCCAGGCTGCCACGCAAACCTACTCCAACAGCCTGAATTGCGCGAGTGCCACGAGCTGCACGCCAGGCTACCAGTGGCCCCTGGTCTACGCCGGCTCCGGCAATGGCGGACCAACCAACGCTTACGGCACCGACTACTTCGGCACCGCCAACAGCGCCAACTGGAAAGACCCTTACACCTACCAGTGGAACCTGACTATCGATCGCGACCTCGGCCAGGGTTACGCGCTGCGTGCCTCCTACATTGCCTCCGAATCGCATCAGCTTGTCTGGGCGCCGGATGAAAACACGCTGCCCTTCTCAACCACCGTCTCGGCCTACAACCAGCCTTTCTCGGCGCGCCTGTTTCCCAACTGGGGCCGCATTAACACCCGCGCCACCGGCGCCAACGACAGCTACAGCTCGCTTCAGGTTCAGGGCAGCCACCGCTTCCAGCGCGGCCTTGAATTCAATTCCACCTTTACCTGGGCCAAGAATCTGGCCGATAACCAGGGTCCAGACAACGGCGCATTCGCCGGCGAAGGCGGCGGCAGCCGCGCCAGCTCTGTCCTCGACCGTGCCGCCGACTTCGGCGATGTCTACGGCACCCGGCGCTTGCTGTGGAACACCACCGGCCTCTACGATCTGCCCGTTGGCCGCGGCAAGTCCTTCGGCGCCTCCATGCCTCGCATCGCAGATTCCATTGTCGGCGGATGGAGCCTCACCGGCATCCTGACCGTCGAATCCGGCGACTACCTGATGCCGTATTTCCCTTCTGGTCAGGGTGACCCCTCAGGCACCGGTTCCGGCCTCACCGCTTCGCTCGCAGGCTGGGATCCTTCGCACCGCGCGCAGTACGCTGACAAAGTCTCCGGCGCCAGCTGGCGCACCGGAGCCAAAACCCGCACCTTATGGGCCAACCCCAGCGCCTTCACCTGCCCCGGCGATCCCAGCTGGCAGCCCGGTAACGGCTGCTACACCGGCGCAGGCTACGACGCCAGCGGCAATCCACGCTACACCGGCCCCGGCGCCAACTCGCCGCTGCCCATTGGCCGCTTCGGCAACGCAACCAACGGCTCAACGGAAGGCCCCGGACTCTTCAACCTCTCCGCCGGCGTCAGCAAGGCCTTCGCCATCACCGAGCAGTTACACTTCAAGCTCGAAGGCACATTCACCAACGTCCTCAACCACACCAACCTGGGCGACCCAACCATGAACCTCAGCGTGCCCACCTTCGGCCTCATCACCAGCACGAACAGCGGTTACTTCAGCGGTGGCCGCACCGTGCAGGTTGCTTCAAGGCTCGAGTTCTAGCCCTCGAGGAAAATCCAAAACACAAGCGGTGTGGGCTCCAGAAGTCCACGCCGCTCGTGTTTTCCGCACGACTTTCTTTGCGCTGCCCGCACCCATGATCTCTATCTATCGAGCTCCTCACGAGCTCACTCGTAAATAGGTGGTGTAAGGCCGCGATCCCAACCATGTAAACGGCAGCAGCGCCACCGGCCCGTCTGCCGTAGTCACTTGCCACTGCCGTTCGCTCAAGCGTTTAGCCCCCAACAACCCGGCACGCGTTACCTGCGGCAGCGGCACGCCTTCTTTCTCTTTCACCGCCATCAGCACCAACGGCCCACGCAGCAGCGCCACCGTGTCGGTGTGCTGCGCATCGATTGGCTCCAATCGCATCTTTAGCGGAAGCTCCAATTCCACGCGATCTCCGCTCTTCCATGTGCGCCGTATCGCGGCAAACTGTCCCGGCGACGCCACTCCCACTTGCCGAGTTCCATTCACAAGCATCTCCGCGCCCTCAGCCCATGCCGGGATACGGAAATTGAGCGCCAGGTCCGCGGCCTGAGAGCTGGTCAAGGTGAACGCCACTCGATCCTCAAGCGGATACTCGCTCTCCTGCGTCAGCGAGAGCGCCGCCCCATTCTCATTCCATTGCAACGTTGAAGGAACGTAGAGATTCACATATACCGCTTGCGGCGCGCGGAAATAGATGTTAATGCGGTAGTCCGCCGCCACCTGGGGCAGCGTGCCCGAGCAGCAGGCCCAGTGCGCTTCCTTGTAAACGCGCTCCGCGTCGAAATTGTAATCGGAGTAATAAAAATTCTTGCCATTCTCCTCAAGCGGCAGCGCACCCAGAACGGTGTTGTACATCATCCGCTCCATGCTGTCGCCGTAGTGCGCGTCGCCGGTCACCCGCAGCAGGTAGCGTGTGAGCTTGAAATGTGCGTAAGAGCCGCACGGCGTCTCGAAGGTGTGGTGCGTGTTGGTCAGGCTGTCGTAGACGTCGCTGCTTCCCGGTGCGCGCAGCGTCTCGTCCGGACCCCACCCTCCGGTCGCATAGCTCTGCGCCTCAAGCATGGCAAAAGCGTTGCGGGCGGCGCGCAAATGCTTCTCGCTCCCCGCAACCATGTAAGCCATCATCGCCGAGCTCAGGCTGTTCACGTGGCTGTACGCGTGTCTTCCATTCAGCACGTTCTCATTGCGCGATAACGGATCGAACCAGGGTTTGTCGTCAAGATACGCGAGGCCGAGATCGTAATACTGCCGTCCAGCTCCGCGCTGGTATGCCAGAAACAGATTCTCCGGCATGGTGTAAGACTCGTCCCAGGTCCACGATGCGTCTTGCGGGTCCTTATCCATGCGCCACTGATGGTCGTGTTCCACTGCGTGCGCCGGCAACATCGGCAGCGCTGTTTTCGTGGTCTGCTCCAGAATGGCGAGCGCCTGGGGGTCCTTTACGTAAAGGTGCGAATCGAGCAGCCCCAGCAGCAGTTTGTCGTAGGTATACGCGGGAAAGCGGCTCTTTTCGTAGAAATTCGCAGAAATGGTTTCGGCATAAAGACGGTTGAGCCGCAGTACCTTTTCGCGTGTCGCCGCTTCGCCGGTAATAGCGTAAGTGCGCGCCAGGGCCGACACCCATTGTCCGAAGGTGCAGCCAGGTGCGAAGCCCTTATCGAAGTCCTTGCGATAGTCGTAGTCGGGGTTGTATTGGTACCACCCACCCAGATCTTCGCCGGGCGCGGTCATGCCGGCCATCTGCCGGAACGGCTTCAAGAGGCTGTCCTCGCTCAACGCCATCAGCACGTCATGAGTGTTGAATAACTGCGCTTCATGCAGCTCGCTGGCAATCGACACATCGCCATATCCAAATTCGGAGAGCATCGCAGGCATGGCTGGCTCAGAGCCCCAGGCCCGATAGCTCCGCATCCCGGCACCCGCAACCACTGCCAACGAACCCGTCTGAAGAAATCGTCGTCGCGAAATTGCCCTTCTCTTTGCCGCCATCCTCATGGCCCTCACTCTCCCCACTGATTCATACCATAGTCCTGCAATCTTGCATTGGCCAGGACAAGCAGCGTGTTTGTTAACGATTCATCAAACCTTGGAATTGCCCAATTCCCTGAGCCACCGGCAGACTCTAATGCCTATCCGCAATATTGACACTCGGCCTCTTACCATCATTAATTCCCGGTCTGGTAATCAAAAAACCAATTCTGCCGATAGCCAATAAGAATCACCTAGGCTGGATCGCCGATCGAATTGTGTTGCCAACCTCGGTGCGAAACGAGCCGATCCGGATGCCTGAAAGATGAGGGGATGTTCATGAGGAGCCTGGTTGCGGAAGACGATGTCACAAGCCGGACGATCTTGCAGAAGTTCCTGTCACAATACGGTGAATGCGACGTAACCGTCGATGGGAGACAGGCCGTCGAGGCCGTCAAGGATGCATATCTGAAGCATCGCGGCTACGACCTGGTTTGCATGGATCTGGGAATGCCGGTAATGGATGGGCAGCAGGCTATTCGCGAAATACACAAGCTGGATGCCGCGGCCGAGGTGCTCAATACAACCAAAATCATCGTCACCACCGGTCAGACCGACATGAGCAGCATCGCCAATGCCTTGATTGGCGGGTGCAATGCCTATTTGATGAAGCCGATCGACACCGGAAAACTGCGCAGCGAATTGCTTGAACTTGGGCTCATCAAGTAGCGCATGAGTTTCGCTCTGTCGATGCGGAACCATAGATATTCTTCGGCAATCACGGCATAGCAGCTCAAGTTTTGTCCTGTGCGCGGCCTGCCTCTCGGCAGGCATTTGCTGGTCTTATTCAAACCAAGTCGGAACAGTTCATCCAGTCCACAACGAACCATCGCATCCGGCCCGCCCGGGCCACGCTTCCTCTCAACTTTTCTCCTTCCCGACCGATAGTGTTACTCAGCAGCCCGAGCTACGGATGCCTTCGCTTCGTTCAAAGCCAAGTCAACAGTGTTCGTGGACATGACAGTCAGGGAGCAAAGATGAATAAGCCGAAGTTGACGCTGAGCAGCAAAATTGTGCTGGCCGGCACAATCCTTGGATTGTTGACGCTAACGCAAGGGTTCCTCTCCCTGTCATCGATGTATCGAACCAGGAAGGCAGTGGACGCGATGAACAACGACACCTATGCCACGCTTTTCCTGGCCGGACAAATGAAGGCCGTGGCCAAGGATCAGAGAATCGCGATCATTCTCCATTTAAATGCCACCAGCGACGCGGAGATGGCTAAGAACGAAGTTCTGGTGGACAAGGCCGAGGCCGACCTGGCCAAGATTCGAAGCAACTATCCGAAGTTCGACCCAAAAGACCGCGACGAGCTTCGCGAGCTGGCAACGCGTCAAGCCAGTTTCTACGAGGTGTGGACCGAGATCAAAGTTTTGAGCCGCGCAGGTAAAAAGCAGCAGGCATGGGATATTTACAACACCAGGCTGAAGAATGCGACTCTGGCTCGGCGTCAGATCGAGGAGCAACTGGCGGAGATCGATAAAGTTCGCGGCGACGCCCTTACGCAAAGGGCAGTCGACAATGTCCAACGCGGTATTCCGTTGGTCTGGGCCATTCTGCTCATCACAATCATGGTTGGAGCCGCAGGGGATATATGGTTTGCGCGTACGATCCGCCGTTCCATCGAGCCTCTCGAAGCAGCGATCCTCGCCCTTGGTAAAGGCGTGCTTCGCGGCAAAGTGGATGTTCTCAGCGCAGACGACATCGGGAGCATGTCTGCATATATGAATGGCGCGCTGGAGCAGCTCACCGGCACCGTATCGGGCATCGATTACTGCAGCGACAAAATCACCACCGCCACCAATGAGATTCTGGCGCATGCCAGGCGGGCAGCTGAAGCAGCCGTTACCCAGCGCGATCGAATTGCGCAAATCGGCGACTCAATGCAGGAGATGGTTGGGAGTGTCCAGAATGTCTCCGGCAATTCAAGCCGTGCTTCTGACTCGGCGTGCAACGCGGTTGAGATTGCCAGGCAAGGCGGCTTGATCGTCGACGAAGCTCTGGTTATGATGCAGACCATTGCCGAGTCAGTAAACGCCACTGCGAAGAAAATTGAAGAGCTGGGCAAAAACTCAGATCAGATCGGCAGAATCGTCGCGGTCATCGATGACATTGCCGGACAGACCAATCTTCTGGCTTTGAATGCAGCGATTGAAGCTGCGCGCGCCGGCGAACAGGGACGCGGCTTCGCCGTCGTCGCCGGCGAAGTTCGCCGCCTGGCCGAGCGTACTACGAATGCAACCAAAGAAGTCGGGCAAATGATCGAGACTGTGCAGAAAGGCACCAAAGAGGCAGTCAGGCAGATGAAGACGGGCACGACGCAAGTTGAAGCCGGCGTCGAAACTACCTCAAAGGCAGGCGCGTCTTTGAAGGCGATCATCTCCGCCGCCCAGAACGTGGGTGACATGATCTCCAGAATCTCCTCCGCGGCCAGCAAGCAGGGCGGGGCCGCGCAACAGATCAATGCAAACGTAGAAGAGATCGCCAAACTCACCAGTGAATCGGCTGAAGACGCTCAAAAGTCCACCAATTCCTGTGACCACCTCTCAAAGCTCGCGATCTCTTTGAAAGAGATCGTCCGCCAGTTCACGTTTCACCAGATCATCAGCGGCGGATCCGGGCAATAGCAGCGCCCCAACCGCTCCACGGCCAGTTTCTTCAGCTCGCCACCGTCGTTTCCGCCCCGCGATGAATGAGACGCAATGGATAAAATTGGGCGCCCCATCCATCGAGCGTCTTTTGCTCGAAGGGGTGGGAGACCACCAAGTCCAACGACCGACAAATCCAATCTTGTTTTTTCTATGCAGTCGTTACACAGTGCGCAAAACGATTGCACCGCTTTTTTCGGACTTTCCGCCGCTGTCTCCACGCGCTTGAAGCGCATCCTTCAATCCCAGGAACTCACGTTCGAGATCGTCCACGCCCGCAGCCAGCACTTCCAAATCGCCGCCCTTGCCTGCCTGCTCCAATTCATAGGCCACGGCACGCATGGCTTCGCCGCCCACGTTTGACGCGGATCCCTTGATCAAATGCGCCTTACGCCCCGCGGCCGTGGCGTCCTTCAGATCGATCAGCACCCGCAGAGCCGCGATCTGCCTGGGCGTATCCATCAGAAACTCGGCGATTACCGCGCTCATCAGTTCCTCATCGCCCAACAAACGGCTCGACATGCCCTCCCGATCGAAGACCGGCAGCGCCTCGCATTTCGGAGTCGCTGGCGAAGTTTCCTTTCGTGACGAGACCCGGCCTTTGTTTACACCTTTTGGAAGCCATCTCAGAACCGTCTCAATCAGAGCCGCCGCGGTTACCGGCTTCGAAAGGTAATCGTCCATTCCCGCCGCGACGCAGTCTTTCCGGTCGCTTTCCCGCGCGTGAGCAGTTAACGCAATAATCGGAATCCTTGAATTGAATGCCTCCGAATTCGAAGCGCGAATCTTTCTCGTTGCCTCGAAGCCATCCATTACAGGCATCTGCACGTCCATAAGAATCAAATCGTACGCTTTGGTTTCCAATGCCTTTAGCGTCTCGATGCCGTTCGATGTGACATCCACCCTCAAGCCGAATTTGCTGAGAATTCCTACAGCGACTTTCTGGTTGGTGACGTTATCCTCAGCCAGCAGGATTCGCCCTTCAATGCCGGCGATCGATCTTACCGCAGCGCCCGCCGCACGGGAACCGGCTCCGTTCTGCGATCCAGGTTCAGCCATGCCGGGAATCGAGCAAAGAGCTTCGAGCAACTCCCGGCTTCGCACCGGCTTGGCTAAATAAGTCACGAGCTTCTCTACTTCGGGCGCACGGAGGCGGATCGGACTTCCAACCGGTTCCAGGAAAACCACACGCATCGCCCCAAGCACCGGGTCGCCCTTGATCGTCTGAGCCAGCCCCTCGCCGTCCATACCCGGCACCTGCAGATCGGCGATGACGATGTGGAACGGATCCTTTTCGGCGGCAGCGCCATAAAGCGACTGAAGCGTCTGCGGATAGTTCTCTGCCCTGGAAGTCCGCAGGCCGGCAAACCGCAATTGCCTGTCAAGCAGGCGGAAACCAGCGGCACGATCCTCCACAATCAGCGCGCGCCGGCCCGCGAGCCCTTCGATTGGAACTCTCTCAACGCGCGCCTTGGCCTGCTTGCCAAAACGCGCCGTGAACCAGAACTCCGAGCCTTCACCTTCCTTGCTTGAAACTCCGATTGCGCCGCCCATCATTTCTGCAAGCTGCTTCGAGATGGCCAAACCCAGTCCTGTGCCTCCATACAGGCGCGTGGTGGATGAGTCTACCTGGCTGAACTTGTTGAACAGCCTGCCCAATCTGTCCGTAGGTATGCCGATGCCCGAGTCGCGCACTGAAAAATGAAGCAGAACCTCGTCGTCAGTCTCCCCAGACAACGTCACATGCAGTTCCACGTCGCCGGCCGAAGTAAATTTGATGGCATTGCCCACCAGGTTGTTCACTATCTGCCGCAGCCGTCCCATGTCGCCCCGCAACATGGTGGGCGTCCCGGGTTCAATTTCGCAGATAAGATCGAGGCCATTCCGGTGGGCCTTTACGGCCAGCACTGAAACAAGATCCTCCAGCACGGTTTGAAGATCGAATTCCAGCGTCTCCAGCTCAATCTTCCCGGCTTCAACCTTTGAGATATCGAGAATATCGTTGATCAGCGTCAACAAAGCATCGGCGCATTCCAGCACCGTGTCTGCGTAAGAGCGCTGTGTCTCGTCCAGCTCCGTCTCCAGCAGCAAACCGGTGATTCCCATAATCCCATTCATGGGAGTTCGAATCTCATGGCTCATGTTGGCCAAAAACTGGCTCTTGGCCTCACTGGCCGCATTCGCTTCCTCGCGGGCGCGAATCAACTCCTTTTCGTAGCGTTTTCTTTCGGTGATCTCCTCTGCGATTCCGGCGACCCTGATCAGTTCGCCGCCTTGATCGCGAATAGGAAACGCCCGGTCGCGGATCCATCGTTCCTCTCCATTCGGCGTGCCGATTCTGTATTCGGAATCGATGCTTTCTCCCTGCAACTGCCTCATAAAGGTCTCATGGGCACGCTCGCGGTCGTCGAGATGGATGGCTTCCATCCGATCCATCGGTCTCGCATACAGGCTTTCGCAGCTGCGTCCCCAGATCTGCTCGTAGGCGGGACCGACGTAGAGGATTTCGCTGCCTGCTGCGTTCATCATCCAAAAAACTTCCCGAATATTCTCGGCAAGCTGGCGGAACTTCTCTTCACTGCTCCGCAGGGCCTGTTCGGCCTGCTTGCGCCCGGTGATGTCGCGAAAGAACCACACACGCCCAAGATGCTCGCCGCTTTCGCCGCGCAGGGCTGTGGAGTATCGTTCCACGGTTCTGCCGTCTTTGAGCTCGATTTCGCAATGGTCGTTTGCCTCCGGATCGGCGTTCAGTTCTCGAATTCGCTTGAGAAACGCCTCGGAATCCTTCACGCGTTCGAGCACGGCCGACAAGACAACCGGGGCCTGATCGCCGACGAAGTAATCTGGCATATGGTCTGAGATTTCAAGCTGGGGAAGCTGCCAAACCTCCTTGAACCTCTGGTTGTGCGACACGATGCATTGCGCATTGTTCACCACCAGGATTCCGTCGAGCGACACCTCGTGAATGGCGCGAATCACTGAATGCTGAAACTGAAGTTTCCGCTCCGCCTGCTTGCGCTCCGTGATGTCCGCACACAGACCAATGTGGCCCATATACTTGCCGTCAGGCGACAGGCGCGGCTCGGCATTGGTGCCCAATAGACGCCACTCGCCATCGGCACGCCGCACGCGCCATTCGCCTCGGAAGGCCGTTTTTTCGCTCATCGCGCGCATGAAGTCCGAGTGGCACTGGGGCGCATCGTCAGGATGAATCAACAATTGCCAATTCTGTTTGTCGTCCCCTTCGAGATTTGCCCCGCAGTACTCACGGAACGCCCGGCTCACGAACTCAACCTCACCACCGGCATCCGTTACCCACATCATCGACGGGCTGCTGTCGGCCATATTGCGGAAGCGTTCTTCACTCTCGCGCAGCACATCGTCCGCCCGCTTGCGTTCGGTAATGTCTACGACATGGATCACGGAGTGGAGCGGATTGCCGTTTTCGTCTCGTATAAGCGCAATATTCATCCGGCCCCAGACCACATTGCCGTTGCGATGAATCGATCGCCCTTCCACTTCCACTTGGCCGTCCGCACTCTCCCACAGCCGCCGTTTGGTCTCGATTGCGAAAGCCAGGTCGTCGGGATGGCTTAATTCCAGCCACGACATTGCGAGGAGTTCTTTTTCTGAATACCCCACCATTCTTGAAAACGCCGCATTCACCTGGAGATAGCGCCCGTCCGGCCCGGTCACATAGACGCCAACCGGCGCATTCTCAAAAACCTCGCGGAAGCGCCGTTCACTTTGTTGGAGCCTTTGACCGGCATTGAAGCGCTCGGAGACGTCGCGAACAATAACCGAAACGGCGGTCACTTCATCCGAGGAGTCTCGGATTGCACACCCGCTGACAGATACGTGGATCGTCTTTCCATCCTTGCGCACCAGCAATGTCTCATACTGAGAAACCGCGCCGCCGCGTAACAGCCGCTCGCTGAATTTGGGCAGCAATGGCAGCCGTTCCGGCGCCACCAGCATGGCCAGCGGCTTCCCGGCCACCTCCTCGCCGCTGTAGCCGAAGATCGATTCCGCGCCGCGATTCCACGTAAGAATCAAACCGCCGGGCGTGTACGTGAAGATGGCGTCCTCTGAAGCTTCCACAATCGTGGCCAGAAGCGCCTGCGCATCCTCCCGCGCCTGTTTCTCGGTTACGTCGTGCTTGACTGCGATGTATCCGGTAACGCCGCCATTCGCATCGCGGACCGGGGTGATCCGCATCTCTTCTTCATAGTAGGATCCGTCCTTGCGACGGTTCGTCAGTCGTCCGTGCCACACCTGCCCTGCAAGAATGGTGTTCCAGAGTTCTTCATAGTATGCCGCAGGTTGTCTTCCCGATTGAAGGAAGCGAGGGTTCCGTCCCACCGCTTCTTCCTTGCTGTATCCCGTAATCGCCGTGAACGCCGGATTGACATACTCGATCGTTCCGCTGGAGTCGGTGATGACAATGCAATCCGTTGCCTGGTCTACAGCAGCGATAAGACCGGAGAACGCGTCGCCCGTCATTGACACATTTCACCTCCGGCTCGCGCGGCAACTCTCACACTGTCTGCGAAATTTGTCTCCAGATCTCATTCGGCAGCATTCACTTTGAACCTGTATGTCAGCCCGAAGTAGGCCAGCGTCAACGGAGCGCCATGAGCGTTCTCCCGCATCAGCGATCCAGGCAAGAAGTGACCGGCGCCGATATTCATCGTCACGCTGCCGGCCAGAGCGTACTGACCCGAAGCGTCGAACTCTCTGCCGATGTCGTCGCTCAGGAACCCCGCGGCTGGAGCCTTCACGGTTGCCGATGCCGATCCGCCGTACACGCTGTCGTGAACCGTGGAAACGCGCAGCCACTCCTGCTGAAACAGCATCGCAATGCGTTTTGCCGGGGCCAGGTCGAGATTGAGCCGTTCTTCCTTGATATTTTCAAAGCCGAATAGATCGGTCAGTCCGAAAGCGTTGTGGTTGCTCGGATACAGCTGATCGAATGTGCCGATCCTCTGTAAGTCCGTATGCGGATTGCCGGACGCGTAGTCATACTCGCCTGCCAGGCGTGGCTTCCAGTCAATTGTCTGCGCGCCGTAGCCAGCCTTTACATACCCTGCGGCCGAGCGAATCGAATCGCTTGAATAGCTGCCGCGCTGCAGAGCCCCCAGAGCGTCAAAGTAGAAACCACCCAGGATTCTGGCTGAAACTTCCGCGCCCGGCGTCACCTCGGTCTCGCTGCCATACGTCTTCTGCAGGCTCTCTACCCAGGGCAACGCCCTTATATAGACAAATGGTTGAACCACAGTGCGCGGAATCCAGGTCGTGATGGTTCCCACCGCGCCGTGAAAGGTCAACCCGGCGCCGTGTTTATCGAGAGACCCGGCATGAATCGCGACTACCGATGTGCTGAACACGTCCAGCCGGTTTTTGTCGCCGATGCGCCCCAGAAATCCATCCCAGGTACGGCTGGTATTGGTCCAGTTGCTGATTCCCACCAACCGCTCGCCGCCATATCTCAATTCCTGCCGCCCGGCGATCACCGCAAAACTTTTCTGATGGAACTCGAGAAAAGCCTGCCGATCATCGAACGCATCCCGCTGATTGGCGGCAACGTAGTAGAGCGGCAATCCCAGCGCATGCGCGTCGACAAATTGCATGTAGCCTGTAAGCCACCTGGTCGGCCTAACCTCAAGACCGCCCCACACGCGCGTCAAAACATATACCGCGTCATTGCCGGAAACATACTTGTCTGAGCTCTGGTTTTCTTCGCGCGCCCTCGTCTGCATGTCGACCGTGATCCACTTGGGAAAGTCCTTCAGCTCGAGCGGCTTAACCGCGCCCGCAGGTTGCGGATACTCCATGTTGACCAGCGAAGGACTATTCAACGCTGATTGTTGACCCAGCGCTCCGTGCACCAGAAACAAACAACCCGCTAATCCCAAAACTCCTCTCAACAGCCTCTTCGCGCACGCTGCCGCCGGCCCGGCATTCCAATTGAACACTCTTCTTTTCATGGTCCACTCCTTTCAAGAGTTTCCTTGCGCACATCTGGCTGCGCCCTGGAACGCGGCTGGCCTCACTGGCCGTCCTTCACGGCTGACCTCGCCGGCCGACCTCACTGGCCGACCTTGCTGGCATAGATACATTCCATTTGTTTCATCGGCTTCGTGGCAGCGATTCTTTACAGAGAGTTGAAGAGCTCCGCCGCAAACTGTGAAGTTGAGTGGGTTACCGTCGGCATTTGAATCCTTATCCGATGGCCGCAATCTCATTCAACGTCGTGTTCTTTCGAGACTCGGCAGAGTGCGTTCAATTACGAAATAATGGAACCGATGCAGACAACAAAAAGCCACCCGGTAGCCGTCGGACTTGATTTCGGCACAACCAACAGTTCCGTCGCGTTTCTGCATGCAGAGACCGGAGTGCAATATGCCATGTTTCCATCGTTCGGCGCTCAGGCGGAGACATCGCGATCGGTCCTGTATCTTGAACAATTCAGACCCAGAAACGGGCCGCGGAAAATGCACGCCCTCACCGGCCACGCCGCCATTGAACGTTACCTTCACGCCGACGAAAAGGGCCGCCTCATCCAGTCGCTCAAGTCACACCTCTCCAGTCGTTCCCTCACCGGGACTGAAATCTTCGGCCGCCGATACAAGCTGGAGGAGTTGATCTCACGCATACTCTCCGATTTGCGCAAACATGCGGAGCAGCAATTCGAGAAGCCGATTGGCTTTGCCATGGTGGGCCGCCCGGTAAGATTTGTCGGAGCCGAAACGCCGGAGGACGACGACTTTGCCGTCGCGCGCCTCAGGGACGCGTTTGCGGCCGCGGGCCTCGAACGAGTTGAATTCGAAATGGAGCCGGTCGCTGCCGCCTACTCATACGAGGCCACGCTCGACCACGATGAGCTCATCCTCATCGGCGACTTCGGCGGCGGAACAAGTGATTTCTCTCTGTTGCGTGTCGGTCCCGGCGTGCGCAGCCGCGGACGCACTTCGCGCGATCTTCTCGGCAACAGCGGAGTGGGGCTGGCCGGAGACGCCTTCGACGCACGCATCATCCGCAAACTGGTCTCGCCTGCGCTGGGTTCGAATTCTGAGGCTCGGTCGCTCAATAAGCTGCTGCCCGCAGTTCCAGCCTGGATCTACGCCAACCTCGAGCGATGGCATTATCTATCTTTCCTGCGCACCAACAATGTTCGCGAAATTCTGAAGAGCGCCCGGATCCGGGCATTGGAGCCAGAAAAAATTCAGGCCTTGATCGCCCTCATTGAAGAAGACCTCGGCTATCAGCTCCACCAGGCAGTTCAACGGCTCAAGTTCGAGCTGTCCCGCAGCGAAAGTGCCGAATTCCATTTTCGCGACGGCAGCATGGACCTTCACATCCCGGTTACACGCCGCGACTTTGAATCATGGATAGCGAGCGATCTCGAGGCCATCGCGGATTCGGTCGACAAACTCCTTAGTGTCGCGGGCATTCATCCGCAATCGGTCAACCGCGTCTTCCTTACCGGAGGCAGCTCATTCGTGCCCGCGGTGCGCCGCATATTCGAAACCCGCTTCGGCAAAGATCGAATTCGCGGAGGAAACGAGTTCACCTCCGTTGCCCACGGCCTGGCCCTGCGCGCCGCGGAGGCACTGAGCCAGACCTCGTAGCGTGGCCATCCATGCGTCATACTTTCTGCGTGCAAAGATTCTGGGCATCGATGGCCGTAGGAGCAGCAGTGGACGCGCATTCCGCTGCTCACGACCTGCAACTTTTATGAAGGTTGGGCACGTGCATTTTTTTTGCCGGCTGCCGCGCGGAGAGCCAATTCCGCAAGGTCACTTACCGATGCAGAAAGTCGAGAAAATCAGATTCAGAATGTCGTCCGGCGTCGTCTGCCCGGTCAGCGAGTCAAGCGCCCACAGCGCGCGGTAAAGGTCCAGCAGAATCATCTCGTGCGGAATGGCGCCGGCATTCGCGCGCGAAGCATCGGCCAGCGCGCCCAGCGTAGTGGTAACGGCCTGGTGCTGGCGCAAATTGGTCAGCAAACCCGGCTCGGCAGCCGCGCCGCCCGTGGCCAGGCGAAGAATTTGCGCGCGCAGCTCCTCAATTCCCTCGCCGGTCAAAGCCGAGGTAAAAAGCACAGGAGCAGATTCCAGCTTTTCCGCATCCAGGGCCGCGGCATATTGGCCGTCTGCGACCAGGTCGCGTTTGTTCACTGCCACCAGCGCGGGCCGTCCGTCCGCCGCGGCCAGCAGCAACCGCTCTTCGTCGTTCAGCGCCTCGGTCGCGTCCAGCACAATCAGCACCAGGTCGGCGTCGGCCAGCGCTTCGCGGCTGCGCGCAATGCCAATCTGTTCAGCCTCTTCGAGCGTTCCCCGGGGCCCCTCGCGCAGCCCCGCCGTGTCCACCAGCTCCAGCGGAATTCCGTCGAGCGAGATTCGCTCCGTCACCAGGTCGCGCGTGGTGCCGGGTGTGGCCGTAACAATCGCGCGATCGCGCTCCACCAGCCGGTTGAACAGCGAGCTCTTGCCGGCGTTCGGCCGCCCCACAATGGCCAGCGTCAGCCCGTAATGCACCAGCCGTCCGCGCGCAAACGATGCTTCAAGCGCCACCAGCGGCGGCTCAAGCTCCCCAATGCGCCGCGCGATCTCACTCGCCGGCGTCACGTCTACATCGTCCTCGGCAAAATCAATGCCGGCCTCCAACTGCGCAATCAGCTCAACCAGCCGCTGTTTCAGCGGCACAACGCGCCGGCTCAGCGCGCCGCCCATCTGGCTGGCAGCCTGGCGAGCCTGCGTCAACGTCTGCGCCTCAATCAGGTCGCGGACCGCCTCAGCCTGCGTCAAATCTAGCCGCCCGCTCAAAAATGCGCGATGGGTAAACTCGCCCGGCTCGGCCAGCCGCGCGCCCAGTGCCAAAGCTCGCCGCAGCAAATAGTCGAGAATCACCGGCGACCCATGCGCCGCAATCTCCACCACATCCTCAGCGGTGTAAGAGTGCGGCGCCTTGAAGTACGTCACTAGGGCTTCGTCAATCACCTCCGGCCCCGCGCCGTGATTGGACTCGCCAGCGCCAGAATCATCAACCACATCGGCCAGCCGCGCATGCGCCGGCTCCAGCGGGTGCCGCAGCCTCACCAGCCCGGCCGCAATCGAGACCGAATCCGGCCCGCTGAGCCGCACAATTCCAATGCCGCCGCGCCCAGGAGGCGTGGAGATGGCCGCGATGGTGTCAGTTGGACCCGTATGTTCTGTCATCGACCGATATCAGTGTAGAGCCGCGGCCTCACGCCACCTTGTCAGGGCCCATCTTCTCAAGATCCAATTTCTCCAGCCGGCCAACCTCGCGCAGGCAAAAGAGAAGCGGAATTGCCCCAAACAGTCCGAACGAACAATCGATGGCCCGCCAGTAGAGCGGAATTCCGCGTATCGCGCCCGCGACGAGCGCCAGCGGAAATACTCCCAGGCACGCAATTACGCCGAACACCAGCACCCACTTGTTGCGCACCGGGTCGCGCAGCGGGCCAATAAAGGCAATGGCGATGACCAAGTGCGCAAAGCCAAGCCAATCGGTTCCGTAGGCGAGGAATGGGTATTCGCGGCCAGTTGTTTCGAGCGCCTCATGCACGCGGCGAAGCCAGGCTTCGAGTGGAGCCTCGCCACCGGCCGGTGCAACCGGAGCCACGTGAAATGCCCGGTCGAGCCAGGCC
>JBEKCW010000045.1:0-18199 GCA_050014675.1 Occallatibacter sp. | reverse complement strand
CAGGCCGAGAAGGACAAGACGGCCAAGGAAGAGAAACAGGCCGCACACCACAAGCACATGATGGCTGAACAGTACGCAGCACAGCGCGCGGTCAACACCAAGGAGTACCTGGTCACCGATCAGGGCATTGATGGATCGCGGATCACTGTGGTAACGGGCGCAACCGATGGGCAGACGGTAGAAAACTACCTGGTGCCTGCGGGAGCGGACGACTCAGCCACACTGAGCGGCACCACGCCGGTGGATGAGTCTATGGTTAAGCCAGTGGCGCGCAAGCCCCTCGGAGCCAAGCCCCATCACCACAAGAAAGCCGCGCAGTAGAAGCACAGCCCGGCCGGGACCAACGCATTCAAAGCCAAGGTCCCGGCTGGCGAAACACCCCACCTCCGCAAACCGACTTCAAGGCCGACCGGCATTCCAGGTCGGCCTTTTTTCGCGCGCCGATCCAACTCTCTCGCCAATCGCTACTTTTGCCTGCAATCCATCCTTCTCCGCGGTATACACTCATCGAAAGCCTATGCGAGCCTCTGTATCCCTGGTCCTGCTGGTTTTTGCTGCTCCCGCGCTCATGGCAGCTCAAACCCAAGCCACGCAGCACACGCCAGCCTCAGTGAGTCAAAACAAGCTCACCCCTGAAGCAGTTCAAAAGTCTGCCATCGTGATCGACACTCATGCCGATACGCCGCAGCGGTTCCTCGATGAGCACTTCGACCTGGGCGACCCGTTAAATGGCGGCAACTTCAACCTTGAATCGGCGCGCAAGGGCAATCTGGGCGCCGAGTTCTTTTCCATCTGGGTTGAGCCGACTCTTTACAAAGGCCAATACGCGCGGCGCACGCTGGAACTTATCGATTCAGTAAAACTGCAGGTAGACCGTCATCCCGACCAGATGGAGTTTGTGACTTCTGCCGCAGGAATCGAGCAGGCGCACCGCGATCGCAAGCTGGCAGCGCTGATGGGCATTGAGGGCGGCCATTCAATTGAGGATTCTCTGGCCCTGCTGCGCCAGTATTATGCGCTGGGCGTTCGCTACATGACGCTCACGTGGACCAATTCGAATGGTTGGGCTGACAGCTCCGGCGACGATACCGATGCGACTGTGCCCCATACCAAAGAGGGCCTGTCGGAGTTTGGCAAAGATGTGGTGTATGAGATGAACCGCCTGGGCATGATGGTCGACATTTCGCACGTCTCCGACAAGACGTTCTACCGGACTCTGGTCATCACCCGCGCACCGGTCATCGCATCGCATTCGTCGGCCCGGGCTCTGTGCGACGCACCGCGTAACATGACCGACGACATGCTGCGTGCGGTGGCGCGGTCGGGAGGGCCTGATTCCAGGGGCGGCGTGGTACAGGTCAACTTCTATTCCGGCTTCGTCTCGCAGAAGTATCGCGACGCCCTGAAGGCGATGCAGCCGGAGATCGACAAGCAAGTGCAGGCCTATAAAGACAAGCTCAAGGCCGAGGGCCGCGAGCCTACCTATGACGAGCTTGCCAAAATTCAACGGGAGGGCGCCGATCGCATTCCCCGGCCACCGCTCTCCGATCTCATCGATCACATCGACCACATTGCGAAGGTGGCGGGCATCGACCATGTGGGCCTCGGTTCAGACTTCGATGGCGTGAGCGGGCAATTGCCCGAAGGCCTTGACTCGCCCGCCGATCTGCCCAAAATCACCGCAGCTCTGATGGCGCGCGGCTACTCCGCTGAAGACTGCCGCAAGATTCTCGGCGGAAACCTGCTGCGCGTCTTCAAAGAGGTCGAGGCAGTATCAAGACAGCTCCAGGCCGAAGACCGGCCGCGGATCATCGAGAAACAACCGTTTGCAAAAAAGTGAATGTCACTTTTCACCAGAGCCCGGCAATGGTGCGGGCCGGGTTCGGGCCCTGGCCAGTCAACAAAATTCATCGCGGAGATTCCCAATGAGAACATGCCTTCGTATTGCGGCCCCGGCCCTTGCGGCTGCCCTTCTGCCTTGTTTGCTGTTCACGCCGGCAGCGGCGCAAGCCCAGGACGAAAAGCCATCGCCCCATTCCTCTGCAGCCGATAAGGCCTCTCCTGCAGCTCCACCGGACTCTACCACGCAAAGCGAACTGAACGCCGGCGGAATGCATATCTCGTATACCGCGGTCGCCGGCACCATCACGGTGGGAGCTACCGACGCCCAGGATGCGCAACTTGGCGCAGACGGCAAGCCGCTGCCGGGCAGCCAGCTCGCAATTTCGGCGCCCAAGGATCCAGCCGATGCCCCGCCCGTGGCGCGCATGTTCTACGTGGCGTATTTCAAGACGGGCGCTAAGGCTGAAGACCGGCCGGTGACGTTCTTCTACAACGGTGGCCCGGGCAGTTCAACCATGTGGCTGCATCTGGGCTCGGTGGGGCCAAAGTTTGTTGAGACCGGCGGCGACACCCATCTGCCCGGCGCTCCGTACAAGCTTGAAGACAACCCCAACTCCCTGCTCGACGCCAGCGACCTGGTCTTTATCGATATGCCGGGCACGGGCTTTGGGCGGCTCATCGGCAAGGACGCCGGGAAGGCATTCTGGGGCGTGGATGAGGACGCGGATGCGTTTGCGCGTTTCATCGCCCGCTTTCTTACCAAGTACAACCGCTGGAACTCGCCTAAATTTCTGTTTGGCGAGAGCTACGGAACCACCCGTTCGGCGGTGCTGGCCAACCTCCTCGAAAACGACAAGAACATCGACCTGAACGGCGTGATGCTGCTCGGCGAGATTCTCAATTTTCCCATCGGCATTGGCGTAGGCGGCGGCCGTCCGGGCATGGATCTGCCGTTCGAACTGGCCCTGCCCACCTACGCGGCTACCGCCTGGTACCACAAGAAGCTTTCGCCCCAGCCGCCCGCGCTTGAGCCGTTTCTGAAAGAGGTTGAGACCTTTGCGCTCGGCGACTACATGCATGCGCTGGCCCAGGGGACTGCGTTAAGCGACTCGGAGAAGCAGGCGGTCGCCGAGAAGCTTCACGAGTATACCGGGCTGCCGGTGGCCTATGTGCTCAAGGCCAACCTGCGCGTGAATGGAGGCGAGTTCGAGAAGACCTTTGCCGATGACCAGGACATGACCACCGGCCGCTACGATACCCGCTACCTTGGCCCCACCATCGATCCGCTCAGCGAAAGCGCGGATTACGATCCGCAGAGCTCGGCCATCTCATCGGCGTACTACTCGTCCATCAACTCCTATCTCCGCAACGATCTGAAGTACGGCACCGACGAGACCTATTTGCCCGACGCGCTGTTCAACGGCGTGCGCTGGGATATGGGGCGTCAGGGACGAGGCGGCCGCGGCGGGGGCGATTCGAGCGGGCTGAACGTAAGCGCCGACCTTGCCAATGCGATGAAGACCAATCCCAACTTGAAGGTGATGGTGAACGATGGATACTACGACCTGGCCACGCCGTTCTTCGCCGCACAGTATGAGGAACAGCACCTGCCTATTCCGCAATCCCTGGCCAAAAACATCGAGTACGACTGGTATGAATCGGGCCACATGGCGTATGTGAGAGACGAGTGCCGCAAACAGCTCCATGACCGCGCGGCAGCGTTCATTAAGAGTGCAATGGACGGGAAATAAGCTGAAGAGATTCCAGTAATTTCCAGGTCCTTATGAGGCTTGCGGGGCTGCTGCCAGAGCGGCCCCGTAGACTTCATGGGCACGGTTGAGAGCGGCCTGAATGTTGGGCACGATGTTTTCGCGGCCAAGGCGGTCAAGAAAGCGCGTACCGCTCAGGAGCTTGGATGGCTGCTCCATGGCGCCACAAAGCAGAAGCGTGCGGCCGGATTGATGCAGACGCTTTGAAAATGTCTCGATGGCGTGGATTCCAGTGGCGTCGATGGCCGACATGTTGCGGAGCCGCAAGATGACGACCGGCTCAAAGGTATCCATGTTAACCGTGGCTTCGACGAGTTTTTCGGTGGTGCCCCAAAGAAATGGGCCATGAATTCGCAGCAGCGAAACGTAGGGCGGAACAATGCGTCCCTGCAATACATGCGGCAGGCCGTCGCGGATATACTCTTCGGTCACCGGAGAAACGGTCGTGGTGTCGGCAATGCGACGGATATAGAGTAGAGAGGCGAGCCCGAGTCCGACTGCGACGGCCACAGTAAGATCGGCGAACACCGTGAGCGCGAAGGTGACCAGCCATACCGAGATAGCTGTGAAATCCAGCCGCAGAATTGCGCCGATCTCATGCCACTCGCCCATATTGTAAGCCACGACAAATAGCACTGCGGCCAGCGTGGTGAGCGGGATATAACTGGCCAGGGGCGCAGCAACCACAAGAATGCCGAGCAGCGTGAGCGCATGAATCATGCCGGAGATGGGCGAGCGCGCACCTGCGCGGATGTTGGTAGCGGTGCGGGCGATGGCGCCGGTGGCGGGGATGCCGCCGAACAGCGGAGAAACAATGTTAGCGAATCCCTGGGCCACAAGTTCAACGTTGGAGTTGTGGCGGTCGCCGGTCATCCCGTCGGCAACCACGGCAGAGAGCATGCTTTCAAGCGCCGCCAGCATGGCTACGGTGAAAGCTGCAGGAATGAGGGGCAGAATGTGCTCGGCGTGGAAGCTGGGAATGGCGAAGGGCGGCAGGCCGCGTGGAATGCCTCCGAATCTGCTGCCGATGGTCTCGACAGGCAGGTGAAAAATCACGCTGACCGCTGTGCAGACCAAGACGGCGGCGATTGAGGCCGGGACACGGCGGGTCAGGCGCGGCAGAATGGTGAGGATGATGAGCGTACCGAGGCCGAGACCCAGCGCAGTGAGATTGATTGTGCTGAAGTGAGCAGCAAGCACCTCAATGCGGGGCAGAAACTCGCTGGGGACAGCAGGCGTGCGAAGGCCGAAGAAGTCTTTGATCTGTGTTGAAGCAATCAGGATGGCGATGCCGTTGGTAAATCCAATAACCACCATGCGCGGGATAAAGCGAACTGCAGCCCCGAGGCCGGTGAAACCCATCACGAGCAAAATGACTCCGGCCATCAGCGTGACCATGGCGAGGCCACTCATGCCGAAATGGGCAACAATGCCGGCAACAATCACCACGAAAGCACCAGTAGGCCCGCCAATCTGCGTGCGCGAGCCGCCAAGTGCCGAGATGAGGAATCCGGCCACCACGGCGGTATAAAGGCCAGCCTGCGGCGTGACCCCTGAGGCGATGCCGAATGCCATGGCGAGAGGCAATGCGACCAGGCCGACAGTGACGCCGGCCAGCAGGTCGTGGAGGAACGTCTGGGCGTTGTAGTCGCGCAAGGCGAGAATCGACTTAGGCAGGTTCGGATTGCTTATGGACATTAGGTGTTACGTCCATTTTACGCGAATCGGAATTTCAGGAAGCTTTAGGCGCTGTCTCTAACTGTTTTACGTAGATCAACGCGGCCCGCCCACGAGGGTAAAAGTTCTCTTCCCTGCCCTGACGCGTGTAGCCGTGCGCCTCGTATAGATGAAGCGCCGCCGAATTCTCGGCGTCAACGTGTAGCCAGATAGGGCGGGCGCCGGCCTTGATTGCAGAGTCCTCGAGCCGGCGCATCAACTCGCCGGCCGTGCCCAGGCGCCTGTATTCGGGAAGCACCTCAATCGTCTGAATGTATGCAGTGGTCTCATTCGATTCAACGGTCCACTCCACAACTGCGAACCCTGCGATTGTCCCGTCTTCTTCGGCCATCCAGGTTGCGGCATCGGGACTGGTTACAACCTTGTGCATATAGGACCGGCTGAATCGAAAAGGCGGCTCAAAACAGATCTCCTCGACAGCGTAGAGCTGGGCGAAGTCGTCGGGCTGGTAGGGACGAAAAAGCATGCCGTGAGTCTCAATCCTGCGCAATACAAAAAGCCATCCCTCTTCTCGGGATGGCTCTTTGTTTCATTTGACTCGCAATTTACACCTTGGCTTCAAGGTCCGCAATCACGTCAAAGAAGCGCTGGTCGAGGCGGCGATTGGCCGCGATCGCTTCCTTAATGGTGATGTCGGTGATTTCGGTTCCGTGCAGAACCGCGATGCGGCCCCACTTCTTTTCGTGAACCATGTCGATGGCGTGCAATCCGTAACGCTGGCCTAGCACGCGATCGTAAGCGGTTGGAACGCCGCCACGTTGCGTATGCCCCAGGTTCACCGAACGGGTCTCATATCCAGTCTTCTTTTCAATCAGCTCAGCCAGGGCTTCGCCGATGCCTGAGAGCCGGGCGTGTCCAAAGGAATCAACCTGGCTGGCGTCGGCAACCTGTCCGACCTCGGGCAGATGGCAGCCCTCAGCCACCACCACCACACCATAGTGTTTGCCGTGGTCGTAGTTGTATTTGAGCAATGCGCACACGTGGTCGATGTCGATTTCCTTCTCGGGAACGAGGATGACGTGAGCTCCGCCGGCGACGCCCGCGGCATAGGCGATCCAGCCTGCATCGCGGCCCATCACCTCGATCACGATCACGCGATTGTGCGAGTCGGCCGTGGTGTGGATGCGATCGACGGCTTCGGTGGCAATTGAAACGGCCGTATCGTAGCCAAAGGTCTGGTCGGTGCCGCTGATGTCGTTATCAATCGTCTTGGGCACGCCTACTGAAGGCACGCCGTTCTCGCTCAGGAATAGCGTTACCGACTGGGTATCGTCGCCGCCCAGGGCAATGAGCGCGTCGATCTTGTTGAGCTTCAGAACTTCCTGCACCTTCTCAATGCCCCCGGGAATTTTCTTCACATTGGTCCGCGAGGAGTGGAGAATGGTGCCGCCCTTCAGTTGAATGCCATCGATATTTTCCAGGGTAAGGGGGATAAAGTTGTTGTCGAGCACGCCGCGCCAGCCATTCAAAAAGCCGATGAACTCGTCTCCGTAACGATTAATGCCCTTCTTCACAGCCGCATAGATCACGGCGTTCAATCCGGGGCAATCTCCGCCGCCGGTCAACAGTGCAACTCGCATCTTGAAATTCTCCTCTTGAAATTCCCTGTTCAGGACTTGCGCCCGGCGTTGAGGGAACCGCCGGTCTTAACGCCTTAATTAGTTTAACTCCCGCTGTAAAGGCAAATCGTGAGCGCGGTCACGGGGCCAGAGAAAAGAGAGAAGAGAGCAGAGAAAAGAGATCAGGGCTCCGCCCGTGATTCAATAGGGTCATGCCTGGTATTGGAGCATTGCTGCTGCTGGCCTTTGCCGGCGTGGTAGTCGTCGTTTTGCTGGTGCTGCTGCAGTTAACACGGCTGGGTTTCCTCATTCGCACCACGATCCCTGACCGGCCGCGGCGGCGCATGTTTATCGCCTCGGTATCCTTCCTGGTTACCTTTATTGGCGTCCGCATCCTGGTTTACCGGATCGTGAACCATCAAGGGCATTTCCAGTGGGTGATGGTGCGTGGATTGCACATCCACCACCTGGTCTGGGGCATTTTGATTCTGCTGCTGGTGGGCTATGGCTGGCTGCTCGATCTGGGTCAGTCGCACTCGCCAACGTCAATCTTCTTCAGCCGGCTTATGGCGGTAAGTTACGGGGTGGGCGCGGCGCTCACGCTCGATGAGTTTGCGCTCTGGCTCAACCTCGATCCGGAGGCCTACTGGTCGACGGGCCGTGAAAGCATCGATGCCGTGATTCTGTTTGGCGCCATTCTGGCCGTTGGCACGTGGGGCGCGCCGTTCTTCCGCGGCATAAAGGCGCTGTGGAGCAAACGGCTGCTCCTAGAACGCCGTATTGGCACGCCTATTGGCCGCGTGAAGTTGCTTCGTCGGCGTAGAGTTCGGCGACCACGGCCGCGTAGCGATCGTTAATCACGCGGCGCTTGAGCTTCATTGAGGGGGTCAATTCCCCCGATTCCTGGGTCCACTCATCCGCCACCACGCGGAACCGCTTGAGCGTTTCAAAGTTGGCCAGCCCGTTATTCACCTCGCGCACCAGTTCCCCGTACATTGCCGTCACGCGGCTGTCGCGCACCAGGTCTTCACGGCTGCCGGCATACACGCCGTGTTTAAGCGCCCACGCTTCAAGCGAAGCAAAATTAGGGGCAATCAGCACGGAGATGAACTTGTGTTTATCGCCAATCAGTGCGGCCTGGGAAACTAGAACGGAATTCTTGAGCTTGTTTTCGATCGGCTGGGGAGCCACCAGCTTGCCTCCTGAAGTTTTCAGCAGTTCCTTCTTGCGATCGGTGATGAAAAGGAATCCGTCCTGGTCGAGATGGGCAATGTCGCCGGTGCGGAACCACCCCTCGGAATCAAAGCATTCAGCATTGGCAGCCGGCTTCTGCCAGTATCCCGCAAAGACCGAAGGACCCCGCACCAGCAATTCCCCGTCTTCGGCAAATTTCAGATCCACATTGGCCAGCGGCGCGCCCGCAGAACCCATTTTCTGCTTCACGGGAGTATTGAGAGAAATTACGGGCGAAGTCTCGGTAAGCCCGTAGCCCTCCCAGAGCGCGATTCCCACTGACGCAAACCATTTCGCAGTGTCGATGCCGAGGGGCGCGCCGCCCGAGACAAAGATGCGCACGCGGCCGCCAAACGCCTCCTGCACCTTGGAGTAGGCCAGCTTGTTAGCCAGCTTCCAAAGTAGCGATTTCGGCTTGCGGCCGGCGTAAATTGTGGCGCTTGATTGAGCGCCTACGCGCAATGCCCATGCAATAATTCGCTTCTTGACGGGCGATGCATTTGACTTCTCTTCGACGGCCTGTCGAATTTTTTCAAAGACCCGGGGAACGCCGACAATGACCGTGGGCCGAACTTCCTTCATGGCTTGTGGAAGCTTGTCGAACTGTGAACAATAGGCGATCTGCGCGCCGTAGTTGTACATCACGTAGTCGAGGGCGCGAGCGGTTATGTGCGAGAGCGGCAGGAAAGAAATGCAGGCGTCGGAGGAATTAAAGTGGAAGTCGACACCTGCGACATTCTGGTTGGTTGCAATGTTTCCATGCGTGAGAGCGACGCCTTTGGGCTCTCCGGTGGTGCCCGAAGTGTAGATGAGAGTCGCCAGGTCGTCGGGAGCCGCCGAGCGGACAAGCGCGTCGAAGACATGATCCCGCTCGCCGCCGGCCGCATCGGCACCCGCAAGAATCTCGCTCATGGCAATGGCGCCCTCAGGCGGAGGCGAGTCCATCATCACGATTCGCTCGAGGTTGGTTTTCTCGCGAACTGAGTTGAGCTTGTCGAACTGCTGGCGAGTAGAAACGATGGCGATGCGGCAATCGGCGTCGCGCAGCAGGGCTGCAATCTGTTCACCGGTGAGCGTGGGATAGATGGGCACGTCGGCAGCGCCAATGGCCAGGATGGCGAAATCCGACACCGCCCACTCCCAGCGGTTTTCACCGATCAGGGCAATGCGATCTCCCTTTTTGGCGCCCCAGGAAAGGAAAGTCCGCGAAAGTGCGCGCACCCGCTGGTAGATCTGGTCTGAAGAAATAGGCTGCCATTGGCCAAAGGAATCCTGCCAGAGCACGGCGCGGGCATTGGCCGCCGAACTCACATGCAGAAACAGGTCGTTGATTGTGGATATGGGTGCGATCATTCCTGGCTCAGGCCGAGTTAAAAAGGGGCCAGTCGAGAGTGTATCAAGCGACAAGCGGCAGTGGCGATGGGCTGGCGATTGAAACAGTCATACTTGCCTGGTGAAAGACGCCCGTCCGCGTTACCGGGCTGACACTAAATAGGGATAACGAGCGTGGTAATTTCTAAGCCGCGCATCGATCTTCGCGCGATAAACTGGAGTCAGAGCCAGATTCATTCTCCTGTGAACCCGACGGCCCCGGCACTACTTCTGAACGATGTTTAATTTGCCCCAGGAATTACCTTTGAACGAGCCCGACTCCGAGATCAGCGGCAAGCTGGCCGAGGCTGAGCGTGTCGTCCTTTGCGCCGCCGGTCTTTTCGTTCTGGTGAATGCCGCCGGATGGCTGATTCGCGCCGTCGACCCGGATATTATGGCCGGGTGGAATCCCATGAACCTGCAGGCAATGCTGCTGACGACGTTCAGCGGGCTCAGCCTGGCTTTTTCTCATTTCCGCTATTCAAGAGCGCGCCGCATTACTTCGATTCTGCTCGCCGGTTTTGCCGTCGCCCTTGCATTCTCTGTCCTCTTCGAATATGCGTTTCACACTTCGCTGGGCATTGACACGATCGCGGGCCCGGGGCAATCCGAGTCCCATCTTTTGTGGAGCAGAATGTCCAAGCAATCGGCGCTCGGGTTCGCCGCCCTTGGCGTGGCCGAGATGTTCGCCTTTGTGCGCGGGCGAGCGCTGGTGCTTGTGGCCGATATTCTGGCGTTTTGGCAGGCGGCCGTGGTGTTGACAGTTGTTACCGGTCACTTTATCGCCATTTCGCATTTTTTTGACTCTAAAACGCCTGTGTCGACCTCGGCGCAGACCTTGATCTGCATGTTTCTGGTGAGCGCGGTCCTGATGATGCGGAGGACCGAAAGCGGCATTCTCAGCGTCTTTATGGGCGACGGGTCGGGAAGCAAGGTGGCGCGGTTTCTGGTGCCCGTAATTCTTGTGCTTCCGTATGTCCGCGAAGCAATCCGCGCCCATTTCATCAGCGACGAAAGCATGCCGCCCTATTACACAACGGCGATCATGGGAACCGTTTTGGTCATCATCAGTTCCGCTATCCTCATCTATCTTGCGCGGCGAATCAATTCAATGGAAGCCGAGGTGCGCGATTCTTCACTGCGCGACGCGCTCACCGATCTCTATAACCTGCGCGGCTTCCGCCTGCTTGCCGAGCAGGCGTTGCGCCTCTCGCGCCGCATGAACACGCCGTTCTCAGTGCTGTTCATCGATCTCGACGACCTTAAAAAGACCAACGACACTCTCGGCCACCAGGCCGGCTCCGACCTGCTGATTGAGGTGGCTGAAATACTCAAGTCGTCGTTCCGCGAAACCGATGTCCTGGGCAGGCTCGGCGGTGACGAGTTTGCAGTTGCCGGTCAATTCAGCGAGGAGCACATCGCACAGGCCGCGCACCAGCTTAATGTTTCAGCCGAAGTTGCGAATCGCGGACGAACCCATCCGCCTACGCTGAGTTTCAGCGTGGGATGCGTCACCATGCGCCCTGGCGGCCAGGAAACGCTCGACAGCCTGCTGGCTCAGGCCGATAAGGCCATGTACAGCGTAAAGCGGGGAAAGAAGATGCCGGTTGCCTGAGAGTGGCTCGATCGCCGCCCGGAGACGCCGGCTCAGTCTTCTTGATTCCTGATTTCGGGCTGCCCAAGCATTGCATACTTATCCATTCTCTTGTATATTTATACGAGCGCGGTTTCGGCCTACCGGACCGCGCCTTTGCTTTTTTCTCTGCAGGACGGCGCGATGAAGATCCAACGGCAGGACGCAATTCGAGAGGTGCTTACAAGCTCGGCAGTAGCTAGCCAGGATGAGCTGAGGCGCAAACTTCGCCGGCGGGGTTTTCATGTAACCCAGGCAACGCTCTCCCGCGACATGCACGAGTTGCGGCTGTCAAAAGGGCCCGGCGGTTATTCCCTGCCCAACGGACACGGCAACGGCGCCGTGATAGTGGACGATGCGCCGCCGTCGATTGAAGAAATGCTTGAGAGCTTTGGACTGCGCGTGCGGCAGGCAATGAACCAGGTGGTGGTGGGTACGGTGCTGGGCGGGGCGCAGCCAGTGGCTGCGGCGCTCGACCGCACTTCGTGGCCCGAGGTGGTTGGCACCATTGCCGGAGACGACACGGTGCTGGTGATCTGCACCGACGCGCGACGCGCAAGCGAGGTGGAGACGCGCATCAGGACGCTGCTTGAATCATGACCATGAAACTACAAACCGCAGTGGTTGGCGTCACTGGATACGCCGGCGCAGAGCTGGCGCGGCTTCTGCTGCACCATCCTCGGCTTAAAGGCGTGCCGCCGGTCTTTGCCGGCCGCGTGGACGAGAAAGACGCTGCGCGCGGTGGGCTTCCGCTTTGGGAGATTCATCCTCAACTTGGCGACAACAATGGCGCCGCCAAGTTGCGGCTGGAGCCGTTTTCATGGGAACTGTTGACCGATCGCGGAGTTGATGTACTGTTTCTGGCCACGCCGCATGAACAGTCGCGCGAGTGGGTGCCCAAGGCGCTGAAGCAGGGGCTGCGCGTGATCGACCTGAGCGGCGCGTGGCGCCTGAATGAAGCAACCAACCGCGCGGTCTACGACTTTGGAGACGAAGGGGCGGAGCAGGCGCTCGCAACACAGGCTGAGGCGGTCTATGGAATGCCCGAACTGCATCGTGAGCAGGTTGCCGGCGCGCGACTGGTGGCCAACCCCGGCTGCTACGCGACCTCTGTCATCCTGGCGCTGAAACCGCTGATCGCAGCTGGGCTCATCGACCTCGATCACGGGATTGTGGCTGATTCGAAGAGCGGCGTGAGCGGAGCGGGAAAAGCTCCGACGGCGAAGACGCATTTCATGTACGCGGCCGACAACCTTTCGGCCTATGGCGTCTTCAACCATCGCCACACCGGCGAACTGCTTGAACAGATCGGCATTGGTGCCGGCGACATCGTATTTACGCCGCATCTGCTGCCGATTCCCCGTGGGATTCTTTCGACGATTTACGTGCAATTCAAAGAGCCGCAGACGCGCGCGGCTATCGCCGCTGTCTACGAATCGTTTTTTGCCGCAAGCCCTATGGTGCGTTTTTATAGCAAGACTCTGCCGCAAATACAGTACGTGGTGCGCACCAACTACGCCGATATCGGATTCCAGCTTGACGCGAGCGGCCGCCGCGCGGTGATCGTCAGTTGCCTTGACAACCTGCTGAAGGGTGCGGCCGGGCAGGCAGTGCAGAACATGAATATTGTGGTCGGATGGCCCGAATCGGAAGGTCTTGAATGAAATTTGCTGCGGAGGGCCATGAATGAAGTACGTAGTTAAACTGGGTGGCGCAGGACTGGAATTTCCGGCTCTTCTTCAGGGGTGTGTGCGCGCGATTGCCGACCTGGTGCGCGATGGCAACCATGTTGCGGTGGTGCACGGCGGCGGAATTCAGCTAACCAAAATGTTGAAGGCGCTTGGCAAGCAGAGCGAGTTTATCAACGGGCTGCGCGTAACCGACGCCGAGACGCGCGATGTGGCGTTGATGGTGCTTGCCGGCAAGGTGAACAAGGGATTGGTTGCCGCACTGGGCGCTCTCGGCCAGCCTGCGATGGGCCTCTCAGGAGGCGACGGGCTGATCTTCCGCGCGCGCAAAAAGCGGACCGTGCCCGATCTTGGCTTTGTGGGTGAGATTGCAGCCAGCGATCCGCGCTGGATTGAGGCTATCTGGCAGATGAATAGCGTGCCGGTAATTTCATCGATCGCGCTTGGCTTTGACGGCGAATATTACAACGTGAACGCCGATGAGATGGCCGCGGCTTGCGCCGTCGCCTGCCGCGCGGACGCGCTGGTGTTTCTTACCGATGTCCCAGGAGTGAAAGACGCGAATGGCGAAGTGTTGCGCTGGCTGTCGATCGATCAGATTGCCGAGATGGCCAAGAGCGCGGTGATTTCAGGTGGCATGCTGCCCAAACTGGGTGCATGCCGTGAAGCGCTTTTGAACGGCGTAAAGCGCGTTCGAATTTTGCCCGCCGAAGCTGCAGGATCGTTACCCGATCTGTGCAGCTCGCGCGTGGCTCACGGCACAGAGGTGATGGTGGCCTAGCACGGCATTGGCGCCAGATTTTGACCAGCGGGCTGAGGTGCCTGCATTGATCGAGCGGGAGGGAACGAAAGAGGTCGCCGACCCGCTCTTGAGGAGAGATTGAATTGACAAAACTGGATCAGATCAAGGCCGCGGAGTCGCGGCTGCTGCTATCGACCTACGATAGGAACCCCATCCTTTTTGTTGGTGGCCAGGGCGTTCACATCGTCGACGAGAACGGTACCAAGTACCTCGACCTGTTGAGCGGCATTGGCGTGAACGCGCTGGGTTATGGCAGCCCGGTGATTGAGGAATCCATCGCGCGCCAGAGCCGCGCGCTCATTCACACGTCGAACCTGTTCTATCACGAAGGGCAGGCCGAGCTTGCACTTCGCCTGACCGAGCGCACGGGCCTCGATCGCTGCTTCTTTGCCAGCACCGGGACTGAAGCATGGGAAGGCGCACTGAAACTGGCGCGTGCCTATGCAGGGCTGCGCCGCAGCGAGGGCGCAAACATCGGCACAAAGTTTCTGGCTCTTGAACACAGCTTCCACGGCCGCACGTTTGGTTCTGTGTCGACCACGCACAAAGCCAAATATCGCGAGCCGTTTGCGCCAGTGGTTCCCGGCGTCGAATTCGTGCGCTTCAACGACGTTGCCGATCTGCGCGCCAAGTTCTCGAACGAGGTCTGCGCAATTCTTGTTGAGTCAATCCAAGGTGAAGGCGGCGTTCGGCCGTTGTCACAGGAGTTTTTTGCTGAGGCTCGCGCCCTGGCCTCTTCCACTGGCGCGCTGCTGATTGCGGATGAGATTCAGGCAGGCATGGGCCGCACCGGCAAATGGTGCGGTTACCAGCATTACTGTATCCAACCGGATGTGACCACCCTTGCCAAACCCCTCGCGGGCGGCATTCCGCTCGGAGCAGTGTTGTGCACTGAAGAAGCGGCGCGATCAATTCACGCCGGCATGCACGGCACCACCTTCGGCGGAGGCCCACTGGCCTGCGCTGTCGCTATTGCCGTCATCGATCACATGGAGCAGGAGCATCTGCTCGAACATGCGACCGAAGTCGGTGACTACTTTCAATCGAAACTGCGCGATCTCGCCGCTCGCCACGATGCCATTGTTGACGTGCGCGGCAAAGGGCTGATGCTTGCAGCCGAGCTTGACTCTGCCGACCTGGCAAAGCTGACCGTGGCTGAAATGCTAAAGCGCCACATTCTCATCAACTGCACCAGCGACACGGTGTTGCGCTTCCTGCCGCCGTACATTCTGGAGCGCGAGCACGTAGACGAAGCCATTGACGCGCTAGACGCAATCTTTACCGAACATGCGGCGACGCACAGCGCACCCGCAACAGGAGGACACCAACGTGGCCAGTAGAGCAACTATCGAACAGACCGTCCCGCCGATCAATGTGGACACCGATCCCGATATCCAGGCCGCGGTCGAGCGCATGGCTGGCGAGGATCTGTGTTCCATCTCAGATCTTTCGAGCAGCGAAGTGCGCGCTCTCTTGAAGCTGGGCCACGACGTAAAGCGCAATCCTGGCGCATATCGCCGCTCCCTCGACGCAAAGCAAATGGTGCTGGTTTTTGAGAAAGCCAGCCTGCGCACTCGACTGGCCTTTGAGACTGGCATCAACACCATGGGCGGCAACGCGATTTTTGTCGACCAGACAAACTCTCCCCTGGGCGAGCGCGAGACCATTGCCGATGTGGCGCGCAACCTTGAGCGCTGGGTCGACGTGATTGTGCTGCGCACGTATGCGCACGACACTATCACCGAGATGGCGGCAAACTCGCGCGTGCCCATCATCAACGCGCTCTCTGACTTCGAGCACCCCTGCCAGGCGCTGGCCGACTTCATGACTCTTGAAGAGCATTTCGGCACTGCTGCGGGACTCAACTTTACCTACGTTGGCGACGGCAACAATGTTTGCCATTCGCTGATGCTTGCCGGAGCCCAGCTGGGCGCAAACGTGACTGTAGCGACACCGCGCGGCTACTCGCCCGATATCGAAATCGTGACCATCGCGCGAGAAATTGCCGAGCGTAACCATTGTGAGGTTCGCTTGACGCAAGATCCGCAGGCCGCTGCCGAAGGCGCCGACGCGGTATATACCGACGTGTGCGTGAGCATGGGCTTTGAGCACGAGTCCACCAAGCGGGCGCCGATCTTCAGGCCATTCCAGGTAAATGAGGCGCTGATGTCGAAGGCCTCGAGCCGTGCGGTATTTATGCATTGCCTGCCCGCACGGCGCAATGAGGAAGTGACTGACGCCGTGATTGACAGCCCGCAGTCGATTGTCTTTGACCAGGCTGAAAACCGGCTGCATGTGCAAAAGGCACTGCTGCTGTTTCTGCTGGGCGGGTTGAAGAGCTAGAAATTGGGCTAAACGCCCCCCGAGGAATCGAAAAAGGTAAATGTCGAACGATCAACAATCGGCCAAGATGTGGTCAGGGCGGTTTCGCGAGCCGCTCGATGCCGGCTTCGAGCAGTGGCAGCGTTCCCTGCCCTTCGACTGGCGCTTGCTGCCGCAGGAGATTGCGGCGAGCAAGGCGCACGCGCGCATGATCGCCGCTGCAGATGTGCTTTCTCCCGCGGAGCTTGAGGCCACATTACGCGGACTCGACGCGATTATTCCGCGCGCCCGCAAGCGTGCGAGCGATCTCTATGGCCATGAAGTCTCTCCGAGCATGGCGCTTGGAATCATGGCTTCGAAGGCCGAAGACGTGCACCATTACGTTGAGCTCGAGCTGACCGAAGAGATCGGCAGCCTGGCGCTCAAGCTGCACACCGGGCGCAGCCGCAATGAGCAAATTGCCACCGACATGCGGCTCTACGTCCGTCAACATATCGGGCAGACAGTGGAACTACTTGCGTTGTGGGCTCAAGCGCTGGTTGAAAAGGCGCGCAATGGCGGCGACGCAGCAATGCCGAGTTACACCCATTTACAGCGTGCAGAGCCTGTACTGATTGCCCACTGGCTGCTGGCCTACGTCGAGATGATTCTGCGCGATGTGTCGCGGCTGAAAGATTGCGCGGCGCGGCTGAATTATTGCCCGCTGGGTTCAGGAGCGATCGCCGGCGCGACGCTTGCGCTCGATCGCGCGATTGCTGCGCATGAGTTGGGATTCGCAGCCCCAACGTCGAATTCGATGGATGCGACAAGCGACCGCGACTTCGCGCTCGAGTATGCGCAGGCTGCGTCTACGGTGGGAATTCACATTTCGCGGTTTGCCGAAGAGATCACTTTGTTCGCTACCAACGAATTCGGATTCATCGAACTGCCCGAAGCATTTTCAACTGGATCAAGTGCCATGCCGCAGAAGAAGAATCCTGATTTGACTGAACTCTTGCGCGGGAAGAGCGGGCGCTTGCTGGGCGCGTGTACCACGATTGCCACTCTGCTGAAAGGCCTTCCTCTTGCATACAATAAAGACTTGCAGGAAACGCAGGAGCCGGTGTTCGCAGTGGCCGATGCGCTGGAGGGAATGTTGCAGCATTTGCCAAACTTCACGCGGGCGCTCGGCTTCAGGCTCGAGCGGATGGAGGCGGCCGCGCAGTCGGGCTATCTGAATGCGATGGCCGCGGCAACGTATCTTGTGCACAAGGGCGTGCCTTTCAGAAAGGCTCACGAGAAGATCGGCAATGCAGTGCGCTATGCGCTTGAAAAAGGCGTGGAACTGGGCGATTTGAGCATTGACGAGTTGCGTAAGTTCGGCTCAGAGTTCGACACCGACTTTCATTCAGCAATCTCGTTGAGCGCCACGCTTGACTGCCACGACGTGGTGGGCGGGACCGCGCGCGGCCGCGTGCGCCAGGCGCTCGAAGAGACTGCGCGCCTCGTCAACGAACTCATGTCGCGAGATACCACGGAGGTTGCTCATGCTGGTGCGTAAAGCGCTGCTGCACGACGCCTCAAATATTTACGACCTGGTCAATTCGCTCTCCTCCGATGGAACGCTGCTGAAGCGACCGTTTGCGGAGATATGCGAAAACGTTCGCGATTTTACCGTGGCTGAGTCAGACGGCGGCGTATTCCTGGGCTGCGGCGCACTGCACCTCTACGGGCCACATCTCGCCGAGGTGCGCTCGATCGTGGTCAAGCCCGAGGCAAAGAGCCAGGGCGCAGGCGGCGGCATTCTGAATGGCTTGATTGAAGAAGCCGAGACACACGGCATCCATTCGGTGTGCCTGTTTACGCGCATCCCCGATTTCTTTTTCAGGTACGGATTCAGGATTGTCGAAGACAAAGCCGAGCTGCCCGACAAGATATTTAAAGACTGCCAGAGCTGCCCGCGGCTGCATCGCTGCGACGAAGTTGCAATGGTGCGTGGCCGCATTCCGCGCATCTCAATCCTTGGGCCACGGCATGAGGCGCAGGAGCTGGTCAAACTGTCGGGCTGACCTGCATTTCTCACTGAGGGCTGAGCGACCCAGGGAACAGAAACTGTCTGAATCCGCACAGTTTCTGTGTGGATCTGTGCGGTTTCTGTGTGAAAAGCCTGTGAAGCGACTGGCGCCAAGCTGTTGATTCTGTTGGAACACTGTGCTTCTGCGTGGTTTTCGGAGAAATCCGGAACGGTGCGTAAAAAATTGCCA
>JBEKCW010000044.1:0-18303 GCA_050014675.1 Occallatibacter sp. | reverse complement strand
TCTGGATGAAAAGCGGATCGACGCCGTGAGCGACTTTGGTCCAGAGCTGGTTTTTCTCGTTGTCGACAAGCCACAGGCTGCAGCGATCGGCGCCGATAAGGTCGCGCGCGAAATCCGCGTTCAGGCGCGCAAGCTCTTCGATCCTGCTCTCGCGGCTGATGCGCGCAGCATGCTCAAAGATAGCCTGAGTGATGCGATCCGATTCGATTCTGCTATCGACAGTGTTCCTGCTCAAGTGTGAACTCTTATTCCCTGGCGCGTCGCGCCGAGTCGCTCGCCCGCCAGAGTTACGGTACACAAAAATCCTGCTTGCATTCTATAGGCGTGGCGCCCGGCAGTCTTTTCCTAACTGCGTTAGTACCGCCGCCCTTAATAGAACAAATACTTCCGCCAGCGATCGTCGCTGCGACCCAGCATGCGCATAATCTGGCGGCTGGTGTGCAGGCTGAATGGGCGCGGCTCGCGCAGCAGAATCATGTCGTCTATTTCATTCAGCATCCGGTTGCCCTTGTGCCGGTTGCAGCCATGGCAGCAGGCCACCAGATTTTCCCAGGTGGAATTGCCTCCGCGCGAGCGCGGAATCACATGATCGAGAGTGAGTTCGCTGGGCGGCAGTGTCTCGGCGCAATACTGGCAGGTGTTGCGGTCGCGCAGCAGGATATTTTTGCGCGACAGGGCCCGCGTCTGATGCGGAATGCGCCGGTATTCCAGCAGCCGGATGACCGACGGCATGGGGACGTGGCTGCGCTGGGCGTGCAGCGTCAGGCCGTGCTCTTCTTCAGTGCGCGCAATTCCCTTCAGAACCAGCACCAGTGCGCGCCGCGCTCCGCAAATGTTGATGGGCTCATACGACGCGTTCAGCACCAGCACCGGCATTTGCAGAATGTGGGTTGACTGAGCAGTGTACGTGCCGGCCGCGTGTTCGGTGGCCATCGCCGCGGCTTTGGCAATCGCTTTTTGCTTGCGAGCATGAATCATGGCTTTACCCAGCGACATCGTTTTCCCTCGTATTAAGAATCGTTTGTCGTCCGTATAAATCAATCCCGATCAGTCGTTAGCGTTCGCGTCCTTACTTGTTTTTCTTAGCCCCGTTCTGCTTGCCGTGCCTGGTTCAAAATTGCGTTAGAAATCCTTGTTCACCGAATCTGTGTTCACCAAATCCGTGCTGATTCCGCTTTCCACGTTCCCATCACTTTCGTCGGCGTCCGGCCGTTGCCCGTCGGGCGCGCCGTGCCGTTGCGCACGGGCCAGCGTAGCTACCCACACCGATGCTGCGCCGGCCTTCGCGAGTGCCTGCGCTGCTGCGCGCGCCGTGGCGCCCGTGGTCAGAATGTCGTCAATCAATAAGATGTGCTTTGCCGTCACTTGAGCGTTGTCCCCAACTGAGAACGCGCCGCGCACATTCTGGCGCCGCTGGCGCGGAGTCAGCCCGGCCTGGCTCTCAGTCGACCGCAACCGCAGCAGCGTAGTGGGGGCAAGGGTGAGCTGCCACGCGGGATGCGTCTTGCTCAACTTCTTCAGCGCCTCTTCGGCCAGCGCGCGCGCCTGGTTGAATCCACGCTGGCTATATTTGCTGCGATGCAATGGCACCGGAACCACCAGCATCTCCGCGGGAGCTTCACCGGCGAGTTTGGCGATGGCCCGCGCCAGCATTCCGCCCAGCACCTTCGCAGCTGGATGCAGCCGGGTGTACTTAAGCGCGTGGATCGCCTCGCGCATGCCGCCTTCGTAAAGCCCATAGGCCACAGCCTTTGTGAACGGTGGGGGAGCCATGCGGCAGGCGCGGCAAAGGCTTGAGTAGCCCTCCCGGTCGAGCGTATCGCCGCAGCGCGAGCAGCCAACGCCATTGAGCACGGGAATTCCGGCCCAGCAAAGATCGCAAATTGGAACGGAGGAAAGCCGCGGCAAGGGGGAGCCGCATAGGGAACAGGAGGCTGGAAGGAGGGCGCAACCAACAGCATCCACCGGACTTCGGAGCACGCGAGCTACTGCGCGCCACCGTGTAGTTTCCGATGGCGGAACGTCGAGCGTCAGTGAACCGGAGTCCCTGCGGAAGACGCACCTCGATTCGGGGAGCGCAAAAAACGCTCTACGCGCCCAGTATAGCGCATTCCTCATTTCTCAGCCCGGCCTTGAGCCCCAAGACCAGGCAAATCGCATGAAGAGTTGCCATTGACTTCAGCAGTTCTGATCGCACCGCGCCGTAGGCGCAATGGATGTTAGCCCAGCGTTTCAACGCTGGGAAAGCAGCCGAAAAAACCTGGGAGCCCCGTAAGGGGCGGCGCAAGATTGCTATTGCGCCTAGAATCTCACCTTCGAGCGTTTGCTCTGGCCCAGACAGAAATCGGGGCGGTAGCAGAGATTTAACCTCAGGCTCGCATCGTCCCCGAACCCTTAAATCTCCACGTCCGCCCCGATCAGGTTAAAACGTCGAAACCTAGCGATGGTTGTGGGCGTGCTCGCGCTCCATTTCCTTATCGGTTGCGTGCTCGTTCACCATCTGGCGTTCGCGGTCGGCGTCGTTCTTGGCATCGCGAGCCGCATCCTTCACGGCGCCCACGGCCTTCTGTGCCTTGCCCTTCATTTGCTGGGCGGCGCCTTCCACCTGGGCATTCGTGTCGCCGGTCCACTCACCTACCTGGCGCTTCGCACGTCCTGCCGCATCGTTGATTGCACCTTTTACCTGGTCCTTATCCATAACTCCACCTCCGTGGATTTCATTTCGGTTTATCTAGCGTTTATCTAACGTTCCTGTATCTGGCAGTTGCCGAGAGAGACTCTTCGCTTGCGCGACGAGCACTGTCGAACAGCGTTCTTAAACAACCGGCCTGCGCCCGCTCATCAGCTGGATCACCAAAACAACTAACGCGATCACCAGCAGGATGTGGATGAATCCGCCGAGTGTGTACGACGAAACCACTCCCAATAACCACAGCACAAGCAGGATTACAAAAATTGTCCAGAGCATTTCACGCCTCCTGATGCGCGTTACTAAACACTCAACCTTTGACGCCATGGTGACCGGGCGGGTTGTTCCGAGCGCAAGAGAGTATACGGATCGAGTGAATCGATACGCACAGCGATTGCATGAAGGCGAAACAGCGGCCCGGTACAACCGCTATGAGATTGCGCGCATCGCCGCGAAGTGCTTGATTTGCAGGCAATTCGTTCAATCTCTCAAGTAGCCGCGGCCCAGAAATTCGGCATCACAGCAGCAGGTTTATGCGGCCGCGCGTGACTGAACGCAGCGGCTCAAAGGAGAACGAAATGTTGTTGATCATCATTCTCATCCTGCTGATTTTTGGAACGGGTTATGGCGGGTACCGCATGGGGCCAGGGTGGGGCTACTACGGCGGAGGCGCCCTCAGCCTCATACTCACCATCATCGTGATTCTGCTGTTGCTCAGGGTAATTTGATGCGCGTTGCCGCGCTACAAAGCAGAGGCCACACCCGCTTCTTCAGGTGTGGCCTCTCTCGTTCATTTTGTCCATCTTGTTCGATTGCTCAGATGTGGCGGCTGCGGATGATCTCTAGAAAACGCCCGCCATGTAAGCTTCTTTGGCCTTGGTCTGCTCGTCCGTGGCTCCCCCCTCGGCCAGCACCACCGGGGAAAGCGTGATGACCGGGCACGAGGCGTGGGCCAGAACCTTGTACACGACGCCGTGCCGCGTGACAGCGGCGAAAGCCGATGCGCCCTGTGCGCCCAGCACAATCAGGTCGGCCTGTTGAGCGCGGCTCTGGTAGAGCAGCTCTTCAGTCGGGTCGCCGGGCACCACGATTGTCTGGATGTCGATTTTGTCCTGCAGCCTGGCTGGAACCAGGGCCAGCATTTCAGTCTCGACATCGTCGAGCGAGCGGCCGGCCAAAAACTCCGCGCGATCCTGTGGCCTGATCACGTGCTGCAGAATCAGCCGCGCCTGGTGCTGGACAGCCAGTTCGGCTGCAAACGCTGCAACCATGCTGCTCGATTCATTCAGGCTTGCGGCGCACAAAATCGACCGTGTCGCAAACTTGCGGTAAGCGCCATCCACCACATCCGGTCCCACAACAAACACCGGAACCTTCGAGGTTCGCAATACCGCCTCGGCCACCGAACCCACCAGCAGCTTGCCGATCGGTCCGGGCGAGTGCGTTCCCATTACGATGCGGTCAACTTCGCGCTCGCGGCTGAAGGCCAGAATCTGGTCGGCCGGCAGCCCGGGACGCACCACCACCTCGCACCGCAGGCCCGCCTCGCGGACACGCTCGGCCAAAGGCTCAAGTTGTTGTTTTTCAGTGCGCGCGGCGGCGGCGTAGTCATAATAGCGGATGCCCGAGGTCTCAGAGGACGCCACTACCAGCGTGTCATAAGCATGGAAGACGATGAGATTGGCGCCGAACTCGACGGCCTGCGCAAGGGCGTACGAAAAGGCTTTCTCGTTGGCGGGGCTTTCGGCGGCAAAGAGGATAGTGGAGGGTTTGGTCCAACCCTGCTTCAATGGAGCGTCCATGGAAACCTCCTGAGAGGCTTTTTGAAACTATCGCAGTTTGTTTCTTCTGCGGCGGTGTCCTGTCGCACATGACGACGTGATTCTACTCACTCAATTCGGTCCGCCTTACGGCGCCTCTTGGGGTTCTGAATCTCGCTTCCCGCCAGGCTGACGCACCGCTGCACGTCGTCGTCCGTTGCCTGATTTTGTCCCTAACTCCGGATTTTGTCCAGCCTCTCGGGACATCTGGAGTTATTGAATTCCTCGTCGAGTGATCCCAATCACATCCAAAGCCCCTCAATCCCTGATCTTCTGAATGCGAATCGTGGCCCTTTAGAGAACGATCTTCGGTTGAGGCGCTGCCTAACCTTTCGGCAGCAATCGGGTTTTTCTTCAATCGATTCTTCTCTTTCCCGGCCTGTGAACCCGCTTCCCCGCCCGGCTCGCTGCGATTCCAAAGGAGGCCTCATGCAGCCGATGATGCACAATATTCCCGCCCGCGGCGGAATCGACTACGACGAATCCCCATTCCTGGCCATCTGGGAAGTCACCCAGTCCTGCGACCTGGCCTGCAAGCACTGCCGCGCGGCCGCGCAACCCATCGCGCACCCCGACCAGCTATCACACGAAGAGGGCAAGAACCTGATCGATCAGATTGCCGCCATGCACATTCCCATTTTCGTCTTCACCGGCGGCGACCCGCTCAAGCGGCCCGATGTTTTCGACCTTATCCGCTACGGGGCATCGAAAGGCGTTCAAATCGCGCTCACCCCCAGCGCCACCCCCCTATTGACGCGCGAAGCCATCTTCAAGCTCAAAGAGGCGGGCCTGGTGCGGCTCGGCATCTCGCTCGACGGTTCATCCCCCGAGATTCACGACACTTTCCGCGGATTGCCCGGCGCCTACGCCCGCACCATCCAGGCCATCGAGTGGGCCGGCGAGGCCGGCATTCCCATCCAGGTGCACACCACCATCAGCCGCCACAACGCCCACGACCTCGATAACCTCTGCAATCTGTTCGAGAAGCTCAACATCGTCATGTGGAACGTCTTCTTCCTGGTTCCCGTGGGCCGCGGCCAGCTTGACGACCTGCTCAGCGGCGAGGATTTCGAGCGCGTCTTCGGCAAAATCTACGAGCTCTCGCAGCGCGCCAACTTCCAGATCAAGACCACTGAGGCCATGCACTACCGCCGTTACCTGCTCCAGCACAACCTCGAAGAGCGCAAGATGGGCCACGGTCACGGTCACCCAGGCGCAGTAGCGCCGGGCTCCAGCCCGGTTGTCGCGCGGGCGTCCACGACCGCCGCCTACGATCCCGGCGCACCCACCACCGACGCCGCAACCCGCAACCACAGTTGGGCCACGCGCCGCGTCAACGACGGCAAGGGCTTCATGTTCATCTCGCACACGGGCAACGTCTACCCCAGCGGATTCCTGCCCATCCACGCCGGCAACATTCGCGAAACCCCGCTGGCAGACATCTACCGCAACGCGCCCATCTTCAAAGCCCTGCGCGACACCAAGCAGCTAGAGGGCAAGTGCGGCGCATGCGAGTTCAAAGAGATCTGCGGCGGCAGCCGCGCCCGCGCCTACGCCCTCACCGGCGACCCGCTCGCGCAGGAGCCCTGCTGCATCTACCAGCCCAAAAACTGGGACCCCGAGCTCGAGCAAAAAGCCGAAGCCTTCAACCAATGGGCCCCGGCCGAGCATCTGGTCACGCTGTAATAGTTTCTACAAGTCACCCCCCAGAACGACTCAGGCCCGAATCCAGAAAGGATTCGGGCCTGATTCTTGCGCCACCGAAGTTTTTGTTCGATTTTGGGGTATTCAATATTCAATTACTTTGAATGTTGAACGCGGCAGCCCGCCACCCACTACTCCCAGCGAAAAGTCTTGGTCGATATCGCCGTAAACACCACAAAGAACCCGACCAAAGCGGCCACATCCCAAATGTGGGCCGACCAGGGGTCGCCGATCCAGATGCCTTGCAGCAGGTTCACGGCATAGGTCATCGGCAAGGCGTGCGCCAGCGTGCGCAGCGCGGGTGGGAATGATGCGACAGGCACAAACAATCCCGAGAGCCCGACCATGGGATACAACACCACCGCTCCGATGGGCTGCGCGAAACGCGCCGTAGGAACGATGCTGGCGATAAAGAAACCGATCGACAGCAGGCTCCAGGTGCTGATGGCCAGGGCAATGGCGAAGGAGAAGATGGGCGGATGGACGCCCGGCGGAATGTAGCGCCTGCCCGCCAGAAACATCAATAGCAGCGACGCTGCCGTTAGCAGCAGCTTTACCAGCACGTGCGCACTCAAAATAGTTTGCGGTCGCAGCGGCGTGGCCCGCAGCCGCTTCAGTATGCCGCCCTCGCGGTAGATTGAAATGATCGTCACGAGCGATATTACGGTGCTGATCACAATCAGAATCGTCACCATCACGGGCAGACCCACCCGCGCAAAATTGCTCATCGAAGGCGCCTGCGCCTTTGTCGCGATCGCCCTGCCAACCAGGACAAACACCAGCACCGGCACGATGATCGTTCCGATCGCGCCCAGCGGCTCGCGCAAAAAGATCTTGGTCTCGATCCAGGTCAGTTTCCAAAGGCCACGCAGCATCGTAATTCTTCCTACTCGCGAATTGAGCGCCCGGTCAGCTTGAGAAAAACATCTTCAAGGTTAGGCAGTATGGCACGAAAATCGGTCACTCGCACCCGATTCTCAGACAGGCAGTGAATCACCTCAGTCACCAGATCGCCGCGCCCGCTAATCGTAAGTTGATTTCCGTCACGTTCCACGCTTTGAACGCATGCGATCGTCTTGAAGCGTTCCGCGGCGCGCTCAGCGGTATCTTGATCGCTGACATCGAGCACGACCGTTCTTTCAGGGCAGTGCCGCAGCACCAGGTTCGCGGGCGTGTCGATATCGATAATGCGCCCGTGCTCCATGATGGCTACGCGGTCGCACAGCCGTTCGGCCTCTTCCATCAAGTGAGTGGTCAAAAAGACCGTCTTTCCCCGCTCGCGGATTCCGCGCACCAGGTCCCAGATGGCGCGGCGCGACTGAGGATCGAGCCCGGTTGTCAGCTCGTCAAGAAACACCACTTCTGGATCGTTGATGAGCGCTAGGGCAATGAACAGCCGCTGCTTCTGGCCGCCGGAGAGATTCATGAACCATGCATTGCGCTTGTCTGAAAGGCCGAGCTGATCCAGCAGCCGATCGCCGTCAGCCGTCTTCTTCCGGTAAAGCGAAGCCCACAGGTCCACGGCCTCCCACACCTTAATTCGCTTTTGCAACTGCGCCTGCTGCAACTGCACGCCGATGCGGTTCTGCAGTTTGTACACATCGCGGAAGGGATCGAGGCCCAGAACCGCGATGGAGCCGGAATCCGGCTTGCGCAGCCCCTCGATGCACTCCATTGTGGTGGTTTTTCCGGCGCCGTTTGGCCCGATCAGGCCAAAGATCTCGCCCTCGTAAACTTCAAAGGTGGCCTCTGCCACGGCAACCGTGCTGCCATAGCTCTTGCGGACACGGGATACCTGGATGACAGAGCGCATCAAATTACCTGGACTGATGCGCAGTTTATATCAGAGCGGTTCCAGGATATACGCTCTCTTTCGAGCTTCTGTGCGAGGTCGTCCCTCCTTGGGGGCGGGACGACTTAACGGTACCGGCTCCGAAGAGCAGTGATCCTGGAACCGCTTCAATGCCGCGCCGCGACCGTCTCCATCCTGAAACGGCTGAAGACAATCGCCACCGAAGTCACGGCCAGCGCCATCCCCAAAATCCACGACCAGCCGACCGCTGCCAAGCCGCCCGTCTGGTGATATAGATCACATTCAGCACGCACCCTGCGCCTTGATTCTATTCATGCAAGGGTATTAGCACGGGATGGTCCGATTCCCTTTCAAGCAAGCCGATTCCCGGACTATTCTCATGGTGAGGTCATGTCGCAAATGCGGATAGCGATCATCGGTGGCGGCATTGCAGGCCTGGCCGCTGCCTATGAACTTGAGAAAGCGCGCACCGCCGGTGAGCCGGTGGAGTACACGCTTTTTGAGTCACGGCCCGTGCTGGGCGGTTCTCTGGCTTCCGAAGTCGTCAACGGCGCAGTGATTGAGAAGGGCCCTGACTCATTCATCACGGAAAAACCCGCGGCCGCCGAGCTATGCCGCGAACTGGGCCTAGGCGATCAGCTCATTCCCTCAAACGACGCGGCCCGCAAGACCTGGATCGTGGTGCATAACCGCCTTGTCCCATTGCCCGACGGGCTTATGTTTCTCATTCCAACCAAGCTTGTGCCCACGGCGCTCACGCGGCTCTTCAGTGTCCGCACCAAGGTTCGCATGGCGCTTGAGCTGCTGCACCCGCCGCGCCCCAGCGAACTGGATGAATCGGTTGCCGCGCTGGTCGAGCGCCACTTTGGCGTCGAGGCCGTCGACCGGCTCGCCGACCCGCTGCTCAGCGGCATCTACGGTGGTGACGCCGCGCAACTGAGCGCGCAAACCGTGCTGCCGCGCCTGGTTGAAATGGAGCGCAAATACGGATCGCTCACCCGCGGCATGCTGGCCGCGCATCGGCAGATGGCTGCTGCCAAGGCAAAAAACTCCTCCACAACGCAAAAGGGCGGAGCCCCGCCGGCGATATTTACGGCGCTGCGCGGCGGTATGCAGCAAATGGTCGATGCAATCGTCGCGCGCCTTGAGCCCGCGTCCCTCAGGACCGGGACGATTGTGAATGCACTTCAGAAAACCGGCGAGGGCTGGCGCGTCACCGCCGGTTCCGGCTCGCAGGATTTCGATGCCGTGGTTATGGCTTCGCCGGCCTGGGTAGCCGGCTCGTTGCTCCGCGGCGTCGATGCCGAGCTTGGCGACGAGCTTTCCGCCATTCCCTACTCCTCTTCCGTTACCATCAACCTGGTTTACGACGAAGCCAGGCTCGGCGCACTGCCCGAAGGGTTCGGATTCCTCGTCCCCGCCAGCGAGCGCCGTTCCATGCTGGCCTGCACCTTTGTACACCGCAAGTTCCTTGGCCGCACCCCGCCCGGCAAGGCCGTCTTTCGCTGCTTCCTGGGCGGCATGAACAACGAATCGCTGCTTGCAGAAAGCGATCAATTTCTGCTGGCCACCGTGCGCCGTGAGCTGGCTGAGATTCTGGGCGCCAAAGTGATCAGCCCCACTGCGGAGCCAGAGTTCGTTCAGGTTACGCGCTGGCGCCGCGCCATGGCCCAGTACGCCGTGGGCCACAAAGACCGTATGGCCCGCATCAACGCGCGACTCGCCGCGCTCCCCGGCCTGCGCCTGGCCGGCAACGCATACGACGGCATCGGCGTTCCCGACTGCATCCGCCTGGGCCGCAAAGCTGCAAAAGAACTGACGGCATCTGCTCGGCAACCGGCTCAACAATCCCACTAAGTTGGGTGCCCCGGGTCCCTCGCATTTGGGGACCCGGGAGACCACCTACACCGGCCCGCTATCTCGCCGACTCGCTCGCCTGCTAACCCCGCTATACTTTTCAATAGCACCATGCCCGCCGGCACGCAAACATTTCTCTCCACCATTGTGGCCTCAACGCGCTCCATCGTTGCCGCAAGCAAGATGTCCGTCTCGCTTGCCGATCTCGAGCGCCGCGCCACCCAGCACCATCCCCGCGGATGGGCCGCAGCCCTGCGCCGCGCGGCCGAGCATGGCCCCGCCGTGATCGCCGAAGTCAAAAAAGCCTCACCCTCAAAAGGACTGATTCGCGCCGACTTCGATCCCGCATGGATCGCGCGCCGCTACCGCGCCGGCGGCGCAACGGCGCTCTCTGTGCTCACTGACGAGCCATACTTCCAGGGCAGCCTGCGCAACCTCGAGCTGGCCTCGACAGCCGTCCCGCTGCCCTGCCTGCGCAAAGACTTCATCGTCGACGAGTACCAGATCGTCGAAGCACGCGCGCATCGCGCCGACGCCATTCTGCTTATCGCGGCCGCCCTCACCAACGCCGAGATCAAGCACCTGGCCTCTGTAGCCGACGGCTTCTCGCTCGACGTGCTGGTCGAAATACACACCGCCGACGAGCTCGACCGCGTACTCGACTCAGGGATTGCCGCGCAGGGCGGAGCCGGCGCCGTCGCCATCGGCGTCAACAACCGCGACCTCAAATCCTTCGAGGTCACGCTGGACAGCTCACTTGCCCTCGTTGAGCGCATACCGGCAAGCGTGGTCCGCGTAACCGAGAGCGGCATCTCGAGCGCCGCAGACATTGCGTGCCTGCGCACCGCCGGTTTCAACGCTTTCCTAATCGGCGAAAGCCTGATGCGCCAACCCGACCCCGGCGCGGCCCTCGCCCAATTGCTCGCCGAATCAAACGCCACGCAGGGATGATTGCAATGATTGCATTCATTCGATAAACTGTAATCGCTGCAAGGCTGGGAGGACGGTTAAAATGGCAACCAATTTGATCGTCAGAAACGTGGACGCTGAGGTCGTTAAATCGCTCAAGGAGCGCGCCGCTCGCAACGGACGCAGCGCCGAAGCCGAACATCGCGCCATTCTCGATGCAGCCTTGCGCCGGCCTCGCAAACGCTCCATCAGTGAAGTTCTGGCCTTAATACCAAACGTCGGCCGCGATTCCGATTTCGAATTCAATCGGGACTGAGACAAAAATCCAGCTCCGAAAGAGAAGCGCCTCCGGCATGTACCTCGTCGATACAAACGTGCTCAGTGAACGGCGAAAGGGTACTAAAGCCGACCCCGGCGTGTTGGAATTCTTCCGCCGAGCGAAGAACGAAGTGTTTGTGCCAGTGCAAGTGGCCGGCGAATTGGAAGGCGGCATTCAACGCCTGCGCCAGCGCGGCGATCACCCCCAGGCCTTGATTCTTGAAAAGTGGTACCGCTCGGTTCTGATTGAGTTTTCAGACCACTTTCTGCCGTTCGATCTGGATTGCGCTACGGCCTGGGGAGTCCTGATTGGTACAAATGAGCAACACAGCATCGATAAGCAGATCGCCGCCATTGCGCTGCTGCATGACCTCACGATCGTCACCCGTAATACCGCACATTTTGCCAATACCGGGGTCCGGACTTTGAACCCGTTCCGAGCCGATTCGCCTTCGAATTCCTGCGACTGAAGAATGAGCCTCTGGATCAAAATCTGCGGCAACACCTCGCTCGCCGACGCACAGCTCGCCGCCGATGCGGGGGCAGGTGCAGTGGGCTTTGTGTTTGCCCCCAGCCCGCGCAGCGTAACGCTCGACCAAGTCGCCGCCATCACACCGCACCTGCCGCCAAAGCTCGAGAAGATAGGCGTATTTGTGGATGCCGGACTTGATGAGATCGCTTCGACTGTTGAAGCCGCCGGGCTGACAGGTGTGCAGCTGCACTTTGACGCCCCGCGCGAACTGCCGGCGCAACTTCGCGTTCAATTCGGAAGGAACCTTCGCATCCTTCGGGTGGTTCACTTCGATGCCGCAATTCCAACGCTGCCAGACGATCCGGAAATCGACGCGATCATGGTTGATTCGCGGACTGCGAGCGCTGTAGGTGGCACCGGCACGACATTTGACTGGAATCTTGCGGCCGCGACTTTATTCCGAAACGCGTCAGCGCTCGACCACGGCATAGTTGTAGCGGGCGGCCTCACGCCCGAAAACGTAGCCGAAGCCATTGCCACGCTGCATCCCTGGGGAGTCGATGTGGTCAGCGGCGTCGAATCCGCGCCCAGCCGCAAAGACGCCGCCAAGGTCCGCGCCTTCATCGCCAACGCCCGGGCCGCAGCCGATCGGCGCTGACGCATTTTCTCTCGACGCCGTCGCGCCTCTGCGCAACAATGCTCGCAGAGGTCGCTCTCGATGCCAAAATCACCAGACCCCGAGCGCCAGCTCGCCGGCTTCATTGCCCGCTATACCCCCGAAGTTGCTGAACTCGCTGAGGCGGCCCTCAACAAAATGCGCAGCCGCTACCCCACCGCCCTCGAGCTCATCTACGACAACTACAACGCTCTCGCCATCGGCTTCTGCCCTACTGAACGCGCCTCCGATGGCATCTTCTCGATCGCGCTTTATCCCAGGTGGGTCAGCCTCTTCTTCCTTCAGGGAGCGCGTCTCCCCGATCCTGCCCGCATCCTCAAAGGCGGCGGCAACCAGGTTCGGCACATCGTGCTTCCCAATCCCTCCTTGCTCGACGACCCCGCCGTAACCGCGCTCATGAACGAAGCCGTCGCCCGCGCCCGCGTCCCATTCAACCCCAAAGGCGCGCACCGCCTCATCATCAAATCTGTCTCGGCGAAGCAGCGTCCTCGCCGCCCTGAGAAAACTAAAGCTGCCAAACCTAAACCCGGAAGGAAAGCTCGTGCGTAATTCCATCGGCCATCGACGCCGGCGAGTCTACTAAAAGGCTCCCAGCTGCGCGGCCGCATCGATTTGAGCCGCCGCCGGCACAGCGCCAAATCGCCGCTCCCTGCGCCCAAACTCGCGCACAGCCTCGTCAAGGTCGGCGGCATCGAATTCCGGCCACATGCGTTCGGTGAAGAAAAACTCCGCGTACGCGCACTCCCACAACAAAAAGTCTGAAAGCCGCTTTTCGCCGCCAGTGCGAATCAGCAGATCCACATTGCCGCAGCGCGCCGTCAGTTCCTCGCTCACCAGCCGGACAATCACCTCCGGCGCATCGAGTCGATTCGTAATTGACGTCCCGGCCGCCACCAGTGCCTCCGCCGCCGCGCGCGCAATCGCCTCGCGCGAGGAGTAGTCGATCGCCACGCGCAGCGTCAGCCGTTCACCGCCAGCCGTTGCCGCTTCAGTGCTCGTGATTGCGCGCAGCAAAACTGCGGGAATGCGGTCGCGCCGTCCGATCGCCTCAAGCCGCACTCCTTGATCGCGTAACCTTGCACACTCGATGCGCAAAAAAGCAGCAATCAGCCCCATCAGGCTGCGCACTTCACTCGACGGCCGCCGCCAGTTGTCCGCTGAAAACGCGTAAACCGTGAGCGTGCCGATTTCAAGCTCCGCCGCCCGCTCTACCACGCGCCGCACCGTCGCAACCCCGGCACGATGCCCGGCCAGGCGCGGCAATCCCCGCCGCGCCGCCCATCGCCCGTTCCCGTCCATGATGATTGCAACGTGCAGCTTTCGCTTGTCTTCACAACCCATCGCGCCATCTCCTCGTCTACGCGGCTGCGCACCAGATCGCGGCATGGTCTATGAGAGCGTTACCTTGGGAATGGCCGAGCCCTGCTCTCCGTCGTCTCGCCTTTGCGGCTCAACGGCGCTGTACCAATTCACCGATCGCGTAAAGTACATGGCCGCTGCAATCGCCATGAAACTCGCAATCGCGCCCACCAGCAAGGCATTATCTTCAAGCCGCAACAGCATGTAGATGAGTGAATAAAGCAGGCTGAAAACCACCAGCGCGCGAAATCCCTGCAGCCGGCTCACAAAAATCCAGCTGGCATTCACTGAAAGCAGCAAGACCGTAGCCGCACCGGCAATTAAAAATGCAGGATCGAATCCAATGTGCTCGGCCAGCGAGAGCAGCAACAGGTAAAAAATAATCTGCGCTACGCCCACCAGGATGTATTGCGCGGGGTGAAGCCGCTTGCCTTGAGTCGCCTCAAAGATAAAGTAGGTAAGAAAGATCAACCCCTCGAAGAGCAGGATGTATTTAAGCGCGCGATCGACAGAATGGTAGGGATCGACAAGCTGCGTGAAATAAACGGTGAGTGCGGTTGGGCCGAGCCGCATCATCGTGTCGGCTGAGCCCTCGGCCAGCACTCCACGCGCGATATAAGGTACGCTCCATTCGGCGCTGAATCCGGCGTCCGACGTCTGCTGATGAACAGGCAAAAATCCGCCGTCGAAGCTCGGCGTGCGCCAGTCGCCCTGCGCCACCAGGTGCGTTGACTGGCCATAAGCCAGAACCGCAAGCCGCTGCGCGCCTCCGAATCGCGACGCCGACGTTACCTTTACCTGCGCATTCGGCTTTACGTCATCACCGGCCTTCACTCCAAAAAGCGTGAGCGTGAGGGGCTGGTCCTGTTGATCCATGCCGATCTTGAGATCGCTTAGAACTTTTGCCGGCAAGAGCGTCGCCGACTTTCCATCGATCGCCAGCTGCCCATCTCCCAGCGCCCCGCGGGGATCGCTCACGCCAACCACAAACTCGGCACGGCTCCAGTCGAGCACTGCACCTTGCGGGGCGGCGGCGGGAACCCCCGTCAGATCGAAGTCCCCGTCAAGCTTTAGATCGGCCTCAAAAACCGGCACTTCAATCATGCCGCGCTTGCGTTGCTGCGTTGCGCTTGCAACACTGGCCGCGGCCCGAGCGGGAAACACCAGGTATACGCCCTCGATTGGATCGCGATTCGGTTCAGTAGCAGGAATGGTGTATGGAATCGCCAGCGTTGGCCCCAGGAAAGTCTGCTGGCCGCCCGCCTCGTCGCTCACTTGTTTGGTTACGTCGCCGGCGTGCTTCGACCGTTCGTCCACCAGGCTCTGCACAAACCAGCCGGGAATGGTCATCAGCAATGCCAGTAGGCAGATCACCACGAGTTTTACGCCCATCGATCGCGAGCGTGTCTTGATTTCAGATAAAGCGCCGAATGTTGACATGTCTCCCATTGCTTTCTCTCCTTGCCAAATTAACTTTGCATCGCAAAGCTTTCACACGCAGTTCGGATTCACCGCAGGCAGTCAGGCGCATCGTTAACTTTGCAATGCAAAGTTAGAAGCCAAAAAAACTACGCCCGCGTCGGCGCAAGCCTCGTTGTTGCTCTCGCCCCGGCCTGCTCCTTCGCTCCCTCGGCCGCATCGCGAATCACCTGTTCCAATGTTTCGAGATATTCGACGTACCGTGCCTGCCCTGAGGCCGTAATCCTGCAGATCGTCAGCGGACGGTTGCGGTCGTGTTTCTTCACAATCTCAACCAGCCGGGCTTTCTCAAGCACGCGCAGATGCCGGTTCAAATTGCCGTCGGTCAACGCGCAAAGCTGCTTCAAATCTCCAAACGCCAAACCCTTCTGGTTCGTCACCAGCGAGGTAAGAACGCTGAGCCGCGCGCGTTCGTGAATCACGCGGTCAAGGCCCTCGTATGCAAAACGGCCCTCGTCGGCGAACGGCGCCTGGCCGCCCGATTCGTTCTTCGCCGCCCTAGCGCTCATCGCCGCCTGCCTCCCGCTGCGATTCCTGGTTGAAATAGAGAATCCCCGCCACCAGCATCTGACCACCGCCAAAGGCCGCACCCATTGCCCACGGCGAAAACGCCCGCGTATCGCCCAGCGCAACGCAAACCAGCCCCGTGGCCAGGTACCACGCGCCCGCAGCCAGCATCGGCCGCGGCAAAAATCGGCACGACGAAAACACGCCCAGGCTGAAAATCACCTGCCATAATCCCGGCAGCAACCACAGTCCGGCCGGCCCTGAGCGCATCATTACCACCGTCAGCAAAGCTCCCGCGATGGCCGCAGGTAAAAACTGCTCCACCGCCATGCGGATCATCTCGTCGGCCATGCCCGAGTGCACCCGCTGCGCGCGATTCACCGTCTGCACTGCGATCAGCGCGCCCGAAAGCACCGCCGTGGTCATCCATATTCCCAGGTACACCGCGACGTGATTTGCCGCCTCAGGCAGCCAAAGAGCCTGCGCCACCGCCGCTGCAATTGCCAGCAGCCCAGTCGAAGCTAGCGTAACCGCGCCATAGCCGCGAAACTCCGTCGCCCGCGCCATTTGCCGCCGGATGCTGCTGATCTCGCCCAACGCCCGATCAAGTTCTCTCATACGCAACTCACTTTGTATTGCAAAGTAGATCAAGCCAACGCCAATGTCAAGCAGCAAGCTGCGGGCCCCGTAGAATAGCCCTCTAGTACACTAAAAACTACCCTTTTTCCGGGCATTCACGCGAGGAAACCCAATGGCCTCCATCATTCTTCCGGCAAGTCCCTCCGAGTCGCGCCCCGGGCGTTTCGGCGTCTACGGCGGCCGCTACGTGCCGGAGACGCTGATGGCCGCGCTGCTTGAGCTCGAACACGAGTACGACGCCGCGAAAGCCGACGCAGCCTTCCAGGCCGAACTCAGTTCGCTGCTCGCCGACTACGCCGGCCGGCCCACTCCGCTCTATTTCGCCAAGCGGCTGACTGAAACCCTGGGCGGCGCAAAAATCTACCTCAAGCGCGAAGACCTGCTGCACACCGGCGCGCACAAAATCAACAACGCCCTCGGCCAGGGACTGCTGGCCCAGCGCATGGGCAAGAAACGCATCATTGCCGAAACCGGCGCGGGCCAGCACGGAGTCGCGACAGCAACCGTGTGTGCGCTGCTCGGCCTTGAGTGCGTCATCTACATGGGCGACGTCGACATGGAGCGCCAGGATCTGAACGTGAAACGCATGCGCCTGCTCGGCGCTGAAGTTCGCGGCGTCAGCTCCGGCTCGCGCACGCTCAAAGACGCTATCAGCGAAGCCATGCGCGACTGGGTCACCAACGTGCGCACCACCTACTACTTGCTCGGCAGCGCTCTCGGCGCGCACCCTTACCCCACCATGGTGCGCGACTTCCACCGCTGCATCGGCCGCGAAATCAAGGCCCAGATCATCGAGAAAGAAGGTCGCCTGCCCTCGGCCATCATCGCGTGCGTAGGCGGCGGGTCAAATTCAATAGGAGCGTTCTACGAATTCATCCCTGACCGCCAGGTGCGGCTCATCGGCGTTGAGGCCGGCGGCCGCGGCACGGCACTCGGCGAACACGCGGCCCGATTCGAGGGGGGCGCGCCCGGCATTTTGCAGGGCACCTATTCCTATGTTTTGCAGGATGAAGACGGTCAGATCGCGCTCACGCACTCGGTTTCAGCGGGGCTCGATTACGCGTCCATCGGCCCTGAGCACGCCATGCTCCACGACACGGGCCGCGCCGAGTACCTTTCGCGCACCGATGCCGAGGCTCTCGACGCCGTCCAGAAGCTCGCGCGCATCGAAGGCATTCTGCCCGCGCTTGAGAGCGCCCACGCGGTGGCTGAAGTCCTTCAAATGGCCCCGTCGCTCGACCCGCGTGAAATACTGGTGGTGAACCTTTCAGGCCGCGGCGATAAGGATATGGGAATCCTTGCGCGCGAATTGAAACTGTAATTCCGTGAACTGAAACCGTAATTCTGGTGCGGGCGCCCCAGGTCCCTCGCACTTGGGGACCTGGGAGCGGCCTTCGCTCCGGTGCTGACCGAAAAATGCCGATTCGCTTCGAACACAAACCCGGCCTGGTTGTTTATCTCACCGCCGGCGACCCATCCATCGACGCAACGCGCGAAATCTCCATCGCCGCCATCGATGCGGGCGCCGACGTGATGGAGATCGGCGTCCCCTTCAGCGATCCGCTCGCCGACGGCCCCATCATTCAGCGCGCCAGCGAGCGCGCATTGGCTCGCGGCACGCGGCTTAAAGATGTTCTCGCCATCGCCCGCGAAATTCACGCCGCCCGCCCGCAAGCCGGCCTGGTCATCTTCAGCTATCTCAACCCGATCCTGCGCTACGGCCTGGCCCGTTTTGCCGACGATGCAAAGGCTGCCGGCGTTGACGGAGTGCTGGCTACCGACATGATCGTGGAAGAAGCCGCCGACTATCTCGCCGAGCTTGCCCGCGTCGATCTCGCACCCATCTTCCTGGCCGCGCCTACCAGTCCCGACGAGCGGCTAGAGGCCATCGCCACGCACTCCAGGGGTTTTGTTTACGCCATCTCCCGCACCGGCATCACCGGCACACAGCAGAACATGACCAGCGACGCAGCCGCCCTGGTTGCACGCATTCGCCATTGGACCGCGCTTCCGGTGGCCGTGGGATTCGGCATCAGCAATGCGGAACATTTTGCCCAGGTA
>JBEKCW010000043.1:0-18555 GCA_050014675.1 Occallatibacter sp. | reverse complement strand
AACAGCACTGAAGGGGCGGGCAGCGCGCGTTCCATTTGTTCCCTGTTGAGCCTCGAAGGATTCACGTACTCAGCCCCGCGGAGGAGTGAAGGTGGAGGGAATGGCGAACCGGCCGGACGAGTTGCCGAAAAGAGGGTCTTCAGGAACCGCTGCGAGACGCATCGGGGCTCTGATTCTCTGGCCTACCCTAGGAATTCTGTCGTTTATCCTTTGCATCCTCTCCGTGTACCTGCGCATGACGGGGGGCCCGGGATACGACCCCATCCTGGTGTTTTCCGCTGCCGTAGCCGCGGCCGTTCTTGCGTTGCGCCTTGCCTCGAGAACGCGGGCGGCGACGTTGCCCATCGTCGCAGGCTCCGATACGCACAAGGATCTTCTGGATTCCGCCGGCCCTGCCGTGGTGGCGTTGGCGCTGGATGGAAAGCTGCTCTACGCCAACTCGGCAGCGGAGCGGCTGCTGGGATACGATGCATCGAGTTTCGGAAACCAATGGCGGACAACCGACATTCTCGCGCCCGGTGAAGGAGCCCGCCTGGTTGCCGAGATGGAAAAACTGGCCGGCGTGAACGGGCCGCCCCGGATCAACGCCGAGGAACGGCTGGCGGCTTATGTTGAGTGTGTTCGAGCGCTTCCGCCAAGCATGGTGCCGAGCTTCGACGCTCAAATCATGCGCAAGGGTGGGGAGTCGTTCGCTGCCACGCTCCATATATCGGCCATGCGTGATGGCAACGGTGGCGTAACCGGCCTGGTCGCCGTGGCTGTCGATAAGACCGGGACCATCCGGCAGGAAGAAACTTCGCGCGAATCTCTCGAACGGTATCGTGACCTGTTTGAGAACTCGACCGAGATGATCGCGACCATCAGCCCGTCGGGCCGGTTCCTCTACGTAAATCCCGCGTGGAAGCGTTGTTTCGGCTTGGATGACGCGGCCATGTTGAATCTGACGTCATTCGAAGAGCTATTCAGCGCGAACGGGCGCAGCGAGGTTGCGCCGCTCTTCCGGCGGGCGCTCGATGGAGAGATCGTCGACCGAGCCCCTTTGCGGCACCACACCCCCGACGGCAGGGTGCTGGAGTTCGAACTCAGCCTGAGCCAGCGCCAGAAGGCGGGCGATCCGCTGGCGGTACGGTGCCTGCTGCGCGACGTAACCCAGCAGAAGCAGCGCGAGAACCGGCTGGCCCTGCAACTCGCCGTTGGCCAGATTGTGGGCGAGAACGCATCTCCCGAAGTTGCATCGATGCGGATTCTTGAGGCTCTGTGCATCTCCCAGGAATGGGACGTTGCGATCGAGTGGCTGGTTGATGCCAAGGGAAACCGGCTGGAGTTCTCGACCGCCTGGGGCGCGCCCGGACGCCGGCCCGAAGCTCTGATTCAGGAAAGCATGGGGCTGACGCTCGAGAGTGGCGCCGATCTGCCCGGTCAGGCATGGAAAGAAGGCAGGCCGCTGTGGTTTGAGGACCTGAATACGGTGCTGCCCAGCCCGCGGGTCAAGCTGGCGATGGGGCAGCAAATGCTGTCAGGCTGGGCGGTACCTGTCCGTTTTGGACACAAGGTTCTGGCGGTTCTCGAATTCTTCAGCCATTACCATTTGCGCGAAGACCGGGAGGCGATGGCGGCAATCGAATCCGCTGCTTCAACGCTCGGCCAGATGCTGGCGCGCACGCACGAACGCGGACGCGCCGAAGAGCTATCGCGGCAGCAGGAGATCCTGCTCGATTCCGTTGCCGACGGCATCTTCGGCGTCGACAACCGGGGCATGATCAGCTTTGCCAATCCGGCCGCGGCGCGCATGCTGGGCGCCGAGGCCGAAAAACTCAAGGGCAAGCTGGTTCACGATGTGCTGCACGGGACGGCGAAGCCCGGGAAAAAATGTACCGACGAGTGCCCATTGAAACGGAATGCGTCGCATGCGCGCGCCGCTGCGGGAGAAGACTCGATCTTCAGAGTAGATGGAAGCGCGTTTCCTGCCGAGTATGTATTGACTCCGATCGCCAACCAGGGGCGCTTTGCAGGATCGGTGCTGAGTTTCCGCGACATCAGCCAACGCTACGCGCTCGACCGCCTGAAAGACGAGTTCATTTCCACCGTGAGTCACGAGCTGCGGACGCCGCTCACTTCAATCCGCGGCGCACTGGGCCTGCTCTCTTCGGGGATTCTGGGGAACGTAAACGACAAGGCGGCCAACCTGCTTAGAATTGCGCTCACCAACTCTGACCGGCTGGTGCGCCTGATTAATGACATTCTCGATCTCGAGCGCATCCAGAGCGGCCGCGAGCCTTTAATGTTCAGGACCGTACAACTGGCCGAGCTGGTAAGGCAGTCCATCGATGGCATGCAGCCGGTGGCCGATGCCGCGGGCGTGCAGCTCATCCACGATACAACCCACGTGGAGTTGGCTGCCGATCCTGATCGGTTGCTCCAGGTGCTTACCAACCTGCTTTCAAACGCAGTCAAGTTCTCGCCGCCCAACTCAACCGTCTCGGTAATGATGCGGCCGGGACTCACCGGGGTTACCCTTTCGGTCATCGATCAGGGGCGCGGCATACCGGCCGACAAGCTGGAGGCAATCTTCGGGAGATTCCAGCAGGTCGATGCCTCCGATTCTCGGCAAAAAGGCGGCAGCGGTCTCGGTCTTGCCATCTGCCGCACCATCGTGCTGCAGCACACGGGCCGCATTTGGGCCGAACGAAACCCCGTTCGCGGTTCCACCTTCCGCGTGTTTCTGCCCTATCTGCCTACCCAACCCGAGCCGGGCTCGCCGCTTGAGCCCGAAGAAGCGTCGGAAAACGGAGTTGTGCTGCTGGCCGGGGGCCCGAGCGAATCGCACTCGCGCATGGCGAACCAGCTCATGCGGCACGGCTTCAGGGTAATTGCGGCGTCCACGGCTGAAGAAACCCTGGCGGCGGCGCACGACCCGGTCCAGGCAATTCTGCTCGAAAGCTCACTCGACGGAATGAACGGATGGCAGCTTCTGCCAAAACTGTGCAAGGTCGATCCTGATGGGCGTACGCCAATCGTCCTGCTGTGCGTGGAAGGCTCCCAGGGAGCCGCCGATCTTCCCGAAGGCGCGAAGGGCCGCTTGACTGAACCGGTCCAGGAAGATGCCCTGCTCTCAGAGCTGACCAGGGTGCTCTGCGGCCCGGGAGAGAAGACGCGCATTCTGGTGGTGGAAGACGATGTAGACCTGGCTGGCGTAATCGCCGGAGTCTTTAAACGCGACAGCATTGAAGTAAAACTGGCCCACACCCTGCACGATGCAACCGATATTTGCTCCAAGTTTGAACCTCATCTCATGGTGCTCGATATCGGATTGCCCGATGGCAACGGCTTCAATGTGGTTGACTGGCTCCGCCAGCGTGAAAACCTCGCCCGGTTGCCGCTGGTAGTGTATTCGGGGCGCGATCTATCTCCGGCTGAGCGCCGCATGCTCACGCTCGGGCCCACCCATTTTCTGGCCAAGGCCCGCGTCCAGCCCCAGCAGCTTGAAGCGCTTGTGTTCACCATGCTGCGACAGACGCGCTTGATGGATGAAACCACGCCGTCGGAGCCCACCGTACCGAATTCGTAACCTTAGTGCCATCGACAAGCCGGCGCCTGGGTCTGACAATGAAAGTCTGAGGGACGTTCGCTTGACACGCAAGATCCTTATCATCGATGACGAAGATGACATTCGCGAGGTAGCTGCGCTCAGCCTTGAGAGCGTTGCCGGGTGGGAAGTTGTTACAGCGGGATCGGGCGCACAGGGCCTGGCTCGCGCAGCCGAGCACAAGCCTGACGCCATTTTGCTTGACGTGATGATGCCCGGCATGGACGGCCCCACAACCTTCAGAGAGTTGCGCAAGAACCCTGTTACCGCAAAGATTCCCGTGCTCCTGCTCACCGCCAAGGTGCAGAGCACTGACCAGCGCCGCTTTGCCGATTTAGGCGTTGAGGCGGTGCTTTTCAAGCCCTTCGACCCCATGACCCTTTCCTCGCAGATTGAAACCGCGCTAGGCTGGAGCTGAGGTGCTTCGCACTGTGGTCTCTTTGGATGAGATTGAGGGTGGGGGTAAAGCACCCGAGATCGCTGCCGCGCTTGATCGCCTGTGGGGGCGATTTCTACCTGAAATCCGCGCCCGGGTGGAGATTCTTGAAGCCGGCGCACAATCCCTGGTTGACGGTACGCTTTCCACCGCTCAACGGGAATCCGCAGCCAGTGCCGCACATAAGCTGGCCGGCACCCTGGGCACTTTCAACTTGGCGCGCGGCACAGTTGTGGCGCGAGAGCTTGAGCACCTTTATGCCGGCGGCGATGGTCCCAGCCCGCAAGATGCGGCGCAAAAGTCAAAAGAGCTGCGGGAACTAATCGAGGGACGCGAGGGCGGTTGAGCTTTAGACATTTCCCCGCATGCCATCGAGATTCGTAGCGCCGGTCTCCAGACCGGCTGTCCCGGCGGGTCTCCCGACCCGCCGGCGCTCATATCAAGGCTCAACTCGCGATAAACGCATTCCGTGTGAGAAATGCGCACAAACCTCCGTGCGTAAACCAATTAAACTTCTCTAGGATGTTCTCCAACGATCCGTTAGCGCCGCAACTCGACTTGACCTTTGAAGAGCCGCGCCGCGCCCGCCGCATCTGGCCGGTGCGCGAATTGGTAGCGCAGGTGCGCGAGCTGGTGGAGCAGGAATACAGCGACGTCTGGGTCGAGGGCGAGATTTCAAATTTACGCCCCGCGCCTTCGGGCCACGTCTACTTCACCCTCAAAGACGCCGATGCGCAACTGCCCATCGTGCTCTTCCGCCGCCAGGCCGTGCTGTTGCGCTTCAGGCCTGAAGACGGCCTGCACGTGCTGGTGCGCGGACACGTGAGCGTCTACGAGCAGCGCGGGCAAATGCAGCTCGTCGCCGAAACCATGGAGCCGGTGGGCGCCGGCTCGCTGCAGCTTGCCTTTGAACAGTTGAAGGAGCGCCTGAAGGCCGAGGGCCTGTTCGAGGCTGCACGCAAGCGTCCTTTGCCGGCGTTTCCGCGCGCCGTCGGAATCGTAACTTCACCGACCGGCGCAGTTATCCGCGATTTCCTCAACATCGTCAACCGCCGCCACGCCGGCTTGAGCATCTTTCTATTCCCGGCCACGGTGCAGGGCGACTCAGCGCCGGCAGAAATTGAAGCGGCTATCGAAGCGCTTAATGGCGCCGGCATCGTGGACCTGATCGTGATTGCGCGCGGCGGTGGCTCGCTTGAAGATCTCGCGGCCTTCAACTCCGAACGCGTAGCCCGCGCGATTGCCGCATCAACGCTGCCCGTAGTTTCGGCCGTTGGTCACGAAACCGATTTCACCATAGCCGACTTTGCCGCCGATCTTCGCGCCCCCACTCCGTCGGCCGCCGCGGAGCTGATCACCGAGGCGCAGCACAAAATCGCCGAGCGCCTCGCCGAACAATCTCACCGTCTCGAGCGGGCCACGCGCTTCCAGCTTCTCAAGGCTCACCAGCGATTGAATCGGGTGCCAGCCACGCGCGCTGAAACGCGCATTTCTACCCTGCTGCACCGGTCTGCGCAAAGAGTCGACGAGCTGAGCTTCCGGCTTGAAGGCGTGATGGCGGCGCAGGTGCAGTTGGGCCGCAATCATATAGCCGATCTCGCGGCGTCGATCCTGCGTCACGATCCCCGCCAGCAGGTGGCCCACGCGCGCGAGCACCTGAACGACTTCTGGGCGCGGATCGTACGCGCCCTCGAGCGGCGCGTACAAATCGCATCCGCCCGCCTGGGTTCACTTGAAGCACGCCTGCACTCGCTTTCGCCGCTCGCCGTTCTCGATCGCGGCTATGCGCTGGTGATTGGGGCCGACGGCGCCATCGTCAGATCGGCAGCGCAGATCGAAACAGGCGAAACGCTCACTACGCGGATCGCAGACGGCAGCTTTACGAGCCGCGTCACCGATGTTGCGCCGCACAAATCAAAACCAAAAGAAAACGAGAAACGATGACGGCAGGCACGCGCAAGCTATTTGGCACTGACGGAATTCGCGGCGTGGCCGGCGAATATCCGCTCGACCCGGCAACCATTTATGCAGTGGGGCTGGCGCTCGGTCACTCGTTGAAGAAAAAGGCGCCGCGGCCACGGGTGCTGCTGGGTCGCGATACGCGTGAGTCGAGCCCATGGATTGCGGCGACGCTGGCCCAGGCGCTGCGCCTAACAGGTGCGAAGGTCGAGAGCGCAGGCATTGTTCCCACGCCGGCGGTGGCGTACCTGGCCCGCGCGCACGGATTCCACGCGGGCGTGGTCATTTCGGCTTCGCACAATCCCTGGCACGATAACGGCATTAAGCTCTTTGGTGGCGACGGATTCAAACTGCCCGACGCGGTAGAGCTGGCAATGGAAGAGGAGATACTCTTCCACGCATCGAAGGGCATTGTTGTTGACGTGAAGAGCCTGGCGCCTGTTGAAGACAAGCCGGCGCTGCAAAGCGATTACATCCAGTTTCTGCGCACGTCGCTCCCCAACCTTTCGCTGGGCGCAATGAAGCTGGTTGTAGATTGCGCCAACGGCGCTGCCGCAGCGGTTGCGCCTGAACTTTTCAGGCGTCTCAATCGCGACGGACGCGCATCGGTTACGCTGCTGAACATCACTCCCGACGGACGCAACATTAACGCCAACTGCGGCGCGCTGCATCCCAACTTTGTCGCCGCGGAAGTGAAGGATCGCAAGGCCACCATGGGCATCACATTTGACGGCGATGCCGACCGCTGCATGCTGGCCGGCTCGCGCGGCAACGTGATCAACGGCGATGCCATTCTGCTGATGGCGGGGCGCGACCTCAAGGCTCGCGGCCTCTTGAAGGGCGATCTCGTTGTAGCTACCACCATGTCGAACATGGGGCTCGAAGCGGCGCTCAAACGCAGCGGCATAAGGATGCTGCGCGCGCCCGTGGGCGACCGCTACGTTCTTGAAGAGATGCAGAAGTCGAAAGCTGCGCTTGGCGGCGAGCAGTCGGGACACATCTTGCTCCCGCACCTCGCCACCACCGGTGACGGAATGCTGACCGCACTCGTGATTCTCGAGCTGGTTGCGCGCACCGGCAAAACCGTAGATGAGTTAACAGCAGACTTGAAGGTTTTTCCGCAAGTGATTGTGAACGTGAAGGTAAAAGAGAAGAAGCCGCTGGCCGGAATTCCGGCCGTAGCCGCGGCCATTCGCGCAGCAGAAGATGAGTTGAAAGATTCGGGCCGCGTAGTAATTCGCTACTCCGGCACCGAACCGCTGGCCCGCGTGATGATCGAAGCCGAAAGCAGCGAAGCGATGAAGCGCCACGCCGATGCGATTGCAACCACGATACGAAATGAATTGGGCGCGTAAACCGCTCCCTGCTGACCGGTCAAATGCTGTTCGCTCCCGCTTGATGAAGCTGAAAGCTAGAGGCTAGAAGCTAGCCGCTTGTATTCTCAACTCATGCCCCGCTTCCCTGCCGGACAAACCCTGCTGATCGACGCCGACGACACGCTCTGGGAAAATAACATCTACTTCGAACGCGCCATCGCGGCCTTCATCGGCTTTCTCGATCACCGCAAGTACTCGCCAGCCGACGTGCGGCATCTGCTCAACACAGTGGAACGCGAGACGATCCAGGCCCACGGCTATGGGCTTTCCAGTTTCACGCGCTCGCTGGTGGAGTGCTTCGAGCGCCTGAGCACCGAGCCCGTAACCGAAGACAAGCGCGAACAGGTCCGCAATTTTGCCCGCACCATCGCCGCGCAGGAGATCGAACTGCTGCCCGGCGTGGCAGAAACGCTGGCCGATCTGGCCTCACGGCATCGGCTGATCCTGATGACCAAGGGCAACCACGCCGAACAGGCCGATAAGCTTGCGCGATCAGGCGTGGCCAAACATTTTTCGGCAGTCGAGATCGTCGCCGAAAAAGATCCCGCAACCTACCGTGCAGTGATTGAGCGCCACGAGCTCACGCCCCACACTTCGTGGATGATCGGCAACAGCCCCAAGAGCGACATCAATCCCGCCCTGGCCGCAGGGCTGCACGCGGTTTTTCTATTTCATAAAGATACCTGGGTGCTGGAACACGCTGAAGTATCAGCCGCGCCCGACGGCCAGCATCTTATCGAGCTGGATGCGTTCGTGAAATTGCGCGATCTGTTCTGAATTTGATCAGGCGCCGCTCACTTTCCAATCCGCCAATGCAGCAGCGCCGCAACGCCCACGGGGTGGCTGCCGTAGAGCGCAAGCAGGCGTGGAGGCGTGGTGTAGAGTGTGCACTGCGCGCCCAGTTCGAGAGCGCTCCATTCGGTCTTGAGAATGCGGTGCGCATAGCCGGCCGTATAAGCCTGCACGCGTCCCACAACGCTCTCTTCCGGCGGAGCTTCGGCGCCCAGCAGATCCGTGGTCCGGTCGTCGTTCTCAATGCGCGTCCAGATCGACTGCCGCGCGCGCAAACGTGTCTCGGCCTCCAGCAGGTAGCCGTTGGCGTTCACATCGGTCCCAATCGTGTGATTGCGTCCCCACACGGCGGTAGCATCGATATTGGCTGCGGTCCATGTGTGGTGCACGCTCACTGACGCCGTTTGCCGCAGAACATCTTCTTGAGGGTGCAGCGCCTCAGGCGAGTGCAAATGTCCCACCGAATACTGCGCGATCCAGTCCTTGCCCAGAGCCGCCGTTAACCGCGACGACCACGAATCTACCGCGCCCGCTTCAATCGTCCAGCGATTCTCGCCTGGCTCGCGCCCGTGGAAACCTGAGGCCTCAATCCGTGCCGGCCCGTAAGTAAGGCCGCCAGTCACCACATCGCAGGCAATGTGCGTCGAGTCCTGAAGATGATGGGCCAGCGGCGCCAGCGGGTCGCTCTCTGCGCTCATGCGGTGGGGAAAGGCCACAGGGCCCAGCGAAGGATCGCCGACAGGAGCAACATAAAATGTGGAGACACCACGTTCGCCTAGATTGAGGTCATAAATGGCAGCCAGTTCCATGAATAGATCGTGCGGGTGCTGGCCATCGATAATCGCCTTGCCGAATGCCGTTTCGCCCTGCTGGAAAAGTTCTGGATAATAGCGTCCCGTGATGGTCGCCGGCTCCAGGCTGAGCATGCTCACCAACGTCCACTGGCCATGCGTGGTAGTTCGCTGCGCCATCATCATCGCCCAATTTACGCTGAACAGCTTGTCATCTCCGCGCGGCCCGGTCTGCTGCTGCTCTGCGACATTAGCCTGGCCATGCAGCATCTCCATCCATTTGCCGCTCATGTGCATCAGCATCGGCGGCACGCTCGAATCCGGTTCAAGGCTGGTGCCCGAAGAGCTGTGCCGCATCACATTTTCCTTGAGTGTCGACACCGGGCCGCCCATCTGCATTTGCCCTTTTAGATTCAATGGCGCACAAACAAGCAGCGCGCACCACCACAAGAACCTCATCTCAACCTCCGTGGGGACACCGGTTCACAAGGCAGCCCGGCCTGAGGCGGCTTGGGAGTAAGCTGCCAACGCGCAGAAGCGGTTCGCAAACGCACCGCTGCAAACCGATTCCGGCAAAGAATTTATGTGGATGAAAGAGGAGCAGAGAGCTCAGGCGCGCAACACTATCTGCGGCTGGGAACGGCCATCCGCCACGCTGCGCGACGCAATTACCAGCACTGCGCCGGTCTTAAACGGGGCGGTCAATATCGCACTCTGCGCGCCGGCGGCTGGAACTCTGGAGATGGTGCTAACCGGGGTCTCAGCAATTGCAGCCAACGAATGCGAGCAGCACTGCGCGCGCAGGTTCGTTTGCGACGAAACGCAGCAGGAATGCGCGCGTTCACTCTGCGATAGCGAGCACGACGCGCAGCACAGTGGCGGAGCAAGGTTCGCCACCAGGGCCAGAAGCATTGCGATGAAAACAGCGCGCCGCATAGCGCCATTTTACGTCAGCCGCACCCGAAGGCCAGCACCTTATCGAGCTGGATGCGTTTGTGAAGCTCCGGGAAATTCTTTGAGCTGTCTGAATACGGGCGCTTGTCTTGGAACCATGAATGCGCGTTTTACCGTTGACGGCCAGCAACCCAGTAACTATGATCGTTTTCTCTTCGCAACCATTTCCAACAGGGCCAGGTCGTCCGGTTTCCCAATTTCATGAAAACAGTAAGGGAGCGCAATCGAATGTCGATTTCGAGGATTGTTGTATGTCTGAGCGTTGTGGCCGGTTCTTTGCTTGCGCAGGCGCAGGCTCCCGAGCCCACTTCGTTCGCGATTACCGAGGCCGTTGCCGGGGGTACGCCAGGAACAGCGCAGACCATCTATCGCAGCGGATCAAACATTCTGATGGAGACGCGCAGTCCGGCACAAGGTGCAACTCCGGCTACCAGGACTTTGTCCCTTTACGATTTGAAGACGCACACGAATATCACATGGGATCCCTCTGCAAATCCGCCGGCATGCGGCGGCGCAGGAACTTTCTCCGGCGATTGGGGCGATCCTTTCAGCATGATCTCCGATGTCAACGCGGGCATTGCCAAAGGCGACTTAAAGGCCGCCGGAGCAGAGACGATCGCCGGCATCCCTACAAAGGTTTACTCAGGGGCGAGCGGCGGATCGACCATCAAGGCCTGGGTTGACGCCAAAGACGGGCTCGTGATGCGCGCAGTGGCGGGGATGCCGGGCGGATCTTCGCTCACTATGGTCGATATCACCAAAGTCTCGATTGGCCCGCAGCCTGCTTCGCTCTTCGTATTGCCGGCAGTTTGCAAAGGCGTCAAGCCCCCGCCCAGCGCGGCCGACGTGATTGCCGATGAGACCGGCGACGATCCAGCCAATTACGTGGGCAATACCGGACCCGGCTCGAAGAACAGCTGCTCCGTGGTGCTGGAAGTTGTAAATGCGAAGACGATGACGCCGATTTCGCATGTTCAGGTGGTGATCGACACCGCCGTCTTCGCTGACAACGCGCCGCCAGCCTACACCATGGGCGTAGCCGAGGATGGCACCACATCATACTCCGGAGGCCACGTTATGGAGATCACCAACAGAGTGCACAACGGCGTGGTGCGGCTCGGGCTTCCGCCAGATCACTTTATGCTCGGCGTCAACATTCCCCTGCCGCACCATGGGGGCAGCATTGGAATGGTTTATCGCCAGTGCTTTGCGCCAACCCAGGTGCTACTCGATGTAGTCAAGGACTACGGGAAGGACGACCAATCCCAGGACTATTTATGGGTCAAGGCCGGAAAGTATGCGGCGGCTCCGGCACAACACTGAACTCTCCCATCGAACTCCATGCGTTTGCGCTCCTGCCTGAAATCTTCTGAAATGGCCTGAAACATTGGCCTTTACGGATTGACCCCGCATAAGCTCCGCCCTAGTATGAGCGTTGCTGGCGCCGCCCCGGCGCGTTTTCGGGTCCCTTTTTCATGCGTCTGTAGTCTTGGAGCCATCGGATGCCGATCTCGAAAATCACGGTGTGTCTGGGTCTGATTATTTGCGCGGCCATTGCCTGCGCGCAGGCGCCCTCCCCCACCAGCTACACCGTTACCCAGGCAGGCGGCACACCGGGCGCCCAAACCGTCGTCTACCGCGGCGGTTCCAAGGCGCTCCTGGTCAACTTTACGCCCGCCCAGGGCGCGACCCCGGCCAGCAAGACCTACACCCTTTACGACATCGCCGCCGGCAAAAACTGGACATGGAACCCCGAGGTAAAAGAGGTCGGCTGCAGCATAGGCAGCTTCTCTGGCGACTGGGGCGATCCGTTCGGCGAAACCGCCGAAATTTTGACCGACATTGCAAAAGGGCAATACAAACCTGCCGGAACCGCCACCATGAACGGCTTTGCCACTGAGATCTATACCGGCAGCGAAAGCGGCGCAAATATCAAGATCTGGCTCGACCGGAAAGACGGCCTTCTCATCCGCGCCGAGGCCAGCATGCCCGGCAGCCCACCGATGGTCACCACCAACATCACCAAGGTCTCGCTCGCGCCGCCGCCCATGTCACTCATGAATCTGCCTCCCATCTGCGCGGGGGTAAAAGCGCCGCCCACGCCAGAAGAAAAGTTTGCCGATGAGACCGGCGACAGCGGTTCGAATTACGTGAGCGCATACAACGGCCCCGGCTCAGCCGCAACCTGCCAGGTAACCCTGCGCGTGGTCGACGCCAAAACCATAACGCCCATCAGCAATGTCCAGGTGGCGATCGACACTACCTACAATCAGAACGATCCAAACCCGCCGCACTACACCTACGGCGCAGGCAATGACGGCAGAATGACCTTTGCAGGCGGAGGACTTCATGAGATTACCAACACCGTGCACAACGGCGTAGTTGTGCTCAATAACCTGCCATCGTACTTCAATCTTGATGTCAACGTGGTTGAGCAGCCCGGCCGAGCCAGCAGCTCGGGGCTGGTATATCGGCAGTGTTTTGCTCCCAGACAAGTGCTCCTCTGGGTGATCAATGATCGCGGCAAATCCACTGAGAGCTCCGATGTAATTTGGGTTAAAAGTGGGAAGTACGCGGCTCCTCCGTCCCACTGATGGCTTATAAATTAATCATAGAGTTCGTCCTATTTAGCCTCCCCTATAGCAAGATGCGGCCCGGTTCGTGAATCACGTGCGCGAATCGGGCCGTTTCACGTTCTGGGCGCTCCCGCGCAGCTCAAATGCTTTATGAGAAACTGGAAGTGCAGCAGTTCTCTGCGGGCAAGACTTTTTCGCGGCCCACATTCCGCTTCAATTCCATTTTGAGCGGGGCCTCGCCGGCAATCCCGGCGTTGTGGGCGGTTGAACGCCGGCAAATACGAGCGAACTAAAGGAAATTCGGAAGAGATGATCAGCGTTAGCAGTGTGACCATGCGGTACGGCTCCAAGTTGCTGTTTGAAGACGTGACCACCACCTTTACGCCGGGACGCCGCTACGGGCTCACCGGGCCCAATGGCTCGGGTAAGTCCACATTTATGAAGATTCTGACCGGCGAGCTCGATCCGCAGAAAGGCACGGTAGTACGCCCGCGCAAACTTGGCGTGCTGCGCCAGGATCAGTTCGCCTTCGATGCCTATCGCGTGATTGACACGGCCATCATGGGCAACAAGCCTTTGTGGGCGGCGCTTGAAGAGCGCGACCGTATTTACGAGAAAGCCGAGATGACCGACGAGGACGGCATGCGCCTGGGCGAGCTTGAAGGTGTAATCGGCGACGAAGACGGCTACACCGCCGAAGCCGACGCGGCAGTTTTGCTTGACGGGCTCGACATTCACGAAGATCTGCACGAACGCAAGATGGGCGAGTTGCAGGGCGGGCAAAAGGTGCGCATACTGCTGGCCCAGGCGCTCTTCGGCAAGCCCGAGGCGCTGCTGCTCGACGAGCCCACCAACTATCTCGATCTTGACTCCATCCACTGGCTGCAGGACTTCCTCGACAACTACGACGGCACCCTGATTGCCATTTCGCACGACCGGCATTTCTTGAACAGCGTCACCACGCACACCGCCGACATCGATTACCAGACCATCATCACCTACACCGGCGGCTACGACGACATGGTGATGGCCAAGACGCAGATTCGCTCCACGCTCGAATCCCAGAATGCGCAGCGCGAAAAAAAGATCGCCCAGCTCAACGATTTCATCGCCCGCTTCGCTGCCGGTACGCGCTCGAGCCAGGTCACAAGCCGCCGCAAAGAGGTTGAGCGGCTGCAGACCAACGAGCTCGCGCGTTCAAACATTCAACGCCCCTACATCAAGTTTGACCAGGTACGGCCAAGCGGCAAACATGTGCTCGAAATCAAGGGGATCCAGAAGTTCTATGGCGAGCTGAAGGTGCTTGACGGCTTTACTGCGAATGCTCTGCGCGGCGACAAAATTTGCCTGATCGGCCGCAACGGCGCAGGCAAAACTACGCTGATCAAAAGCCTGCTGGCCAACTATCCCGGCCTCGCCGAACCCGGCTTCACCGTCGACGCGGGATCGGTCTTCTGGGGTCACGAGGCGCAGATCGGCTACTTCCCGCAGGATGTCGGCTCGACCATCGACGCCGCCGGCGAGCCCAACATCACCGTGGCCGAGTGGCTGCATCGCTGGAACCCCGCCGCACACGTCGAAGACATTCGCGGCATTCTCGGCCAGATGCTGTTCTCGGGCGAAGAAGGCGGCAAGCCCATCAAAGCCCTGAGCGGCGGTGAGCAGGCGCGCCTCGCCTTCTGCAAGCTCATTCTGACCAAGCCAAACATACTGATCTTTGACGAGCCCACCAACCATCTCGACCTTGAAGCCATCAACGCGCTCAACATCGCGCTGCAGCGCTACGAGGGCACGGTGCTGCTGGTAACGCACGACCACGACCTGATCGACGAAGTGGCGACGCGGCTGTGGGTCTTTCACGACCACGGTGCCGGCGTTGAAGACTTCCAGGGCCCGTATACGGAGTGGAAGGGCAAGCACAATTAAGGCAGTGGTCAGTGGACAGTGATCAGGGGTCAGTGGTCAGGGATTAGCTGTCAGGCGGGTGCCCCATCCTTGGCGCGCCTTTGTTCTTGCGCCAAGGGTGGAATAGCACGAACCCCAATCACCCGTCTCCATCGGGCACGAAAGTGGGTGCCCCTTCTGAGCCGGGTCGAGGAATCTGAAGTTGTTTCTCGGGTGCGGCAGGGCGGGGATTCATCCCGGGCAATCCAGCGTCCAACATGAACAGGGGTTTTAATCCCAGGGGCTTGCTCTTCATCGCGTTGCCCTGATATTCGCGAAGGGAAAAGCATACCTCAGGGCCTAAAGGCCGGCTTGCAACGGGACAATTCATTGCCGGGGATAAATCCCCGGCCTACCACTCTTGGGCAGAAGATGATCTTCAACCTCGACGGCAATCAGCCAGCTTCATCGCGTAGGAATCGCTGGCTCAGCTACGCCCTGATCTTCGCGCTCAACTCAGCCGCAACGGCAACGATGATGCTCTGCCCCTGCGATACGGTCGGCATTCAGGACTACAGCGCAATCTCACTGGTCGCCCTCGCCAGCCTCTTCGGAATCGCAGCCGCGTGCGTGCTCTATCGCCGCATGAGCCGCGACTCGGGAATCACCGGATTTCTGCGCGCAGTGATAGCCCTTGCAATTGTAGGTGTGAGCGTGTACGTGGAGCTCCTCATAGCGATGGAGATCGTTGCGCGAATGGCGAGCCGGAGATAGTTTCGGCGCGCGCTCTCAGAGGCTGAACCTACCCGTCCGTTCTAAACCGCGCGGCCTCGGCGCTCTACGCTACTTCGCGCTAGCCGGCGGAATAATCCCGTTCATGCGCAGGTATTCCACCATCTGCCCGTAGTGATCCCAGCAATGCGCAATGCCAAACGCCGCCAGCGTAGCCCGCGTCTGAAAACCCGGCTCCGGCGACTTGATCACCTCAAACGCGTTGGCCGCAGTCAGCGTGGCGAGCGCCTTGTGCGCAAAGGCAAACGAGCCCGCCAGCGCAGCCACAACATCGTCCTTATTGGTCAGTTTCAAGATCGCCTGCGTGTCCCGGTCCGGCTTTAGCCCGCTGACGGTGCTGTAGAAAAAGTAATTCGCCTCTGCAACATGGGTCGCCTGCTGCGCAAACGTCCTCACCGTGGCGAATTCGGTCTTTTGCCCCGGCGCAAAGATCGCCTGGCTTGGAGCAAAATCGAACTTGTCAGCCGGCATCGCTTTCACCGCGCTCATCATCTCGCCCTCAACCCCGCTCAACTGCGAATCAAAGGCCTCGGCAGGCGCGGCAATGGTTCCGGCAGCCGGTCCTGTGGAACCGCTCTGTGCCGAAGCAAGCGAACTCAGTGCCAATAAACAACAAGCCGCTGCCAAACGAATGTGCATCGCATTCCTCCTCAAAAATGTACCCCTCGCAAGGGACCCCAGATTAACAGAGAGGCATAACGGAGAGGTGCCTGGAAGGCGCCCGCTTGCGCCGAGGTTCCTTCTGCGGCCCGTACCAACTCTTAGAAATTGAAGCGGCCGGTCAGCTCCAAACTCCGCGGCCCCGCGCCCTCGGCCGTTTGCAGGCCGGTGATAGTGCCGAACTCGCCTGAGGAGTCCACCTGCATGTTGGGCGGCTCGTAGTTGCGGTGGTTGAAAATGTTCGCGCCTTCAGCGCTGAAGTTGAAGCTGGTCTGCTCGTGGATCACAATGCTCTTGGTCAGCGACAGCGAAAAGTTGTCCGTGCCGGGACCGACAACTCCACCAACCGGCGCGTTGCCAAAGCGGCCAATGCCATACTGGTTGGGCGTGCCAAAATTAACGGCCAGGTTCTGATAAGGAAACGCATTGGGGTTGAGCCACTGCGAAGTGGTGCGGTGAGGCGCGTAGGGCGAGACGGTGGTCAGCTGATCGGTGCGCGCCTGGCCCACCGTAACCAGTATGTTGGTGTTGGCCGGGTCGACCGATTGCTGATAAGGCGTGAGGAACGGACCCGATTGCAGTACGGTCACTCCGGCTAGTTGCCACCCGCCCACCAGCGTATTCAGAGCGCCCGCGCCGTTCAGCCATTGCTGTCCGCGGCCAAACGGCAGAGCGTACTCATACGTGGCCATAAAGCGATGACGCCTGTCGTAAACCACGTTTCCGTAATCGAGCCGCGGATGAAAGCGATCGGTAAGATAGCTGCCGCCGGCAACCGCATAGGCGCTGGGAGTTGCGCCGCCGGCATCGGAGAGATCACGCGTCCACACATAGCTCGCGTCGAACGTGATTGATTTGCCGCTGTGCCGCGATACTTCAACGGTGCCACTGCCGTAGTTGCTGACGTCCGAATTCTGGACGCTCTGAATAATGCTCCAGCACGGGAATGGCCGATAATCGTCGACATAGGTTCCACCATCGGAGACGCATGCGTTCACAGCCGGAGCATTGGGGGTGGCGTTGTAGTAGCCGTAAGGGTTGGCCGGCACCTGATTCAGGTCGACCATGGTTTCAAGGTCGCTGCCATGGCTTGCCGCATACGAGAGCCGCATGCCGATGCTGTGGGTCAGGTCCTGCTCCAGGGTCAGGTTCCATTGCTGCACGTAGGGATCTACGTAGTGGATCGGAAACGCGTAATAGAAGCCCGCAGTGCCGGTCGAACTGCCCGCCGCGCTGTTAAAGGGATTGCTGAAGCTGACCAGCGGTGTAACGCCGTCGGGAGCGTAAGCATTGCTGAACGTGCCCTCATAACTCGCGGCCACGGCCCATCCGGCAACCAGCGAGAATCCCAGCGGAGTCTCGATAAACCGGCCCCAGCCGCCGCGCACAACAGTCTTGTCGTTGCCGTAAGGGCGCCACGCAAACCCCAGCCGCGGGCCAAAGTCGGTGAGCTTGGTAAAACGCAGTCCTTCAGGAATTCCCGCCTGCGACGCTGTCATGATGGGCGTAGGAGTGATGGCCGCGACGAGATCCGACGACTGCGTCGTTAATGCCTGCTCATTCGGAACCACAACCGCACCGGTCACAGGGCCCGACGACGACGTGCCCGCGTAATTTGGATCGAATGTCGCCTGGTTATAATGCGTGTCGCTCACTGGCGGATGCAACTCATAACGCAGGCCCAGGTTCAGCGTCAGATTCGGCGTCACTTTCCAATCATCCTGCGCAAATCCAGCGTACGAGTAGCCGAGTCCATTCATCGTGGGCTTGTTAACCGTACTCACCTCGGTGTAGTCGGGGTATCCAAGCAGGAACGCTGTGTACGGGTCCTCGATCGTCGTCCCTACGTCGGAAGAACCGTCGAAGACATACCAACCCGAACGGTAATTGCCGTATACATTGTCGTCGTGATCGCTGATACGCTTCACGTCAGCGCCGAATTTAAATGTGTGCTTGCCAGGTGACCAGGTCACGTTGTCCAGCGCCTGAATAATTTGCCCCCGCTGCGTGCCCGGGTTCCCCGCGCCGGTCGACATGAATCCGTTGATCAGCACCTGCGGAGCCTCTGACCACTGCGTGTCGGGCTGCGGCACGGTGAATCCTGTTTCAGAAAGAATGTCGGAGGTGGAGTAGGACTGCGTTTCTGACGTGTGCTGCGCGTTGTAGCCGCCGCGAAACTCGTTCAACACCCGCGGCGTGATTACGAAATTGTGCGCGAACGTGAGCCCCTCGTCGATCTCCGGCGTGTTGTATGCCCCTTGCAGCGGGCTGCCCGCCTCCGCGCAATACGTGAAGGTACAGGCAGCCGACGGCGCTGTGGTGACCTGGCGATTCTTGTAGGAGAAACGCGCGAAGATCGTTTGCCGCGACGAAAGGTTGCGATCCAGACGCACGTCGCCCTGGTTCGAAGAGATGGGCGAGGGGAAGTTGATTTGGTAGTTGTTGGCGTAGGCGCCGGCTGCGCCGTAGTTGGGTGTGGGCATGAGCACTTGCAGCAGATTGGCGGAGATCTGACTCACCGGCACGCTGGCTGGGTTGAGCGGCGTAACGCCGTCGGGCTCGTAGATGGCCGCGACGCCCTGACCGGCGAGATAGTTCGTCAAATTGCCATTGCGCATGTCCATCGACGGCACGCTCAAGACGATCGGCGTCTCGCGTGGCAGACGCAGGCCTTCGTAACTGATGAAGAAAAACGTCGTGTCACTGCCGTTGAACAGGTGCGGAATCTTTACCGGGCCGCCGAGCGTTC
>JBEKCW010000042.1:0-18670 GCA_050014675.1 Occallatibacter sp. | reverse complement strand
AACATCGGCATATTTATCGGCGCTGTACCACAACTTGATCAGCACCCGCTTCTCACTGCCTTGGATGTCGCGCCCGGGTCCAGGGTGCGCGGTTTTCACATACTGGGCTGAGACTCCCGGCCCTTGAGACCCTGGCGCGGCGCTCCGCATAGAATCAGGAACGCAGTTGAATTGAGGGAATGCCAATGGTTATTTCAAAATCGCGTCTCGCGTCTTTCGTCTTCATCGCCGCAACATTTCTAGCCTCAACCTGCATTCTGGCCGCTCAAGACCAGCCGCATCCGCTCCGCGTGGCCATCGTCGGCCTCGAACACGGTCACGTCGAGGGCTTTCTGGGCTCGCTGCCCTCGCACAGCAACGTTGAGCTGGTAGGCATCGCCGACGCCGACTCGTCGCTGGTCGCCAAATACCAGCAGAAGTACCATCTCGACCAGACGCTCTTCTACAAGAGCGAAGCCAACATGATCGAGCGCGTAAAACCTGACGCGGTGCTGGTCTACACCTCAATCAGCGAGCACCGCAACGCCATCGGCATCGCCGCGCAATACGGCGTGTCGTCCATGGTCGAAAAGCCTCTCACCATCTCCTACCAGGACGCGCTCGCCATTCGCGAGATCGCCAACTATCACCATGTCCATGTGCTGGTGAACTACGAGACCACCTGGTACTCAAGCAACCGCGCGGCGTACGACGAGCTCAGCCGCGGCCAGCTCGGCGAACTGCGCAGGGTCCTCATCAACGACGGCCACCAGGGACCGAAGGAGATCGGAGTTGGGCCTGAGTTCCTGAGTTTTTTGACTGATCCCGAAAAGAACGGCGCCGGCGCGCTCTACGACTTTGGCTGTTACGGCGTGGACCTGATGACCTGGATGATGCACGGCGAAGCGCCGATTACCGTTACCGCGGTGACCAATCACGACAAGCCGAATGTGTATCCACGCGTGGACGACGACGCGACCATCGTGCTCAAGTATCCGCACGCGCAGGCCGTGATTCAGGCTTCGTGGAACTGGCCCTTCGGCCGCAAGGATATGGAAGTCTACGGCTCAACCGGCTACGCCATCACCGTCGGGCCAGACAAGCTGCGCCTGCGCCTTGAGAATGAGCGCGACGAAAGCACCTCCACCGCGCCCGCGCTCGATTCGAACGAACGCGACTCGCTCAGTTATCTGGCGGCCGTGCTGCATGGAACCGTGAAGGACAAAGGCGACCTGACCGCTCTCGACACCAATGTGACGGTGATGCAGATTCTGGATGCGGCGCGCGAATCGGCGCGGACGGGGCAGGCGGTGCGGCTGTCCGGATCCGGGGGGCATTGATCCCTCACTCCGTTCGGGATGACAGCCGCATTTTTGGGTTCTGAGAATATAAGCCAGGCAAAGCGCCCGGCTTGTGGCTATTCCTGCGGCTCGGTCTTCCAGATGTAAAGAAACTCGTTGTCGCTTGATGTGGCGACCGAGATTCCTTTCTGGTGCGTGGCTCGGTTGAGGGCTGAGCGAATGTTTTCTTTGCTGTCGGGCAAGGCCGACAGCGGGACCTTCAGCGCGCTTCCCTTTGGCAACTGTTCAATGTCGCTCAGCAGCCGAGTCACGATTTTCTTATGCTTTCCATCGCGCCCCTTGGGAACGTCAAGCTGGAGGATCGATTGGAAGTTGTTCGAGCTGGGTGCTGTACCCGAGTCTTCTGACATTGCTGTCGAGACCTCCATTTCTCTGGGCTTTCGGATAGGGGAATATTGCGCTAACGTATGCTTAAATTACCGTAAAGCTATCCAAACAGCAAAATAATAATAACGAACACTGGGGTTTTCAAGCTCTAAAACCAGAATTCTTTAATCGTTCAACACGCAACGCGGCGCGATGTTGCTGTGAAGAAATCATCATATGCAGAACTTCCGGCCCGGTATCTCACTCAATAAGTGGCTGATTTAAAAGATTTTGTGCGAATTAGAAAGAGTTTCCCCGTATTTGTGAACCCTTGTTATGTTGTGGTTTGAGGGTGGAAGACTCTCGATATTTAAACTGTGCAATCCGCCCGAAGGGCAGACTGAACGATGAATTGAGTGACCTGCTCCCCCCTTTACCCGCCTGAGCAGGGCGCCAATCTACTGAGTGGCGCCAGCCCGCGAGCAAACCACCAGAACTCAACCTATTAATAGAAGAGGATCACTTAGATGAGCAGAAAAGCAACGTTCTCCTCCGTTCCAATCACTGAGGTACCCATGACCGGAATGTTCGCCAACGGCAAGTCGTATCGGCCAGTCGTGCTGGTAGTTGACGACGAATGCGCTATAGCCGACACACTTTCAGAAATATTGAGGCGCAGCGGATTTAACGCAATCACAGCCTATGACGGTCCCAGTGCACTGGACGCGGCATTGTTGAACCCGCCACAACTTCTCATCACAGACGTGGTTTTGCCTGGTATGAACGGCATCGATCTTGCGATCAGCATGAGACGTATCTTTACCGATTGCAAGGTGATTTTGTTTTCGGGCAACGCGGCCACTTCGCCAATGCTGGCGTCGGCGACGCGCGCCGGGCACAACTTTGTGCTGCTCACCAAGCCTGTGCACCCGGGAGAGATGCTGGCCCACGTGTCTGGATGCCTGCAGCCGCAGGCGGAGATGAGCGGAAACTAGCGCGGCAGATCAGGCGGCTCCGAGGGCCGCGTAAAAGGGATGCAGCGATCAGGAATCCAGTAGAAACAAGCAGGGCGAAGCATGCAATCGATGCTCCGCCCAATGCTGTTCTGATCTCTAATCTCTTTTCTCTGACCACTGATCACTGGTCACTGACCACTGTCTTTACGGCACAAACACCCGCAGCCGCACGTGCCACCGGGTGCTCTGGCCGGGCTTGAGCGTCACCATGCCGGTGTCCATGCCCTTCCACTCTTTACCGAACGGGTCGGCAAAGTTGTACTGGTCTTCGATGGCCACAAACTGCTGCGTGGGCGGGGCGTACATCTGGAGGGTTTTGATCTCCGGCGACAGGCCCTCGATTGCCACACCGTAGTGCGCGGCCGGGTCAACGACCTTTACCGTGACTGCGCCATCCTTCCACGCCAGCTTGCTCCAGTTGTCGTCGTAAAAGTTCTTGTCGAGCGCCACGCCGCCGGGCGCCTGCAAATCGTACTGGCCGGTCGCGGGCACAAGTTCGCCGGTGGGGAAGACGTTGCTGTAGTTGTCGACCTTGGCCACCATCGATCCCGGAATATGAACGCGGACCTGGGTGCGGTCGCCTGAAGGCAGGGTGAAATATGGGTGCCAGCCGAGCGCCACCGGCTCGTCTTCGCCGCCCACGTTACGCGCCACAATGGTCGCGTCAACGGCATTGGCTGTGAGCGCTATGGTGATTACCAGGTCGGTCTTCGAGAGCCAGTGCCCATCAAAGTTGCCGCCGTGGATTATGCCCGTGACCTGCTGGCCGCCCGGTATATCGGTCACCTTAATATCCTCGACCTTTGCCTTGAGGATGAGGCCGTGCATGGCGTGCCGCTCCGCGCCCGGCGCCGTGCCAATGTTGTTTGCCGGCAGCGTGATCTTGTGGCCCTGCCATGACGTGGTAAGCGTTTTCCCATCCGCCGAAAGTGTGCCGCGGATGCGGTTCGGATAGGGGAACAGGAACGCCGCGCCCAGACGGTAGCCGAGATCGCCATTGGGCGTGTCCTGATCGTCAAGCATCTGCCTGGCCTGTTCGGGTGGGTGCGTGTACAGCACGTCCATGTTTCCCTTACCCGGGAAATTCGCGGTAATGGAGAGAAGCTCCATGCCGCGGCCGGGCATCACGGTGACGCTGGTGAACTCGGGTTTGGTGGTGCTCGCCGGCTTACGGGTCAGGGTGACGAGTTTCTCGCCCCCAATCTCAATTGCGGTCTGTGCCGTGTTTTGGGCGCGGCCGGCCTGCAGCAGGCAAAGGGCTGCAAAAGTGGGCAACGCGACAATGCGAACGAAACGTGTCATAGAAATCTACCTCTGTTTTAGCGCGTAGGTTGTTCCGGAAGTCCGCTCGGATGCGCATCGTTTTCATTGCCGCACCGCCGGGCATTCCGCAATCGTTGCCATTCTACGCCAGCGGGGGATGGGATTGAGACCATCGCTTCGCATGTAAACGACACTGGATTGGACCGAACAGTACCCAGGCCCGCAACCGTGCTAGAAAGGATCGAGAGCCCCAAGGTGGCTTTGCGATGATTCCCCCCACAAAGATGCTGCAACATTTTCTTCTCTTGCTGGCGATCTCTGCCTTAATTCCCCTCACTCTTTGCGCTCAAACCATCCCATCAGGAGCCGCGATTGATGCCAGGGTGGGCGGCATCATGGCCCAGACGGGCGCCAAGGGCATGGCAGTTGCCGTTGTCGATCATGGCAAAGTTATCTACAAACATGCCTATGGAATCCGCAACGCGAGTGGGGACCCGCTGACCACCGACACCGAAATGTATGGCGCATCGCTCACTAAAACGGTGTTCGCATACACCGTGCTGCAACTGGTAGACCAGGGCAGAATCAACCTCGACACACCTATCGAGGCCGATCTGGATAAACCATTGCCGAGCTATGGACCCGACCCGGTTTTCCCTGACAAGTACGGGCCGTATAAAGACCTGGCCGACGATCCGCGCTGGAAGAAAATCACGCCGCGGATGTGCCTTACGCACTCCACCGGCTTCAACAACTTCTGGTTTATTGAGCCGGACCAGAAGCTGCGCATCCATTTCGACCCCGGTACGCACTTCAGCTATTCGGGAGAAGGAATGATACTGCTGCAATTTGTGATTGAGCATGGCCGAAAAGCTCAAGGCCTGGGGCTCGATTTGGGCGAGCTGACCCAGGCAAACTTTACCCGGCTGGGAATGACGCGCACGAGCCTGGTGTTCCACAACGGGCAAGACCCCAACGTGGCGGACGGATGGGACGACCAGGGCCAGCCGCAGCCCCACTCCAAACGAAGCAAAGTGCGCGTTGCCGGATCAATGAACACCACCATCTCAGATTTCGCAACCTTTACCGCCGCACTGGTGCGCGGCGATGGTCTTACGCCGGCATCGCGCGCCGAGATGACCAAGCCTTCGCTGCACATTACCGTCGCCGGGCAGATGCCGTTGTTCCTGCCCGACCTGCCGGTGAGCAAGCAGCGAAAAGATCTCGCTGCCGGATTGGGCGTTGTTGTTTTCAATGGCCCGCAGGGCCATGGCTTCTACAAGGGCGGTCACGATGGCCAGACTGCCAACACCATGGTCTGCATCGAGAGAAGCCAGCGCTGCGTGGTGATCCTGTCAAACGATGTGCGTTTAGAAGCGGGGTTTGCCGGCCTTGTGAAATTCATACTTGGTGAAACCGGTGTGCCCTATGATTGGGAATACGGAGACCGTGCGGGAAAATCGTGACCGCCAAACCAAAACAAAGCGCAGGACTGCTGCTGTATCGCCGCGGTGACTCGGGTCTCAAAACTTCGGGTTTGAAAGCGCCGGGCCGCGGGGAATCGGGTCTCGAAGTTTTTCTCGTCCATCCCGGCGGCCCATTCTGGGCTAAGAAAAACCTGGGCGCATGGTCGATCCCCAAGGGCGAATACGTTGCAAACGAGGAAGCGCTAGCCGCGGCGCTGCGCGAATTTGAGGAAGAGACGGGATTCGGAGAGATCGGCTCGCTGCCCGGGAGCGCGTTTATGGCCCTGGGCGCAATACGCCAGAATAGCGGCAAGGTGGTAACTGCGTGGGCCGTCGAATTCGATGTGGACGCGACCAAAATCGTAAGCAATTTTTGCGAAATAGAGTGGCCGCCACGCACGGGGCGTCGCTTGAGCGTGCCTGAGGTTGATCGCGCGGCGTGGTTTTCTATTCCTGAGGCTCGCGACCATATGTTTGCCGCCCAGCAGCCGCTTTTGGGCCGGCTAATGGATGCGCTTGCGGGCCAGATTTAGCTCCATGCCGTGCGGCCAGAATCAACGCGGCGTTGATCCGCTCTGCCGCCTGATTGAATTACCATGTCAATGCAGTTGAAGCCGGGGATCGGCGGGATAGCGAAACTCCCGCGATCGGGTCCGCTTTCCGCACCTTCATACCGTTTTCCGCATCCCATCGAACAGGGAGAGAAACAATGCCATCGCCAGCAGTCGAAGGAACCCCGAGTGTAGACATCAAGCCGTTAACCGAGCGCAAGGCGTGGGGCGCACTAACCGCCCATGCTGAATCATTGCGCGCGGTTCACTTGCGCACGCTTTTTGCCGACGATGCGGAGCGCGGCGAGAAGTTTACCGCTGAGGCGGCCGGCCTGTTTCTTGACTACTCGAAGAACCGCATTACGGCTGAGACGCTTGGTCTGCTGCTCGAACTGGCGAATGAATCGGGGCTTGCCGAGCGGATCGCGGCTATGTTTCGCGGCGACAAGATCAACATTACGGAGAAGCGCGCCGTGCTGCACACTGCCCTGCGCGCGCCCAAGGATGCGGTGATTTTGGTTGACGGCGAGAATGTTGTTCCCGGCGTGCACGAGGTGCTGGACAAGATGACGGCGTTTGCCAACCGTGTGCGCAGCGGGGAGTGGAAGGGGCACACCGGCAAGCGCATCCGCAACGTGATCAATATCGGTATCGGCGGGTCGGACCTGGGGCCGGTGATGGCTTATGAAGCGCTGCGCCATTATTCCGACCGATCGATGACCTTCCGCTTCGACTCGAATGTGGACAGCACGGACTTTGCGGAGTCGGTGCAAGGTCTCGACGCGGAAGAGACGCTATTCATCATTTCGTCAAAAACGTTCACCACGCTCGAGACCATGACCAACGCGCACACCGCGCGCGATTGGGCGCTGAAAGGCCTGGGCGGAGACGAATCATCCATCGCCAAGCACTTCGTCGCGGTGTCGACCAACGCCGGCGAGGTGAGCAAGTTCGGCATCGACACGGCCAACATGTTCGGCTTCTGGGATTGGGTTGGCGGCCGCTACTCCATGGATTCCGCGATTGGTTTGTCGACGATGATTGCCGTCGGGCCTGACAACTTCAACGCCATGCTGGCGGGCTTCCACGAGATCGACGAGCACTTCCGCACTGCGCCCTTCGAAGGGAATCTGCCGGTGCTGCTGGGGCTGCTGACCGTGTGGTACATCAACTTTTTCGGCGCCAATACGGTTGCCATTCTGCCTTACGAGCAATACCTCAAACGCTTCCCTGCTTACCTGCAGCAGCTCACCATGGAGAGCAACGGCAAGCATGTAACGCTCGAAGGCGCGCGCGTGGATTACGAAACCTGCCCCATCTACTGGGGCGAGCCCGGCACCAATGGGCAGCACTCGTTCTACCAGCTGATCCACCAGGGCACGCGGCTTATACCGTGCGACTTTGTCGCGTTTGCAAAATCGCTGAACCCGCTGGGCGAGCACCACGACATATTGCTGGCCAATGTTTTTGCGCAGGCTGAGGCGCTGGCTTTCGGCAAGACTCCCGAACAGGTGCGCGCGGAAGGCACGCCGGAGTGGTTGGTGCCGCATCGCGTGTTTGAGGGCAACCGGCCATCGAATGTGATCCTGGCCGACGAGCTTGCTCCTGAGGTGCTGGGCAAGCTGGTGGCGCTTTATGAGCACAGCGTGTTTGTGCAGGGAACCGTGTGGCGGGTGAACTCGTTTGACCAGTGGGGCGTTGAACTGGGCAAGGCGCTGGCGCAGCGCATCATCCCCGAGATTGAGAGCAAAGATGAGCCCGCGCTCAAGCACGACAGCTCAACCAACAATTTGATTCGGCGTTACCGGAAGACAAAAGCGTAAAAGAGCTAGCTAACCAAATCACTGGGTGCCCCAGGTCCCTCGCACTTGGGGACCTGGGAGACCTGTTCAATCGACGCACCGAGCACCAATGCAAGCCACACTCCGAGGAGTTCCCCATGGCACCGCGCGGATACGTTCATCCTCTCTACATTCTTCCCTTCGATCATCGAGGCTCGTTTGAGACCGGCATGTTTGGCTGGCACGGCGAACTCACAGCTGAGCAAACCGCGAAGATCGCCGAGGCCAAGCGCGTGATCTACGACGGCTTTCGCGCAGCGCTCGCAAGCGGCCTGCCTAAAGAAAACGCCGGCCTGCTGACCGATGAGCAATTCGGCGCGTCGATATTGACCGACGCCGGAGCCGAGGGCTACATCATAGCCTGCCCTACGGAAAAAAGCGGTCAGGAAGAATTCGACTTCCAATACGGCGACGATTTCGCGGCGCACATTGAGAAATTTCACCCCACGTTTTCGAAGGTCCTTGTCCGCTACAATCCGGGCGGCGACACAGCGCTGAATCGCGAGCAGGCCGCGCGGCTCAAGCGGCTGTCGGATTATTTGATCGGCGCCAACCGCAGCCTCTTCATGTTTGAGCTGCTGGTTCCGGCTGAAAAATCGCAGCTCGCGCAAGTGAACGGCGACAAAGGCCGATACGATCTGGAGCTGCGGCCCGGACTGATGGTTGAAGCCATTCGCGAATTGCAGGATGCCGGCGTAGAGGCCGACGTATGGAAGATCGAGGGTCTCGACCGTCGCGAGGACTGCGAGAAGATTGTTGAAGTTGCCCGCCGCGACGGCCGCGATAAAGTTGGCTGCATTATTCTCGGCCGCGGAGAGAACGACGCCAAGGTGCGCGAGTGGCTTTCAACGGCTGCGGCGGTCCCGGGTTTTATAGGGTTTGCTGTGGGCCGCACCGACTTCTGGGATCCTCTCGTCGCCTGGCGCGACGGCAAGCAAACCCGCGAGCAAGCAGTTGAGCAGATCGCCGCGCGCTATCGCGAATTCACTGAGCTGTTTGAATCCGCGCGCAACAACTAGACTTCGTTATTTCAATCATCCCCACAGTCTGTTACTCTGTCCGGGCGGGATCCCCCCGTTGCGTCAGCTTCAACTCCACTGCAGATATTCCGCTCCCGAGGGTTGCTGGCTTCGTCTCCAATCAGCTGTCAGGTGTTTCCAAATCGGAGGGTTCGTCTTGACCTCAGCAGGTTCTGCGTCACGTTTGAGACGGCTATTTCTGCCGGCCGTTCTCTTGTTGCCTTTGCTCCAACTTCCCAGCGCAGTGGGAGCGCCGCGGCCCCACGCTGCGAAGACCGCTGCGACCATCCCATCGATCACGGTGAAAGGCACTATCGGCGACTCAGTTATGGTTCTCAACGGACCATGGAAGTTTCATCCCGGCGACGATCCCGCTTTTGCAGCACCCGATTTCGACGACTCGAGTTGGGACAACCAGGATCTGACGCAGCCTCCCGGATCCTACGATCCCGTGACCGGTTCCAGCGGGTATGTGCCCGGCTGGACAAGCCACGGTTTTCCAAAATTGATTGGCTACGCATGGTACCGGCTGCGCGTGCAGGCCCAGGTTGAGGGCGCCGATGCCGATTCAAAGAAACTGGCCGTCGTTATGCCCATCAACTTCGACGATGCTTATCAGGTCTACGTCGACGGCCAACTGCTCGACCAGTTTGGCGATTTCAGCTCAAAACACGTGATCTTTTATAACGCGCAGCCGCGCGCATTCCAGTTGCCTGCCGATGCTTCAAGGCATCCCATCGAAATCGCCATCCGCTTTTGGATGGATCCAAGCACTCCCCTGACCAGCGAGGATGCGGGGGGCTTGCATGGCCCGCCGATTCTCGGGGACTCCGCGGCCATCGACTCAGTTTTGCGGCTTGAGTGGGACGCTGTGAACCGCACGCAGGTGGGCTTGCTGGTTACGGCTTTGGCCATGGCCGTGTCTACGCTGATCGGCTTCATCTTTTATTCGCTCGATCGCGACGAAGTTGCCTATTTCTGGTTGGGTGCGGTTTCACTCGCCAGCCTCGTCGCCAGACTTTCTGTCCTGCTGGGCTATTACCTGACGATCGTGCCAAAGGTCGTCGAGATACTTTTGCAGGATGTTATTGTTGCGCCCCTCACCCTGGGCATGTGGGCGCTTTTCTGGGCCTACTGGTTCCGTCTGGGCGGAATCAAAAGCATCGTGCGCTCCACCTGGGCCCTCATCATTCTGACCATTGCGGTGATGGCCACGGTGCGGCCACCTCTTTACGGCACCCTCGTTCCTTTAACCGCTTCTTCCTGGCTGGTGCCCCTGGCGCTCATTCTCCGCATGCTGCTGGGCGCGCTGCTTTTATGGGTTGCCTTCAAAGGTCTGCGCAAACAAGGCGCCACCGGGTGGATGGCGCTGCTTCCCATTTTTCTTACTGTGGTTGGCGCCTATCAGGAAGACCTTGGCGTTGTGCACGTGCACACCATTCTGCGCCTCGGCGGCCTCACTTTCGGCCTGGGCGTTGTCTCCGACCTGTTCATGCTGGCCATCATCTCTCTCCTCATGTTGCAACGATTCATGCGCAGCCAGCGCGAGAGCGTTAAACTCCGCATTGAGATTGAACAGGCGCGCCTGGTGCAACAACTGCTTATTCCTGAAGCCAAGCCCACGTTTCCAGGCTTTACGGTGGATAGCGTTTATCGCCCCGCACAGCACGTCGGCGGAGATTTCTTCCAGCTTCTCAAGGCTGAAAACGGAGGCGTGCTGGCTATCATCGGCGACGTGAGCGGAAAAGGCACACCTGCCGCCATGATGGTTGCGCTCATTGTCGGCACCATTCGCACTCTCACCCATTACCTGCAGCAGCCCGCTGAAATTCTTGGCGCATTGAATAATCGAATGGTGGGCCGCAGCCAGGGCGGCTTCACTACCTGCCTGGTGCTCCGCGCCGACCCCGATGGAACCGTAACCATTGCCAATGCCGGCCATATCGCGCCCTATGTGCAGGGCCAGGAGGTGGGGCTCGACAACGGATTGCCGCTCGGCCTCGCCCCGGATACCACCTATCCTGAAACCGTCTTCAAGATTGTGAATGGCGAACAGATCACCATGATTACCGACGGCGTGGTTGAAGCGCGCAACCCTAATGGCGACCTCTTCGGCTTTGATCGAACCGCGGGCATCGCACTTGAATCTGCGGACACCATTGTTCGCGCCGCTCAGAGATTCGGACAGGAAGATGACATCACGGTTTTGACGGTGACCAGGTTGTTGAAGACGTGGAGAACCTAGCGGTCTGCGCGACTCACATGCTGGTCCGGCCGCAACATCGCAATCCACACCTCCCGATCCGCCGATCTACAATGGCTGTGCTTTTCAACGCGATAAATTTTCGCGCCTGAAATTCAGCGCCTCGCATTGTCGAATCTGCCTGCCGGAGGGCCTGTCCCGATGAAGAAAACCGTTCCCATTCTGCTCGCGTTTTGCGCGCTTTTTGCCTTGATGCCTGCTCGTGCCCAGGTAAAGATGACGCGCGACCAGATGCTCTTCTACACGCAAGATTGGAAGGGCGATCGATTCCCTGACGGCCGGCCGAAACTTCCTGACTCGCTGCTGAAGCGCGCCGTCGACATGACCATCGAGGATGTATGGGAGTATCTGCGCGACCATGGCTATCGCAATCAATACGAGGGCGGCTGGCAGGCGCTGCATATCGACAAGCCCTTCGCCGGCCGCGCGCTCACCGCGCAATACATGCCCACGCGGCCTGACATGCGCCACGCCATTCTTGCCGAGGGCAAAGCCGAGGGCCGCACCGGCGACACCAATATGTGGCCCATCGCCGAACTGCAGGACGGCGATGTTTACGTTGCCGACGGCTTTGGAAAAATCATCGAAGGCACTTTGATCGGCTCAAACCTGGGCAACGGCGTGGCCGCGCACACTCACACCGGATTTGTGTTCGACGCCGGGATTCGCGACCAGGAAGAGAATCGCGAGATTCCCAACTTCAACGGCTTCTATCGCGGCTACGACCCCTCGGCGTGGGCCGATATGGAGCTGACCTCAATCAACGCGCCAATCCGTATTGGCCGTGCGGTTGTGCTGCCCGGCGACCTTGTGCTGGCCAAGCCTGAGGGCGTGCTGTTTATCCCAGCGGTGCTGGCTGAAGAGGCGATCAGCCACGCCGAGTTTACCGGGCTGACCGACGATTACAACTTCGAGCTAAACAAAGAAGGCAAGAACGGCGCGCAGTTTGAAGGCGGATGGAACGCGGCCAAGTACGACGCCTTCGCAAAATGGATCGATGCCCACCCCGAGAAGCTCAAAATGCCGCGCAGCGAGTTTAATGCCCTGCTGGCCAAAGCCAAAGCGAAAGGCGACCACTAACGCCGACTGAATCCGCGAGGCACGGCACCGAATATTTTGCGCCCACGCCGCAGTGGAAGGACGCGCAATCCTGGGACGATGGGCTGTTCAGCTGAGCGAGGCAGTCGAGCTAGCGTTCGGCCGGCACTGCCAACTTCGACGGTACGGGAGTCGCGAAGTACCGCCGTTGGAAGTAGAGAGCCAGACTCACAAGTCCGATCATCACGGGCACCTCAACCAGCGGCCCGATGACGGCTGCGAATGCCGCGCCCGAATTGATGCCGAATACTGAGACCGCAACGGCGATCGCCAATTCGAAGTTGTTGGAAGCGGCAGTGAAAGCGAGCGTGGCGGTCTTGGAATAGTCCGCGCCAAGCTTGCGACCCATGTAGAACGACACCAGGAACATCACCACAAAGTAGATCAGGAGCGGAACAGCGATCCTGAGAACGTCAAGGGGCAGGCGCACGATGTAACTACCCTTAAGCGAGAACATAACGACGATGGTAAAGAGGAGGGCGATGAGCGTGATCGGGGAGACGCGAGGCACGAAGTTCCCGTCGTACCACTCTCGTCCCTTCGCCCGGACCAGAAACATCCGCGTCAAAAAGCCGGCAATGAACGGGATGCCAAGGTAAATGAAGACGCTCTTTGCGATCTCGCCGATGGAGACGTTAACCGCGGTCCCGGGCAGGCCGAACCAGCCGGGCAGCACTGTGATGAATACCCAGGAGTAGAGGGAGTAGAAAAAGACCTGGAACAACGAGTTGAACGCCACCAGCCCGGCTGCGTATTGCGTGTCACCCTTGGCCAGTTCATTCCACACAATCACCATGGCGATGCAGCGCGCGAGTCCAATCATGATGAGGCCGGCCATGTACTCCGGGTATCCACGCAGGAATACGATGGCCAGAACGAACATGAGGACTGGTCCGATGACCCAGTTCTGCACGAGCGATAGCCCCAGTACCCGCTTGTTGCGGAATACCAGGTGGAGTTCTTCAAAGCGGACCCGCGTGAATGGCGGGTACATCATTAGAATTAGCCCCACCGCAATGGGTACAGACGTTGTGCCGATACTGAAGCGGTTGAGAAACGGCACGACTCCGGGGGCAAGCCAACCGAGAGCCATGCCGAACGCCATGGCGGCGAAGATCCATCCGGTCAGATAGCGATCAAGAAAAGACAACCGACGTTTTTTCACCAATGCCTCCTACGTCTGGCCTATCTGGTCGATTTCGCGCTTGATGGCCATGTCATCAAGGGTTGCGAGCGGCAGCGAGAGAAACAGCCCGATTCTGCGGTCAAGCACGGTGAACGCGTCGCGGAACGCCCGCGCAATTTCTTCGGGTCTTCCCTTCACGGCTGCGGGATCGGGAATGCCCCAGTGCGCAGTCATGGGCTGGCCCGGCCAGTACGGGCATGATTCCTTTGCAGCGTTGTCGCACACCGTAAAGACGAAGTCGAGCTTCGGCGCGCCTGGCGCTGCGAATTCGTCCCATGATTTGCTGCGCAGTCCGGCAGTGGAGATTCCTGCCGACTCAATCTGGTTGAGCGCTTCAGGCCGCGGCTGCCCCGACGGGTGGCTCCCGGCGCTGTATGCAGTGAATCTGCCTTTGCCTTTGCGGTTCAGGATTGCCTCGGCCATGATCGATCGCGCCGAGTTGCCGGTGCATAGAAACAGGACATTGTAGTGACCGGCCATGCGCTTACTCCTTTGCTGCTGCCAGAGCCGGTGTGCAGCAACCAGGCTGACAGCAGGCGGCTTTCGGCTTGTTTGCGCGGATGAAGCCGCTGAAGAACTTTCCATTTACCTCGGGCGCGATCGCGTCCACATCGACGCCGGCTTCGGTCAAAAAATGCCGCGCATCTTCAACGTTGTACTCGCGCGTCGGCTCGATCGAGACGTCTCCAAATCCCGCCGCCCCGAGCTTTGCAATGTACTCGCTTTCATCGAGCGCGCCGGCGATGCAGCCCACCCACAACAGCATGTTCTTGCGCACCTGGTCCGGCACCATGCCGCGCACCACTACATCGGAAACGGCAAATCGACCGCCCGGCTTGAGTACACGGAATGCCTCACGCAGCACGCGGCTCTTATCTGCCGAAAGATTAATTACGCAGTTCGAAATGATCACGTCTACCGAGTTCTCAGGCAGCGGTATGTTCTCGATTTCACCTCGCAGGAATTCGACATTGGCCACGCCCGCCTGCCTTTGGTTTTCGCGAGCCAAGGCCAGCATGTCGTCGGTCATATCCAGCCCATAGGCCTTGCCCGTGGGCCCAACGCGCTGCGCCGAGAGCAGCACGTCGATTCCGCCGCCTGAACCGAGATCGAGAACCGTCTCGCCGGGCCTCAGGTCGATAAGCGCCGTCGGGTTTCCGCAACCCAGCGAGGCACGCACGGCCTTCTCTGGAATGAGCCCCTTTTCGTCGGAACTATAAAGGTTGGTGGTGATCGGGTCGCAGCAGCGCAGCCCCGGATCGCAACAGGCCTGCACGCTGCCCGCCTCGGCAACGGCGCGGGCGGCGCTGCCGTACTTTTGCCTCACCTGCTCCGGCACGTTGATTGTCGATTCCATTTTCACTCCTCGTTACATACGCATAAGCGAATGTATTCTCCGCTGTACATATCTGTCAAGGCGTATATTATCGATACATGGACCGCTCCCCCAAAGGCTACGACCTGGCGCTGCTGTTTGCCGCGCTCTCTGACCGCACCCGTCTCAGGCTCCTGAACCTGATGGATGGCAGGGAGGTCTGCGTCTGCTATTTCGTCGAGATTCTGGGCCAGAGCCAGCCCAAGATTTCGCGGCATCTCGCGTATCTGCGGCGCGCGCGCATTGTTACCGCCCGGCGCGACGGCAAATGGATGCACTACAAAATCGCGGCGCCTCCCAGTTCGGGTGCGGCAAGTATTCTTCGCGAGACCCTGGCCACGCTGCGGCTGGACAAGGGCATGCAGGCCGATCTCGCCAGGCTGAACCGGGCCTGCTGTACGCCGCAACGGGTCTATGTGCTTGAAGGTGCGCCGCTGCCGGCTCGTGTTGACGCACTCGGTAACTCGGCCGGTTGAATTAACAGGCTTGTGGCCGCGTGTGCTGTTAACATTCTCCCAATCAAGTACTTTGACTTCTAGCAAGTTGGAGGTACTGCGTGGGTTCGTATCGGGCTCTTGCCGTTTTTTGCCGGTCGATTCTGCCGGCCGTTCTTTTAGTTCCCCTGGTTCTATTCACTCCCGCGACACGGGCGCAAACGGGTCTCGTCAAGGGCACCATCGGCGACGCGGTGCTGGTGCTCACTGGTCCCTGGAAGTTCCATGCCGGCGACAACATGGCGTGGGCCGACCCCGCTTATGACGATTCGGCCTGGGGCACGCAGGATCTGACTCCGCCTGCGGGCTCCTTCGATCCCGTTACCGGCTCCAGCGGGTTTGTGCCCGGCTGGACCTCAAATGGATATTCAAACCTCACCGGATATGGCTGGTACAGGCTCCACGTCGATTTGCATACCGTGGGCGCGCGAGCCAGCAATCCCCAGCTGGCGCTGGGAATGCCGTTGAACTTCGATGATGCTTACCAGGTCTTCGTCAACGGTGAGCAGATTGGCGGATTTGGCAGGTTCCTCCCAGGCTCAGTGGTTTTCTACAACTCCCAACCAGTGTCATATGCGCTTCCGGCGGGCACCGGGAACGGCGTTATCACCATCGCGGTTCGATTGTGGATGGATTCCGCCACTCCGTTAATGAGCCAGGATGCCGGCGGCTTGCACGGTCCGCCGCTTCTTGGAGAAGCCGCGGCCACCGATGCCATGTTGCGGCTGAACTGGGACGCCGTGAACAGGACGCAGGTGGGCAACCTGATGTCCGCATCGCTCATGCTGCTGGCCGCTGTGCTGGGATTCACTCTCTACTGGCTCGATCGCGACGAGCCCGCCTATCTTTGGCTCGGCGCTGCTTGCGTTTCGGTCTTCTTATCCAGAGCCTCGGTCATCATCGGGTATTACTCCACGATCCAGTCCATGGTGTTTGAAACGGTGGCCCAGGATGTGATTCTGGGCCCATTGGCGCTGGGACTTTGGGCACTTTTCTGGGCCTATTGGTTCAAGCTCGACCATATGCGCCGCATCGCTCGCATTGCCTGGACTCTGACCGCTGTGCTGGCGATCGGCATGTCGCTGATTCGGGCGCCCCTCTTCGGAAGGGTCATTCCCCCGTCGGCTGCATCGTGGCTGGTGCCGCTTTCGCTGGTGCTCAAGCTATCGCTGGGCGCGCTGCTGCTGTGGATTACCTATCGCGGCATTCGCAAACGGACTTCGGACGGCTGGCTTGCGCTGGCGCCCATCGTGCTGGCAATCGTGTGGGGCTACCAGGAGGAGCTTTCCGTACTCCACGTGCCGGTTATCGTTCGCATGTTTGGCCTCACCATCTCCATCGGGGTGATTGCAAATCTTCTTATGCTGGCCATCATCTCAATTCTCATGATGCGCCGCTTTGTAAGCGGCCAGCGTGAGAGCGTAAAACTCCGGCTTGAGATCGAGCAGGCGCGCCAGGTGCAGCTGGTGCTCATCCCCGAAGCCATTCCCGCGGTCCCGGGCTTTGCGGTAAGCAGCGAGTACAAGCCGGCCCAGCAGGTGGGCGGCGACTTTTTCCAGATCATCCCCCTCGTGAACGGCGGAGTGCTGGCGGTAATAGGCGACGTAAGCGGCAAGGGCACGCCGGCCGCCATGACCGTAAGCCTGCTGGTGGGAACATTGAGGACGCTCACCAATTACACGCAGGAGCCCAATGAGATTCTGGCTGCGTTGAACGAACGCATGTGGGGGCGCAGCCAGGGCGGGTTCACTACGTGCCTGGTGTTGCGCGCCGATACCGATGGAACGGTGACCGTGGCAGACGCCGGCCATCTTGCGCCCTACCTGGAAGGAAAAGAAGTTGCCGTCGAGCCCGGACTGCCGCTGGGTCTCAACGTGCGATCCATATACAAGGAGTCCACTTTCAAGCTGGCGACCGGCGAGCAGCTTACCTTGCTGACCGATGGAGTGGCCGAGGCCCGCAGCAGCTCCGGCGAACTGTTTGGATTCGATCGCACTGCCGCGGTCGCGTCTCAATCGGCGGAGTCGATTGTTCGCGCAGCCCAGGAATTCGGGCAGGAAGACGACATCACGGTGCTCACGCTGATGCGGCTGGCAGCCGCATAGGGCGCGGAGTATCTGGTCAGAGATTATCCGGTATCCCGCCCCAAACGGCGGGATGCACGTCTTTCACCGACTGCGAAAACGTCCACAGATGTCCCGCAATGTCGATCGCGGTGTACTGCCTCTCGCCATAGGGATAGGTAACCGGCGCCTGGGTGATGCGCGCGCCGCGTGCGCGGGCGCGGGTGCAATGGGAGTCGGCATCTTCAATGCGAACCATTACCGAGTGCCCGATGCCCAGCGGCGCGTTTTCTTCCTCGATTCGCTTTTCGCGCAGAATCACCGCGCCGTCGCCAATATTGAGCTGGACACGATGGCTGCCAATCGTCAGGCGCACATTGAATCCAAAAGCCTCGCACAGCCACTTTGCCGCCTGAATCACATCGGGATACGACAGCACTGGAATGACGGTGGCCTTAGGAGTCGACCGGTTCGGCAGCATTCTTTCTCCTTCAACTTGGGCGCAGGCGAAAACGATCGACGTGCCGGACCGTTCCAGTTCAGCGGGGAATCAACGCCTTGTTTGCACACGGCAGAGGTGTTCAGCAAGGGTGTTCATTTGAGAATAACGCGCACACCTCAGGTTCCAACCAGCAATCCTACATTGCCATGGAGCACTTGCCCAAATTGGACGCCGAATCCGGTAATGGTCAGCTTGAAGGGTACGGGCTTCGCAGGCTTGCCGGAAATTTTCCGGCCCACCACTGGCATGTATTTTCGCTCTCCCGGCGCACAATGTGAGGTTTTTCTGCGTACGGCATCACAGATTGCCGCGGAAGGCGAAACGTACGCCGAGCTGATCGTCCCGCCTGACAAACTCCGGATCGAATCCTTGCTTGGCCAGGGCAATTCGGATGCGCGACACCATGTGGTTGATGTATTTTTTCGTGTCTCCGGTTTTGCTCTTGCCCTCGCTGATATGTGCAACCAGTTCGTCAAGACTTCGAGTAGCCGCCAATCCGTCGCGAGGATCGGGACGGTTGGTCGCAAGGAATTTCAAAAACTCCCACTCCTGACGCGTAAGCGCAACCGGTTTGGCCTGGTTCCCGTTGATGTAAATTTCAAAACTGGCCCGGGACGTTTTCTTCCACTTCAGGTCGTACACGCTGCGGGCCACCGGTTTCACTTCGTGAATCGCGTTGAGTTGCAGAACGGGCACACCGGAAAATCCGAATTGATCGCGAAGAATCACTCCAATTCGCTTAAGGCAATCCGCCAACTGATCCGTTCGATTCCTCGCAGTGATGGTATCCTCGTCAATCCGAGATTGAACATACTTGAGGCTTCGCGCCTGGGAGGCGGCTTCTCTGCACAATTGGAGCATTTCCATCATTCTCGTATCCTGGTCGG
>JBEKCW010000041.1:0-18888 GCA_050014675.1 Occallatibacter sp. | reverse complement strand
CGCAGTGGATCAGGGCGATGGGGAAACAGTGAAGCAGTCGCAGAGTTGAGCAGAAGCACTGTTAAACAACAAAGGCAGCCGGGGCGAATCCTCGACGCGAAACTCGCCGGACGCCGAACGACTTCCCATCACCGACCGCTGTCTCAATGATTGCGTTGAGCCCTGCAATTCACGCCAACGCGCGTGCAATTGCACTGACTTTGTTTTCAAAATTGAGATTCCATGGTACTACTGTCTTGCTGAAGCGGTTGGGCGATGTATAGAATGCGCTGTAGAATTTCGGCCTGTATTCCATTGAAGTGAATTGGAGCATTGATTATGCCCGCTGACGGCGAATCGGAGCAGAAATTTGTCCAGCTTCGGACCAATATATCCCGCGCGTATTGGTGCAATCCGCAGAATAATTACGCGTTCGAATCGGCGACTCTTCCGGTGTTGACGCAGGCAAGTCCGGGACACGGTACTTGCTGGCTCGATGAGCTCTTCGAAGGCGGCATCCGCATTCCGGTAACGGCTCCGGGTGAAAACCGAGCGCTCACTATCCTCATAAGCGGCCCACCCGGGACAGGCAAGAGCACGCTGGCTGCCGAGCTCTGCTTTAGCGCAGCAGTATCAAAGGACATTGATCCAAAGGGGTTGCGGTCGCTATATCTCACCCTCGAGGCCCATCCGCCGTGGCTTATTGAGAATGCCTGTTCGTATGGCTGGCCCGGGGCCGAAAAGGTGTTCAAAGGCGACGCGGCGCACTCTCCAAAAGTTCTTGTAGTCCCTGTTCGGAATGCGTCCGATCTTGTGGAGTTAGCTGGCCGCGATTCGGCGCCGTCGAAGGACATGATTACGAAGTTGGCAGAGCTGCTTGGGTTCACCGGATTTGCGTTACCAAGCTCTGCGCAGTCAGCCATGCCGACAGACTTGCGCGAGATCCTTGTTGTCGACAGCCTGAATACGGTAAAGGACGACAAACTCGATACATTCAATCATCTGATGTCGCTGGTCTCCAGCGGGCCACGAATCATCATCATGATTCTCGACTCGTTTCCTCAAGGCGGCCCCAAGGTGTGGGACTTTAGTGCGGACATCGTAATTCGTTTAGACCGAAGTTATTCTCCAAATTATTTATTGCGAACCATCGAGATTGAAAAAGCCCGTTACCAGCCGCATGTCTGGGGTAGACATCAACTGAAGATATATGAGCCATATCTCCGCGCCGATGGCCTGCCTAAAGACGAGGATAAGACTCGATTCGTGCGCGCTCACCCCTATCGAAAAGAGGGCGGCGTCTTTATTTTTCCATCGATTGACTACGTTCTTTCGCGGTACAAGGCCAAATCGCCTTCGAAGAGCTCTGACCCAGTTCCGACGCCGATGGCGAGTTTGACCTATCTGCTTGGCGGCGGCTTGCCGCGCGGACGATGCGTTGGCCTGGTTGGGGGACGAGGAACGCACAAGAGTCATTTTGGATATGTGCAAGTTCTGTCAAGCCTGATCGGTAAGTCGATCGATTCCCCGGGGAGGAAGATTAATTCACCCTACGACGAGCGGGCATTGGTTGTTTCCCTGAGAGACGACGAGGGAATGTCCCGACAGACGATGGGCAAGATTCTCAGGGACCAATGGAACCGTCCTGAGAGCGACCTGGTGCAATTTGAAACCGAGGGCCGTCTCGAGATTACTTACTACCCTCCAGGGTTCATCACTCCTGAGGAGTTCTTTCACCGCATGTTGCTAAGCTTGAATCGCCTCAAGGCCGGCTCCAGCAAGTCTCATGTTACGGTGCTTTTTAATAGCCTCGATCAATTGTCCTCGCGCTTTCCACTATGCGTCAAAGAGGACATATTCATCCCCGGAATCATTCAAATGCTATCTGCCGAAGGCGCAACGAGTATTTTCGTGGCCGCGCATGAAGAACATGTCGCCTCGGAGTACTATGGGCTGCTCTCGATGGCTGAACTAATCATCTCGCTGGAGAGGAAGACGTTCAAGCGCGACGACTACATCGATTGGTTCAATCGCAAGATGCCGCCAGGCGCACACACGCCACTTTCCGAATCAGATCTTCCAGCAGACGTGACCGCCGTGCAATTGGAAGTCGAGCGCTTTGCCGGCGGCCAGCCAGCGGGCGCGCGCGGAATCCTTGAGTTGGTTCGAAGGGGAGAGCCGCTATTCGACTGGTGCGGGCAGGCCGGTCTTGTGTTTGTGCCGTGCACTGATCGAACCATCAACGGGAAACAAGCGCGCAAGACACCGCCCTCGAAACCGACCCCGGGACAGCGGAAAGGTAAGCGATGAATCTTCAGAGGATTGTCAAGGCGCTCTACATCGCCGGAGCGGTATGTGCCGGAGGGTTGATGATCGCTATATTCATTGCCGCCTTCTGCGAGATAGGCACATCACTTCTGATTTTCTTTCATCGAATCCCGGTTCGCGAACTAATGTCAACTCCAGAATCTGAAGCCATTACAGTGGCTCTGAAGGGCATCGAGTATCTATTTCTGGCCCCCATGAGCTTCCTGGTCTACCGTAGTCTTGCAATTTACGTAGCCGACATGGCGAATGGAGGTCATAACCCTGCCGCGAAGTGCGCTGTGACCGAGGCCAAGAGCCTCGTTACGAGCCTGATGATCGCAGTGGTAGCGACGGATCTGGTTGGAAAGGTTCTTAGTCCCGACGGGCTCGCTCAAAGACGACCGATATATGAGTTAATTCTGATTGTGGTTCTTAGCGGCTACTATTTAATGCTGCACTACATCGGCAAGAGCGAACGCTGAAGCCTGCAGCGTCGAGTATAGGTCGGGAACATGAAGATAATCACCCGCTAACGGGTACGAGCTCTCAGCCTGCCTTTTTCACTTCCGCGATGAGCTGCTGGTAAGCCGGCTCGGAGCGCAGAGCTTTAAAGGCCGGGTCCAGGTCAACATAAAGCATCCAGCCTTCGTGATCGCGAAAGGCGCTCTCGAGAGCGGCAAGCGCGGCAGCATTATCTCCAAGCGCCGCCAGGCACCGCGCGCCGTCTACCTTGCTGCCAACGTAGTAGGGGGTGGTGTTCATTGAGCCGCAGGCCCGCAACGCAACCTGATAGCCGCCGGTTTGGTAAAGGTTGGCGATTTTTTGCTCCATTGCGGGATCGGCGAGGCCGTGGAGAACCCACTCGAACTGCTGCGCGGCGTGGGTTCGATCGCCCATGGCAGAGTAGATGTACCAGAGCTTGTAATGCGCAGGAAGAAAGTTGGGATTCTCGGCCAGGACTTGCTGGATGAGTTGAATGGCCTGCGGAAAACGGCCCTCATACTCATAGAGCCAGCCCAGATTAGTGCGCAGAATGGGAGAGCGCGGATCGACATCGAGCGCGGCCTGCATCTGCATCTCGGCTTCGTTGAAGCGCCCCGTAGTCATCAGCATCTGTTCGTACCAGTGATGAGCATTCACATTTTCGGGTTCGAGAGCAATGGCCTTGCGGAATTCCGCCTCGGCCGCTGACTGGTTCCACAGATAGTACCAGTCTGAAAATCCCAGCGCCGCGTGCGCCTCGGCCAGGGAGGGATCGAGTGAGAGCGCCTGCTCGGCTGCGGCCCACGCCTGGCTGCGCGCGGTTCCGGCGTCCATCCAACTGTATTGCCCCATCAGGTTGTATGTATTTGCGAGTTGCGCATACGCCTCGGCGTACTTGGGGTCGATGGCCACGGCGCTCGAGAAGCTCTCAATCGCCAGCTCAAATCCGCTCTTTGAGCGCTGCGAGAAATAGTACAGCCCCTTGAGATATGCGTCGTGAGCCTCAAACTTGCCCGGCCGGTAGCGGGTCTGCTGAAGCGTGGGCACATGAAGCGAAAGCGCGTGCCCCACCGATTCGGCCACGCTCGACTCGAACGCAAACTGATCGCTGAGGTCGCCTTTATATACGTCGGCCCACACGCGCGACTGATCTCCGATGCGGATCAGCTGCGCCGAAACCCGCACCGCGTCTCCCTGCTGCTCGAGACTGCCCTCAATCAAATACTGGACATTCAGCTCGCGGCCAATCTGGTCGAGTGACTTGTTGGTGTTGGCGTAGCTGCGAACTGAAGCCGGCGCAATCACCCTGAGCCGGCCCGGAGCAAGCGCTCCCAGCCGCGCAATCAATTCCTCGGTAATGCCGTTGCAGATGTATTCGCGCGAGACGTCGCCGCTGCTGTTAACAAAAGGCATCACCGCGATGGAGATGACCGGCATGTGGATATCGTGCCAGTGCACGGCAAAGAAAACCGCGGCCGTGAGCAGGACGCAAGCCAGGCCGGCAGCAATAATCGCTCTAAACGACGGCCGGTGCGGCACGTGCGCTGCGGGTTGAGCTTCAACCGGAGCGGGCGCAACCGGCAGAACAGCAGCAGGAGGCGGAGGCTCGACAGCTTCCTGGACCAATTCGACCTTGGCCACGAAGCGGTAGCCGCGTCCGCGCACCGTCTCGATGTAGCGGGGCGACTGCGGATCGTCGTCCAGCGCCTCACGCAGCTTGCTCATTGCCGCGTTCAGGCCGTCTTCAAAATCTACAAACGTGTCGTTGGGCCACAGGTGCTCGTGCAGTTCCTTACGGCTGACCAACTCGCCGCTGCGCTCTGCCAGGGCCACCAGAAGACTGCGTGGCTTCTCCTGTAAACGCAAGGGCCTTCCATTCTTGCTCAGGTCCCCGGAATGGAGATCGAGAGAAAAAGGCCCGAAGCGGGCCTGCGCCCGCATTGATGAAGGAGAGGTTACCATAGCCAGCGAAATTCAACGAAAGGGCCCTATTGACTGCGAAATCGAAAGAATCTTGGGTAGCAACACAATACCACAATTCGGACTACGGCAATCCAAAATTGTTGGTTACTTTTTTAAAATCAAAAAGATATCAATTCAGGTAGAATTCAGACAGAATTAAGATAGCGTCCATTGACCATGACCTTCAGGACCCGTACCTTGCAGACATCGGGGGCTGTGTTCCAACAGCTGAGACTGTTTCAGCTCCCCAGGAGTGTTCCCCAAATGCGGCAAGTTAAAGCAGTACGTCGCCTGGGGGCCCAGTTTCGCTTTGCCGGTTTACCGGTAATGGCTTTTGGCTTGGTTTTTGTCGTGTTCCTGGGCCTCCCCTCTGCGCATGCGCAGTCGCCGATTGGAACAGCAGAGTCCTGCTTCGGAGCGGGACCGGATCATGTTCCAGCCTTCACAGCAACCCCGGTACCGCCGGTGCGGCCCGGATTCCCTGCTCAAATGCGAGCCCATATGCCCGCCGCAGCTTCAACAACGGCCGCCAGCCTGATGCCGACCGGATACACGCCCCTCAAAGCTCTGCCCATTCACATGTTGAATGCGGGCAACAAAGACCGCTGGATGCCCGCACTGAGAAAACCGCCCGTGCTCATCGCGTCTGGACGATAAAGCCCGCTAAAGCAGGTTCGCAGCTTCCCCAGCCAATTTGAGCCGTCGCATTACCAAATGCGATGGCTCAATCTGCGCCTTTAATCTCAAACGGCACCGTGAGCTGCGAGTGGTCGCCGCTGATGGTGGTGGCCGTAATGGTCATCTTGTAGCGGCCCGGTGGGGCTACCACCTTGCCGTTATCTGAGAAAAAGTCAGTCGAGATGGTCAGGCTGTCGTCCTGAGCCAGCGTGCTTGAGAAATCCACCACCGATGTGGCCAGGGCGCAGGCTGCCGCGGCCGGCTCAATGGAGCAGGAAAGATGCACCTTGCCCGAGTAGTTTCGTGCCCGCAGCGAAATCACGCTGGCCACCGATGAGCCCGCCTTCACCTCAACCGGCTGCCACTGGATGGCAGGCGCCGAGACCTGCGGAATCCGGTAGACGCGAACATAATCCACCATCAAATCCGACGGGGAGGGCGTGGTTGCATCGGGGTTTCCCGGCCAATCGCCACCCACCGCCAGATTCATCACCAGGAAAAAGGGATGGTCGAAGACCCACTCACCGCCCTCGGGCAGGTCGCTGGCGTCCTGCACATAGAAAATGTTGGCCGGGTCGTCCACGTAAAACTGAATCATGCCCGGCGACCAGATAATGCCGTAGGTGTGAAAATTGCCGTCGTCGACGCGCGCGCCGTCAGGGAACTTGAAGTCGCGCCACAGGCCGTTGCCGCCGTAGTATCGCGGGCCGTGCAGCGTGGCGCGGATCATGTTGGGACCGATTCCGTTGGTGCGCTGGGTGAGCGAGACATTTTCAGCGATCGTGGCCGATCCCGATGCGGGCCATCCGGTGGTGAGGTAGTTGGACCCGAGAATCCAGAATTCGGGCCAAAGGCCGGTGCCTACCGGCATGCGCACGCGAACCTCAATTCGGCCATACTGGAAATCCTTCAGCCCGCGGGTAACCAGCCGAGCCGAGGTCCATACGCCGTCAGCTCCGCGCTGGGCGCGGACCACCAGGTGGCCGTTTCCATCGAGAAAGGCATTGGGCCGCTTGAGATCGCATTCGTGGGGATTGACGCCCCGCGGTGAACAGTACGTCTCGACTTCGTGATCGCCCCACCCAGGGTTACCGAATTCGTCGCGGCTGCCCGTGTCGAACGTCCATCTGGCGGGATCGGGAACGGACTGCGCGGGGCCGTCGAACTCGTCGCCCCACACCGGATCGCCCCACTTGAACGATTGCGTATCCGGCACTTGAGGCTGGGTGGTTCGCATTCCCCAGAAGTATCCGGCGAGAAAGACACCGGCCACCACCAGCACTCCGATGGCGTACTTCACTGTTGCGGAGCGCGAAAAGAATCCCCTTGTAGCAGGACCGGCATGGACGTGTCCCGACGGACCCGAGGCAACTCCGCCCGTGGCAACTCCATGGGCCGTTTCGGCCGCGGCGGCATCGTTGCCGGCGTGGGGATGCGTCGCTCCAGCCGCATTTACAGCATTGGGGCGCACAAACTCCGGCACATAATGCCCCAGCGGCAGCACAATTTGCAGCGGGTGGTGTTGCCAATCAGTCTCGTAAAGCCGAATCAGCTTTTTGCGAAGCGACCGCGCGGTGACCCGCACGATTGGGTCAATGTGAGAGTCGAAATTCGATTCCTTGCGCCCCAGGGCTTCAACGGCAATCGAGTATTCGCGGATTTCGTCCGCCTGCCCCTCAAAGTACTTGTTACAGATAAACGAGAGAAACCGGACCAGGCTAGCCGAGCGGGCAATCTCAGGATGGTTCAGAACCCGCTCAAGTTCCTCGCGTTCTTCACGAAAGTCCGGCGGGGCTATCGATTCCGGCGGCTCAACGGGCGCGGAAACCTCAGCCTTCTCAAGACCTTCCCACGATGTGCCTCGCTGCATAGTCTTACCTGCTCATCCCGGCAGGTTGCAACACGCGCAACCCGGAACATCCCCCGAAATCAATCATGCTGGCAGGAATGCAACCGGCGCTTAGCCCGGGAATCAACGAGGAATCATAGCATTTTGAGGCGCAGTTAAGAAGGGTTGGTCACGAGTTGCATCCGGTGCAGGCTCTCAGGTAGGGAGGCAACCGCACCAGCGCTGAGATCCAGTTCGGCTTTACCTCTTGCGCGGCTTTTATGCGGCGGCAGGCTCCCGCACGGCGTTGCGGCTTACGGCGATGATGCTGATGTCGTCTGCCTGCCCAAAGCTCTGCGCGGCGATGGCAACTTCGCTCGCGTTTCTGGCAGTGTGCAACAGTTCGCGCACACGCTCGAAGCCGAACAGGTGTCCGTTGGCGTCGGTGGCTTCTGCCACCCCGTCAGAGAGCAGCATCAGCTTGTCGCCGACCTTGAGTTGGAAGCGCAGGATGGAGAACTCCGCGCCTGTCTTCATACCCAGCGGCAGTGCGCCCTCCATCGGCAAAGGTTCCCCGTTCAGGTAGGGCGGCAGGTGCCCGGCGTTGGCCAGGGTCACAGCGCCGTCTGGTGCAATCTTCAGAGCCAGGCAGGTGGCCTGCCCATTGCTGCGGCCCAGCAATCTCTGGTTCAGCTGGTCGAGCAGAAACCCGGGATCGGTAGTAAAGCTGGCGGCCGTGCGAATGGCGCCCACCAGCAGAGCCACCAGCATACCCGCCTGCAAACCCTTTCCGGCCACGTCGCCGGCCACAATCAGCAGGCTTCCGTCCTTTTCGTTGGGAATGATCTGATAAAAATCCCCGCCCACCTCGCGCGCCGGGTGATATTCGCTCTCGATCACCAGCCCGCCATGGCGCGTGATGGCTTCGGGCAGAATCACCTGCTGCACCTCCTGCGCCTGCTTCACGTCCAGCGCCATCTGCCGCTGGTTTTGAATCGACTTCAGAAGCCGGCGCAGCAGCAGCGTGGCAACCACCAGCGTCAGCAGCATATCCGACACCTGGCCAAGCCGGATGCTCAAACCGAAGAGCGACCATCGTATGGGAATATGCAGCACAGCGAGTTCTGCCGTGAAGGTGCTGATACCCCACAACACCACGGCGGGCAGTACCATCCAGCCCTCCAGCCCGTTGCCGCGAATGCCCTGGAAGACGATCCACAACTGGAGAGCCAAAAAGAGCAGCCGGACCAGCACCGAGGCCGTCAGGAAGGCCGCAGCCATCTGATGCGGGATGAGCCCAGCGAACATCTCCTGGCCGAGGATGATGGTGACGACAAAAAGCGCCGCCAGGCAGGCAGCCGCCCGCGGAGTCCAGGCTGGCCGTTGCCGCCCGAACCACACCCACCACACCATCACCCACCCGGCAAAGGACAGGGCGTTCAGCAAGGCATCATTGAACACCTGAGACTGCAGGATGCTCACCCACTGCGTCCACGAAGCTAAGATCGACAAGCCGCTGCCGGCAGTTTCCAGCACGAACAGCGCGCCGATCCATAGATAGACAGGATCGGAACGGTCAAAGAGAATCAGCGTGAAGGCCAGCACGGCCATCACACCGAACATCGGCACCATCGCCGCGCGAAGCGCATATCCGCGAACCAGTTCCAACCAGATCATCTGGTAGCTGGCTGACACGGTGCTGGCGTCACCCAGCACGGGCGCCATGTGGAACCCGCCTACATCGGCCGCTTCAGTCAGGGTGCTGGGCAGCATATACACTCTGTACGCCAGAACCTGGGTGCGGGAGCCATCCGTGGAGGCCTCGTCGGAAACGGCCCCGTTCCCGCTTTCTGCGCCGGAATCGCCCTGACCGGGCAGCAAAAACATCATCGGCTGGGTGTAGTAAGTGGTGGGCGGATTGTTTTTGAAACTGCCGAAGTGGCCCACCAGCCCGCCGTTCGCAAACACCTGGTAAACGTCGTCGATATTGGCAGGACCGGCCAGGGCTAGCTTTTGCCCAGCCTGTGCCTCAACATGCACCCGGATGCGATACCACGCGTAGCCCCAGTAACCGGGGTGCCCGCGCACTGCCCACCCCGGAACGTAGCTGGATTCGCCGGAAAGCGGATCGACAGCCCCCACTTTGGGCGTCAGGTCCACGGTCTCCCAACTGGAGTCGTCAAAGCCGGGCTCGGCCCACAGCGGCTGGCCTGTCTTTGCATCAAGCGGCGAATCGCCCACGGTGAACTTCCACGGCCCGTTGAGTGGAACAACCGACTGGCCCAGCCGGACATTTACCGCGCCGCCCGCAGCGATTTGCTGCCGCTGCACGGGCTGGACAGTCAGCTTTTGAGCCCGCGCCAGGACACCAAACACAAGGCTAGCCAAAAAAATCAGAGCAGAGCAAAAACCTCGCGCCATTCCATCACCCTTTGGGTAGGAGAAGTTACTTCAGGCACGATACACAATCCGGCGGCAAAAGCTGAACCCTTTTCTTCAGAGTGCGAAATCGGCCGTACCGTGCCGCCGCCGGTTGGCGACAACCTGAAGATCACGGCCTGGTTTTGTCGGCGCGCTCATCCCCAATCTTGTACACGCGTACCCAGTCGACCATCATGGATTGCGGAAACTCAGTGGTCGCATCTGGATTGCCGGGCCAGTAGCCGCCCACGGCCACATTCAGCACCAGGTAAAAAGAGTGATCGAATGCCCAGTGACCCGCTGGCACGCTATCGGCAGACTGCGTTTCAAACAGCGTGCCGTCAACGTAAAAGCGGATGAAGCGCGGCTCCCACTCGATGGCGAACACGTGGTAATCGTCGCTGAAATGCGCCTGACCCGTCAGAGTGTAGGCGCCGGTAAGCGGGCTGCCGCCGGAGTAGCCCGGCCCGTGCAGGCTGCTGTGCACCTTGTTAGGCTCAAAGCCCACGTTCTCCATGATGTCGATTTCACCGCAGGCCGGCCAGCCAACCTGCTCGAAGTTGGTGCCCAGCATCCAGAAGGCGGGCCAGATTCCCTGCCCCTTTGGAATTTTGATGCGAGCCTCAACGCGGCCATACTTTAGCTCGAAGAGCCCGCGCGATTCAAGCCGCGCCGAGGTGTAGCTGCGCGATTGCCCATCGGCGCCCGTGAAATCCTCACGGCGCGCAGTAATCACCAGAGACCCGTTTTGCAGGTGAACGTTTTCATTGCGCGGAGTGTAAAACTCAAGCTCGCGATTTCCGTAGCCCGAGTCGTTGGTGACCGCTGTCCACTTGGCCGGATCGGGCGCGCTGCCGTCGGCGCCGTTGAACTCGTCGCTCCACACCAGCGTGAGGTTCTTTGCGCCCGCGTCGCCGCTTTGCGCCTTTTTCGGCCCCGCGCCATGCGCAGCAGCACAGAAACTTGCTATGACAATTGCGCAAATAAAAGTGCGCGAAGATCGAAACATTTTCTCCCATTCCTTAACTCATTCCGTCAGGGCACAGCTTAAGCGGCGCTCCCGCGGAACGGATAAATAAAAACACACATCAAGCGCATGAACGGCCGCAAACAATCTGGAGCCCGTTCAATTCGTGTATATGCGCACGTATTGCACCTGCATGGTCGACGGAAAGACTGTAGCCGGAGTGACGTTTCCCGGCCAGCTTCCACCTACCGCCAGGTTCAGGATGATGAATTGCGGGCCGGCGTCGAAGGGCCACGCGGTTGGCGACCACGCGGAGTCGGTCGATTTGTAGGTGGCGTAGATGTTCGACGGGCTGTCGACGTAATACTCGATCTCACCCTTCATCCAGATCATGCCGTAGGTGTGCCATGCGGCGGCCGAAAAACCTGATGTCGTATATTGCTCCGACTCACTCTCCTCCGCGCTCGAACTCGCGCCGCCATGCACCGAGCCGGCAATCCAGTCATAACCTTCGGGAGGGTTACCCGCAGCCGACGGCGGATCGCTGCCGTCGATGTGCTCCATGATGTCGAGTTCGCCGCAGGCAGGCCAGCTGATGGTGGAAATGCTATTGCCCAGCAGCCAGAACGCGGGCCACATGGCCGTCGATTCCGGCAGCAGCATCTTCGCCTCAATGCGGCCATACTCAAAACTGAACAGCCCCTGCGATTTGAGCCGCGCCGAGGTATAAACACCCGCCGAAGGATTCTCCGCTACAATGTTCAGACCGCCGCCGGGTGCGATGTAAGCATTCGGATTCGCGGTGTTACATGGGCTGGTGCTCGAGCCCGCGGCGCAGTAAGTTTCCTGCTCGTCGTTGCCGCAGCAGTCGGTGCCGACGTCGTAAGTCCAATTGGTCGCGCTCGGCAATGCGTTCGACGTGCCGGTGTTCGAAAATTCGTCGCTCCACACCAGCGTTCCAGACGCTATGTTCGGTGTGAAGGCCTGCGTGGTGACAGTGCTGTTGGTTTCGCCCGTGGCCGCGGCTATCGCATTCACGGTCAGGTTTGACGCAACCAGGAATGGCGCTTGATAAACCTGCGACGAAGTCGAGGGCGTGGAACCATCGAGAGTGTAGTAGATGGTCGCGCCAGATGTTGCGGTGGCCAGCGAAACAATCACCGCGCTGTTTTGCGCCCCATTGCTGGTTGAGGTTGTAATGGTGGGCGCGGCAGCCTGCGGTTGAGTGGGGCCAGTGCCAGTTGAACCCGAACCGCTGCCGCATCCGGCCAGCAGAACGAATGCAGCAGCGACCACGAGTCGAATCCGGAAATCGGAGAAGAACGACATAATGAAAATATCCCCCGGCATTAGAAGATCATAAGTGCCGGTTAACTCGATTCAAGACAACAGCCGCATTGGCTTAGATAACCTGGCACTCATGTCGCTACGTTTCTGCGTGCCTGGTTTTGTGCCGGCTCCGTGCCCCATCCATTCGCCGTTTTCTGGCGAATGGGTGGGAAACCACAGAACCCGAAAGAACGAATTCAAGCGGCCAAAAACCTAGAAGGTGAGGCGTGCCCCGAACTGGCCTACGCGCGGCCCCACTCCGCCGTAGCCGTTGATGTAGCCGAAGATGTTCTGGCCCTGTGCGTTGGTGTCGTTCAAATTGGTGTCGGGTCCGCCCAGTGCATCGCGATTGAAGAGGTTAAAGAACTCCAGGCGGAAGGTCAGGTTGTAGCCTTCATTGGCCCCGAAGGCCACGCTCTTGTGCACGCCCAGGTCTTCAGTCGCGAGACCGGGATTGCGCACCTGTGACTGGTAGTTACCGGCTGTACCAAGTTCAGGCGCAGCACCGCCGTAGGCTCCGGGGTTGGGGTTCTGAAAGCAGTTCCGGTTAAGGAAAGGCTGGTTGAGTTTGCGCGCGCCGGTAGTGAGTTTGCAACCGGATACAAGGTTCACGTACACCGAGTTAAAGCCATCGTAGTAGTTGGAGGAATGGACCGAAATCGGAGTTCCGGTGTTGTAGTGGAAGTCGCCGTCGAGGCTCCATCCGCCGATAAAGTCGTTGGTCAGCCCTGAAACAGCGGAGCCCCACATCTTGCCGCGGCCGAAGGGCAGGTTGTAGATAATGTAGCCCTTCACAATGTGCGTCTCGTCAAAGTCCGAGATGTCTTTGGCCTCATCCTTCAGGTCGTAGGTATTCTGCAGCGATCCGGTCCACCACTGCTCCTGGAAGTCGGAGTCGATATCGCCGTGGGTGCGCGACCAGTTATAGCTGGCCAGGAGCGAGAGCCCGTGCGCGGCGCGGCGCTGCACGCTGAATTGGATGCTCTTGTAGTCGGAGTTGCCAAGCGGCACGCCGACCGAAAGCAGCGGGCCATAACCAGCCTCAGCCTGCGGATACGGCGTAAGACCTTCCCATCCCGGACCTGCTCCGCCCCAGTAGCCGTTATAGGAAGCCGGGAACTTTCCGGTCGTCACATAGTTTTGATAATCGGAGAACTTGGGTTGATTGGTCTGGAAGAAACCACTCTGCAGGTGGTAACTGTGACTCTGGATCCAGTTCACATCCAGTTTGGTGGCCGAGTCGAGCTGCCGTTGCACACCCACGCTGTATTGCTGCACATTGCCTGGCGTCAGCGAGCGCGGATCGACGTTGATCATGTCAGCCTGGGTGTATTGCGGGGTCTTCACCTGGGTTGTGGTCGGCTGGTAGCCGTTATCCCACTCAAAATTTCCTTCCTGCGTGGTGGGGTGGAAGCCCATGTCGCCGTCCTGCTGATAAGGAACTCCTCCCCACGTGTTCATGTTCAGCGGAGTAAAGAAGACGCCCAAGTTGGCCCGAGCCACGGTCTTGTCGGTGATCTTGTAGGCAATGCCGATATGCGGCGAGTAGTTGAAGTAGTCCTGACGCTTCTCAAACGACTGACTGCCGTTGGTCAGGTACTCCATGGTGCCCATTTCGCCTGTAACTGGGTTCAGCGCGGTCAGGTCGAAGTCGGACCAGTGGCCGTACTTCTCCTTGTAGCGCGCATTGAAGTCCCACCGCAGGCTCAAATTGAGCGTGAGGCGCGTATTCACGCGAATATCGTCGCTCGCATACCACGAGAAAGCCTTGCGGCGCCCGTACTCGTTATCGGGATTGCTGGTTTCAGCGTTATATACGTCGCCGAGCAGGAAGCTGCCGAAGGCGTTGCCGAGCTTGTCGTAGGCGTTGATGTCGTACCAGGCCGGAGCCGTGTTGGTGGGATCGAAGATAAGCGGATAGCCGCCCGTGAACGTGAAGTCATCCGTATGGTAGTTGAACTGCATCGCGCGGAACTCGACGCCGCCCTTTACATTGTTGCGGCCATGGCTCCATACCAGCTCGTCGTTATAGATGTAGGTGTTCCCCGCATAGTAGTCGTTGTACTGGCTGCCGATGGGCGAAAAGCTCCAGCCATTCTGGTAGTTGGCGCCGCCAAAATACATGCCCGAGTCGAAATAGATGAGCGGGAAGTTGCCGGCGCCGTCGAAGCCCACCAGCTTCTTGTCCCATCCGCCCGTTTGCGAAACCGCGATCGAGGGATTGCGGAAGCGGTTGAAGGTGGCGTAGACAGTGTTGAGCAGGTTGGGGGTGATGGTGATCGCGTCGTTCAGCCGAGCCCCCGGCGCAGTGGTGTCGTGCCAGTAGGAGTTTGCCAATGCGCCACCGTACTGAGACGTCGCCGACCAGGCACCGCCCTGGTCGGCGTTGATGCGCGGATAGTCATCCCAGTAAAACGAGCCGGCGATGTGCTGCCGCTGCGTCATGTTGTAGTCCATCTTGATGCTGGATTGGGTGTTGTGGAACCACGGATCGGGCTGGTACGCGGGCCCGGCGTCGTTGGCCGTCAGTGAATTCTCAGGCTGGTAGTACTGGTGATACAACGCAAGAATCTGTGACGTCACATGGCTGATCCGCGAGGTTGGAATCTGGTTGTTGACAAAGACGCAGCCAAATCCGCCCGGAGTGTTGGCGCTTGCAACGGGCGTCATGCCCGTCGTTGACGGATCGATGATCGCGCCCTGATATACAGGATTACCGCAGTTGTCGATAGCCGGCGCGCCTCCATAAGTGTCAACGGGAATGCTCGGCGAAAGCATCGGGCTGAGGTCGGCGTAGGTGGTTGCGTCGCCGCTCGAGTCAAGACCCATCATGGCATCGGTGGGCACTGTCCGGCTCGGCGAGGCTAGGTTCCACATCGACTGCATGTAGCGCTCGAACGAGGCAAAGTAGAAGAGCTTGTTCTTCACGATCGCGCTGCCAAAGCTGCCGCCCCAATCGCTCATTGAATCCTGCTTGCGCAGATCGTATTCGGCGAATGCCGGATTCTCGATCGCTGCAAGGTGACCTGTCGCACCGATCGCATCCAGATCGGTCGAGTGAACAAAGCCGAATAGCGACCCGTGAATCTGGTTTGTGCCCGACTTCATTTCGTACTTGAAGACGCCTCCACCACTTCGGCCCGAGTCGGCGCCGATTCCCGCCGTGTCAGTCTCGAACTCCTGCACTGCTTCCATCGGCGGCTGCGACTCCGAAATATATCCGCCCAGCTGCGACACCGCCGAAGTGCCATCGATCAGCACTTCCTTGGTCATCGCCATCCCGCCGTCGATGTGCGAGCTGTAGTCTGAGCCCTCGGCGCCCGGCACGTAGGCAAAAATAAAGTTCGACAGGTTACGGCTGCCCTGCACGTTTAGCGGCAGTTCGCTCACGGCCTGGCTATCGAGATTGGTCGATACCGTCGAGTCCTGCGTCTGCAGCACCGGCGCCGCTCCTGAAACTTCCACAGTCTCGGTCGTCCCGCCAACCTGCAGCGAAGCATCGATCTCACCCACCTGCCCGATGAGCAGCGTCACGCCTGCCCGGTCCAGCGTTTTGAAGCCCGACTTCCTGAAGCTCACCGTGTAGGTGCCGATCGGCAGGTTCTCAACCCGATAGATGCCGAGGGTGTCGGTGGTTGCCGTCCACGTTTGATTGGTGGCCGGGTTGGTTACGAGAACTTCAACATCAGGCACCACCGCCGCGGATGTGTCCTTGACGGTGCCCGTAACGGCGCCGCGGTCAGATTGCGCGTATAACGACCCCGCGACCCCAAATGCCGCCAGCAGCAGAACGGCCATTACTCTCTTCCAACTCATCGTCAATTCCTCCAAAATCCTGGAATCCCGCAGGCCACAGATGCCCGATCCTTACATAGGCTGCCGTTGCAAAGGGTTCCCGGAAACAACTGGCATTAAAGGCTCGTTTCATCTGGACTTAAAACGTAAGCCGGGGATAATTTTACAAATGGCTCGCAAATTCAGAGGTTAGTTACGTTTACACACGTAAATCGGGCGCTATTCATCGGGCTGCAAACCGATTCAATACAGGCAGATGGTCGCAGCAGCAGTTTACGGGTAATTTGGCTGCCCTTGAGTTGGAATTTACGGGTTAAGCGCCGCTCTGGAGCCTGTAATCTGCATTCGCATTGGGCCTCAAGCCGCAGTTGAGGGACTGGACCGAGAGCTTCGAAACAGTCTAGGTTAGGATGTGTCATGCAAATTCAATGGTTTGGCAAGGTCGCCTGCCAGGCGCTGATTCTATTCGCCTCATTGCCCATGGTCGCGGGCGGAGTCTGCCTCAACGCTCAAGGTACGCAAAATTCAGTCACGCAGAATTCCACCCCGCAGAGCGCAGCGTCCAAGCCCAAACCGCCGGTGAGGCCAATCGATGCCGCCGCCACCATCCCCACCCGCTTCGACTTTCTGCGCGGAGCATACGGCCCCTTCCGGGCCAACAACGATCTGCTCTACTACCATCTTGACGTTCGCGTCGACCCGGCCAAGGGCTTCATCGGTGGCAAAAACACGGTGCGCTTCCGCATGCTCAAAGACGGCACGCGCATCCAGCTCGACCTCAGCGAGAAGCTGAACATCGACAAAATCCTGTTCAAAGGCGCGCCGCTCAAATACGAGCGCGACACGGGCGCGGTCTTCATCGACTTTCCCGAAACGCTCCACACAGGCCAGGTCTACGAGATCGAGTTCTATTACTCAGGCAATCCACCCGCCGAGGGGCGATTCGGCTGCATCACCTTCAAGAAAGATTCGTCGGATCACGACTGGGTCAACACCGCGTGCGAAGGCGAAGGCGCAAGCATTTGGTGGCCAAACAAGGACCAGTGGCGCGACGAAGTTGAGAGCATGGACATCAGCGTGGCCGTGCCCAACGGGCTCACCGACGTGTCGAACGGTAAGTTTGTGGGCAAGACCGACCTCGGCGACGGCTTCACGCGCTGGGACTGGCACGTGAGCTACCCCATCAATAACTACGATGTGGCGCTGAACATCGGCAACTACGTGCACTGGGGCGAAAAGCTCGGCGATATTCCGCTCGACTACTACGTGCTGCCCGAAGATCTCGACAAAGCCAAGGTGCAGTTTGCGCAAGTGCCTGAAATGCTCAAGGCCTACGATCACTACTTCGGGCCCTATCCCTTTGCGCGCGACGGATACAAACTCATCGAAGTGCCGTACGCGGGCATGGAACACCAGAGCGCGGTGGCCTACGGCAATTTATTCAAGAACGGCTACCTGGGACGCGACTGGGCCGGCGTCGGCATCAGCCTCAAGTTCGACTTCATCATCATCCACGAGAGCGCGCATGAGTGGTTCGGCAACAGCATCACCGCAGACGATGAGTCGGACATGTGGATTCACGAGGGCTGGGCCACCTACATGGAGGGCCTCTATGTGGAGTATCGCTGGAACAAGGCCGACGGCATCAAGTATCTAAACGGACTGAAGCCGAAGATCGTAAATATGCGGCCGATCATCGCCGAGCACGAAGTGAACTCCGAGCCGACCGAAGATCAGTATTTTAAAGGCGCGCTCATGCTCAATACGCTGCGCAGCGTAATCAACGACGATCAAAAATGGTTCGCGCTCATTCGCGGGTTCTATCAGCGTTACAAGTACCAGAACATCATGACGCCCGAAGTGGTGAGCTACTTCAACCAGCATTCAGGCATGAACCTGACACCCATCTTCAACCAGTATCTGCGCCAGCCTCACATCCCGCGGCTCGAGCTGCTCTTCGGTGAAGCGCCAGGCTTGGTGATGTACAAGTGGAACGCCGATGAAGAGGATTTCGCGATGCCAGTGCGAGTAGGCACGCCCGATCAATGGCAGATCATCCATCCGAAGACAACAGAGTGGCAGTGGATGAAGACGCCTCTGGCCAAAAACGATTTCCAGGTAGCAACAGATTTGTACTACGTCGATGTGGACAAGCAGTAGACGACTTTATTGCGGGTCAAGCTCAAACACGTGCGCCTTAGGCTGCGCGTTATTGCGCTGATCCGCAGAAAGCATCGCATCTTTCTCATCAAGCGCCTTATTCATGCCGGCTTCGTCTCGCAACTGCGGTCCCTCCTGCACAACGATGAAGTGCGTATCTTCAAGCCGCATGCGCTTCTGCTCGCTTCCGTCGACACCGCGCGCCTGGCCCTCCATGGGAGTGTCGTAAAGCGCAAGGTTCACGCCCTGCTCAAGCTGGCTGCGATCGAACCTGGCAACATTTCTGCCATCGATCTTCAGCGCGTAGCGCGCGGCGGTGAGATGATCCACGCGCAGAATCTCCTGATCCATTTCTACGAAGTCTGAGACGCTTGCGACAAAACGCACCAGGCCATTTTCAAGATCCAGCGGCAAAGGCAGCGATCCATCAAGCTCGGTCCAAGCAAGCTTGCCGTCTTTGAATGCGAGCGCTGAAATCTGAGCGTTGTCTGCCGCGGTAGCCGACGGTTGCGATGCGTCGAGATGCACATTCGCGACCACAGGCGAGAAGCCCCAACTGCGCGCGAGTGCAGCGGCCATGATCCACTGCGCAGGCTCGCTGGGATGGATGCGATCGGGAATGAGCAGCTCGGCGAATGAGGGATTCAGTTCCGCGGCCCGCGCAGTGAGCCTGTTCATCGGCGTGTTGAAGTCGGCGTATACATAACGTGAAGTTGCAGCCAGATCGCGAACCCACGCCGTGTAACGGTCCATGGTCTCGTTGTAGTGCGGAAACTCAGTACCGTGCGTAGTTTCGTCGTAGGGCGTAGGCGAGATCACCGTGATGCGGACGCCGGGAAGCTTCGACTGAATGGAGTCGAGCAGCTTGTGATAGCCGGTTGAGTAAATGTCAAGGTAATTGGGCTCGAAGGGCGAGTAGAAGCCGTCGTTCATGCCCAGCATGATGGTGACCACGGTTGGCTGATGCGGAAATAGATCG
>JBEKCW010000040.1:0-19462 GCA_050014675.1 Occallatibacter sp. | reverse complement strand
AGAGAAGTAGGTGACGCATAAGACGGTGGGCACGCCGAGGGCGGCGGTAAAGGCGAGCACCTGCAATGCGCGCTTGCGGTAAAGGCCGCCCGCGAGGACGAAGTAGAGCCAGACGGGGCCAATATCGTGGGGCTTGATGAGCAGCGCGCAGGCCATGCACAAGGCTCCCGCAAGCCAATACCGGTTCCTGATAAAACACCATACCGCGATCATGCCGAGACCGATGGCGAGTCCGGCTGGATTGCCGAAGACCACCAGCAACTCGCTGTTGGCCAGCATGAAGGCAATCAGAAACGCCGAAACGACCGGCGCATAATCCGAAGCCAGATTCCATATCAGGAACGAGCCCAGCACCACGCTGCTCAATGAAAAGGCCATCCATATCAGGTGAGAAGGGCCGAATGAAAGCGTTGCCAGTGGCGCAGTGAACAAGAAGAGCGTGGGCAGGTAAACAAAGCGCGTTTCGCTGAGAGTTTCAGACCAGGTCTCGCCCGGGTACGCGCCCTTTTCCCGCTGGTAAAGTTGCAGAACCTGGCTTTGCGTATAGGGGTCGCCGTGTTGCAGGAGCAAGCGGGCGCTGTAATAGGGCACTTTGAAGTCGGTCATCGACTTGGGTGAAGCGTTTTCCAATGCCAGTCCCAGCAGCAGAAACACGGCACAACCAATCGCCATCAAGTAGAGCCCGTCAAGTTTTTCCTTTGTCATCTGAACCTGGACCCACGAGGAGTAACTGTGAGCGAGAGAAAGTCTGTCTCGATTTCGTTGATTCTGAGATTACCACGGGCCACAAACGCCTTTCGCGCTTGTAGCCGGCGCCCGTCAAGCGCCCGCAACGCCGTCGGCCTGCACCTGCTCCAGCAGCCGCTTCCACGTCTTCTGGTTTTTGCGGAAGTTTTTCTTCAGATCGTCGAGAATGCGCTCGAAGTCGGCATTGGTGCGCAGGTTATTCCACGCCGGATTCTTCTGGAACCATGGATAGTTTTCGTTACCTAGATAGATGGCGCGGCGCAGCCAGTGCAGCGCCTCGCTCGAATCGCCTTCAACGGCGAAGTAAGTTGCCAGGCGGTAGGCCATCTCGTTGTCAGCTTCGGCCGCGGTCATGGTGTCGTCTTTGAGCAGCGCGGCGGCACGCTCACGCTCGTCGATCTGCACGTAGCAGAGCGCGAGCGTAGGCACTGCGATGCGCATCGATTCATCGTCGTGAATAACGTCTTCGAGAATTGCAATGGCCGCGGCCAGGTTGCCGAGGCGCATCTGCTGGTAGCCGGCCGAGGTGCGCAGAAGTGGATGGCGCGGCTCGAGCGCAAGCCCCTTCTCAAGCTCATCGCCCGCCAGTTCGATCTGATTCCTATAGTGGTAAACGCGGGCGCGATGGTTGTAGAGAATGGCGGCGTTCGAGGGATTCAGCTTAAGCGCGCGGCTGAACTCGGCCAGCGCTTCTTCGTACATTCCATCGCCGCGCAGCGCCAGGCCGGCAACCATGTGCACATTCCAGTCGTTGGAAGCGGTGGAGAGCAGATTGGCGACGCCGTGGCGGGCCGACTCTTTTTCGCCGCGCGAGAGCAGCATGTAGATGCGGTACAGATTGGCTTCGGTCGATGCGGGGTCGAGCTTGAGCGCTTCGTCGAAGGCGCGGCGCGCGTGCATCAGGTGCGTTTGCCCGCCAAATCCGTGGCGCGCGTATTGCAATTCCGCGATTCCGAGGCCGGCCCATCCCGCCGCGAATTCCTTGTCGGTCCCGGTGACCTCAGTGAACAGCGCATGTGCGCGATCGAGATCGGCTCGTGAACCGGTGCGCACCATGAACGAACTGAGCAGGGCGCGCGCCTGCAGGTAGCGCTCGCTGACCGGCCCGGGCAGCGACCCCTCGCCGGCAGCCGGACGCGTACTGCTTGGCGCGGCATCAATGCTGGACGCGGCGCTGAGCCCGTGCATCGCTGCAAACACCTCGTTTGAAATCTCCGTCTGCACCGCAATCAGATCGAGCGACGCTACGCGAATGGCTCCCCCGGAGCGCAGGCGCTGCGAGGCTACATCGAGCAGTTGCCAGTTGAGATCGAAGCCGAGTTCAGAGCGCAGAAAACTTCCCGCAAGCACAAAGGACGTAAGCAGCTTCTGGCCGATTGCAAGCGGATCGAGCTGCGCGATGGGCAGCGACATGAGCGTGCTCGACGGCCGCACCACGAGTCCCGGAATGCGCGCCAGCCGCGCACTGATTGCGTCGGCCAGCGCGAATCCATAAAGCGGAGCAACTTCGGCCGCGCCAAGATTGGCGAAGGGCAGCACCACCAGCGAGTTTTGCGTGGACTTTTCAGGCGTTGACTCGCGAAAGCGTTCGGCGAGCATTGAGAGGAAGCCGGTGTTGCGCTTCTCGGGCTCGGCGGCCATAGTGGGCAGGTTGGCCGCGGCGTCGCCTGGAATGATGCCGGTCTCGATCTGCATTGCCTTCATGATGGTCTTGAGCGCCTCGCGCACCTCGGCAGCGGAGGCGTAGCGCACCGCCGGAGTTTTTTCCAGGCAAGTGGCGATCACGCTTTTCAGCTCCGGCGAGATGCCGGGCACAATTTGGCTTAGATCGGGCGGGTCGAGGAACTGGATGGCGCGAATGGCCTGAAAATCTTCAGCATCGGGACGCGCGAAAGGATGCCGGCCACTCGCCAGCTCATAAAGAATTACGCCCAGCGCCCACACGTCGGACTGCACGCTGGAGTGCCCGGTCACGAACTGTTCTGGCGCCATGTAGCGGATGGTGCCGCCGCGCGCGGTGTAGGTGGCGGCCAGCGATGCGTCTTTGGCGAGGCCGGTCTTCGATGGGTCGAATTGCCTGTCCTCGGGCGCGAGGCGCCGCGCCAGGCCGAAGTCGAGAATTTTTACCAGGCCGCCGTCGGTGAGCATCACGTTTTGCGGCTTGAGGTCGCGATGAAAAATGCCGAGGATGTGCGCGGCCTGCAGTCCGTCGGCAATCTGAATGCCCACTGAAAGCACCAGTTGCAAATTCGACGGCCCGCGCTCAATGAGTTTGTCGAGCGACTGGCCGGGCACATATTGCATGGCAATAAAGCCTTCATCGCCACTCTCGCCAACCTCGTAGATGCCGCAGACGTTGGGGTGCTCGATGGCCGAGGCCATGCGCGCCTCTCTCAGCACGGTCGACCGCATCTGCTCGGGCGTGAGCGCGCCGGCGCGCAGCATCTTTAGCACAACCGGCCGCTGCAGCTCCGTATCGTTAGCAAGATAGACCACGCCGCTGCCGCCGGCGCCAAGCTTGCGCAGAATTTCGTAATGCTCGATTGTTCTTCGCTTCATGCGCTCAGTTCAAGTTTAATTGGCGAGGGATAAGGAGGGTGTAAGGTGGGCGGGAATTGCAGGATTGACGTGGTTTCTGAGCGAATGTGGAGACCGGTGCTACAGTCCATTGCGACTAGATTTCTAAACCCAGATCACTGATCCCTGACCACTGACCACTGTCTTTCAATGCCCGCGGCGCTCCTCTGTCTCCTCGGTAGGAGGATTCTTCTGCGCTTCTTCCAAAAGACGCTTTTGCCCGCGGCGGCCCAGCGTGAGCATGGTGATGCCGAAGACCAGCAGCACAATTCCCCACCACAAGTTGGCATCGATGCCCAGGCTTCTTGCATAGAGGTCGGCGTTGTCGCGCGTGGCCATGCCGAACGAGGTGAGAATGGCTCCCACCATCGTGAACATCAGTCCCATGGGGATGCGCAGATCGAGACTCATCGAAACCTCCTCAACTTACCAGAAGAAAATGTTCAGGCCAATCGCGCCCACCAGCACCGCAGCCGCCAGCGCCTCGGGCCGTTTCCACCACGGCAGATGCGCGTGCGAAGGCATCTTGGTCATCGACCGCACCAACCCAACCAATTCCTCATCGGGCTTTGGCTTGGTCAAAAGGCTCACTACTACTGCCACAACAAAGTTGACCATGAACGCCCAGATGGCTCCGTAAAAATTCTGCGCCATGTCGCTCGGGTAGCGGTGGACTACGGTGATCCAGCCTCCGTGAATGCCGGTGTGCGCCTCAAGCGGCAGCGTCAAGCCGTGATGGATCATGGCCGCGCTGGTGCCGGCGATCAGCCCGGCGAATGCGCCATGACCGGTCGCGCGCTTCCAGAACATGCCGAGCAGGAACGTGGCAAACAGCGGCGCGTTCACAAAGCTGAACACCAGCTGCAGCGTGTCCATAATGTTATTGAAATTGATCGCCGCGTAGGCTGTACAAATCGACAGCAAAATGCCGCCTACCGTAGCCCATCGGCCCACCGCCATGTAATGCCGGTCGCTTGCGCCCTTGCGAATGTACGACTGGTAAAGGTCGTAGGTAAAAACCGTGTTGAAGGCCGTAACGTTGCCCGCCATGCCGCTCATAAAGCTGGCCAGCAGCGCGGTGAGGCCGAGGCCCAGAATGCCGGTGGGGAAATAGTGCAACAACATATTGGGCGTGGCCATATCGTAATCCAGCAGCGGCTTGCCGCTGGTGTCGAGCATCGCCTTGCCGGTCACCGGGTTCATCTTGGCGGGGATCAGGCCGTGGCCCTGCTCCACCTCCGGCGGCACCACCTTGATATCGTGATAAATACCGTTTGCGTCATGGTGCACATAGGTTGTTGTGTGCGGAGTGGGCAGGCCAATTGCAATCAGCCCGGGCACAATTACCAGGAACGGAAACACCATCTTCGGAACTGCGGCGATCAGCGGCACGCGCCGCGCCGACTCCATGTTTTTCGAGGCCATGGCCGTTTGGATTACCAGGAAATCGGTGCACCAGTATCCCGCGCCCAACACAAAGCCGAGGCCCATTCCGATGCCGATCGCATCAATACCCATGGGGTTGGTGCTGGCGTGCATCACGCCCTTCCACTCGTGCATGTACTGCACCGGCAATGCCGCCTTCAGGCCGTTCCAGCCGCCGATGTTCTTCAGGCCCAGCAGCGTCAGCGGCAAAAATCCCGCAATGATGAGAAAGAACTGCAGCACTTCGTTGTAAATCGCGCTGGTGAGGCCGCCGAGAAAAATGTAGAGCAGCACAATCATTGCCGACATCACGATGGCGAAGGTGAAGATCCATCCCGTCGGCCAGCCGAGGCGAATAAACAGCGAGTCGAAAATGTGCAGCGCCTGGATGAGTCGCGCCATGGCGTACATCGAGATGCCCGAGCTGAAGACGGTCATCACCGCGAAAGAGCAGGCGTTGAGCGCACGGGTCTTTTCGTCAAATCTCAGCCTTAGAAACTCGGGCACCGAGCGCGCCTTTGAGCCGTAGTAGAAGGGCATCATGAAGATGCCCACAAAAATCATGGCCGGGATGGCGCCAATGCCGTAGAAGTGTGCCGTCTCGAGCCCGTACTTGGCGCCCGACGCGCCCATGCCGATCACTTCCTGCGCGCCCAGGTTGGCGCTGATGAATGCCAGGCCGCAGATCCAGGCAGGCAATGCGCGCCCAGCCTGGAAAAAGTCCTTGCTCGTCTTCATGTAGCGCTTGAGGGCAAAGCCGATGCCCAGCACAAAGAAGAAGTAAAGCAGCATGATGAGCCAATCGACGGAGGTCAGTTGCAAGGCGTGCTCCTAAGCGCTAGTGCAGGGATTGAAAAAGGCTATCGGAATCACTGTACGCATCGGGGGGATGGCGAGTCCAGTGGAAATTGAAAAGGTTTTCATGGGGCGGCTGAAACTGTGAAGGCCCGCATCCGTACCCTCAGGCTGACCACTGTCCACTGATCACTGACCACTGACTAATTGCTCAACGGCACTTCGCCGCGAATGGTGAAGTGAACCAAAATCGACGCGTGACCGGCCGGGCAGCCGAGCAGCAGGTTTCTTCCGGCTCCTTTGAACGAGTAAGAAACATGCGCAATGCCAAAGGGATCAACTTTCTTAACGACCGGCGGCGACACGTCGCGAACCCTGTCCTGGTCTACGAGTTCTGCCTGGGCCGACAAGAGCTGTTCGTGCAGGGCTGGGTCAAGTGCGATCGGCACTTGAAGATCGTCGGCGGAATTGGTGCGGTTGCAATCGACGTAGAGCGCCGAGATTTTGTTGTCGCGGACCGATTGGACCACTTGAATGATGGGATTGTTTTGATACACGCGGGCAAAGAAAGTATAAGCGTCGGCCGATCGGCTGCTCGGCCGCGCAATGCTGATGTGGTCGGCAACAATCTTCTGTGGCGGCGTATCGGTATCGCACCCGTAGGTCGCGCTGTAGTAAGTTACTACTCGCGTGCGCGCGCCCAGGTATCTCCCGATGCCTTCGCCGGCCGAGGTGTCGAGCGTTTCATAGGCGCAGTAGCGATGAATCCGCGAGACCGATTGCGTGCTTCTCCACTGCTGCTCGAGGTCGATCAGAAAGTTGTTGTCGTTGCTCGAGCTGAGGTTGGTGAGCAGCGGATCGCTGTCGTAGATCTTCGCAATGTTGGCGACGAACGATCCCTCATGAGGTGTTGAGTACGAGACGATGAACCGGACCCGTGGCGCGTCTGCGGGGTGGTTGAGCAGCATCTCCTCGGTGAGGATTCCGCCCAGGCTGTGGGCGATGAAGACGACTTCGGTGTGATCCCAGACGTGCTGTTGCTTGAGCTTCTGCCAAAGCAGTTCGGAAAGTTGCGCGCTCGACAGTTTGCCGCGCATCGAAGGGGTTGGGTACTCGGCCACCACGACGTCGGAGTTTTGAAAATGCGGATCGGTCTGGATGAGTTTCGGCCAATAGGCGCCGTTCGATGCGAGCCACGTGTTGCGGTCGCCATGAATGCCGTGAACAAATACGATGACTCGCGGCTTGAGATTTTCTGCGTGGACCGGGAGCGAGCCCCAGCCGGCGAGAACGAAAGTAAAAAACAGCGCCGAAACAACGGCGAAAGCCCTGCGCACGACTTGCCTTTCTACGATGACGATAAAAAATGGTGCTGATACAAGGTTAACGCTTTTTAGTGAGGCGATGTAGATACGCAACTTAGGGTGAACCGGCGCATCGCCGCTGATTTCGCCGTGCAGCATTGCTCCATTTACACTGGAATGGCATGATTCCTACGCTGACCTGGACCGACGAAGGTGTTCGATTTATCGATCAGACAAAGCTCCCGCTCGAGGAGAGCTACGTTCTCGCCACAACTTATGAACAAGTAGCCGACGTAATCGTCACCATGGTGGTGCGCGGCGCGCCGGCCATCGGCGTTTCTGCGGCCTACGGCGTCGCGCTTGGGGTGCAAGCCAGCCACGCTGCGACGGCAGAGGAATTTCAGCCGGAGTTCAACAAGATCTGCGCGCGGCTGGCCAGTACGCGGCCCACGGCGGTGAATCTGTTCTGGGCTATCGACCGGATGAAGGGTCTTTTTGCCAAATTGCTGGCTGCGGGCGCGAGCATGACCGAGGTCAAGGAAAAGATCCTGGCCGAGGCGCATGCCATGTACGAGGAAGATATCCAAGCATGTAAGACGATGGGCGCGCACGGAGCGGCGCTGTTGCCCTATGAGGGCGGCGTGCTGACCCATTGCAACGCCGGCGCGCTGGCCACCTGCGGATACGGCACTGCTCTGGGCGTGATTCGCGCGGCTGTGGAGCGCGGCAAAAAGATTCACGTGTACGCCGACGAGACGCGCCCGTTTTTGCAGGGCGCGCGGCTCACGGCGTGGGAACTGATGGCCGACGGCATTGCGACAACGGTCATCTGCGACAACATGGCGGCGAGCCTGATGCGCGCGGGCAAAATCAGGGCCGTGGTGGTGGGCGCCGATCGCATTGCGGCCAACGGCGACACGGCCAACAAAATCGGCACATATAACGTGGCGATTTTGGCCAAAGAACACGGCATTCCGTTCTACGTGGCCGCGCCGTGGTCCACCATCGATCTGGCCACGGCGACCGGCGAACAGATTCCCATTGAAGAGCGGCCGCACGTTGAGGTCACACACCACGCAGGCAAGCAGCTGACGCCGAATGGAGTAGGTATCTGCAACCCGGCCTTCGACGTGACACCTGCAAAATATATTGCGGCCATCATCACCGAGCGCGGCGTACTGCGCGGGCCATACACTGAGTCACTGCGCGAAATGGAACTGGTGGCCCGGTAGCTCTTCGCTAATTCATGCGTCTTCGAGCGCGGCCGAGACCCGCAGGATTAAGCTGGTGGCTCTTCAAATCGATGCCGGTCGGGCATCATGCTTTGTTGCAGGATACGAACCACGAGGATTCCACCCTTTTCAGACCGATAAAAAATGACGTGGCGACCTGTTTCAAAACGGCGCAGTCCGGGACGGATCCAGTTGCATTCGCGTCCTATTGCCGGGTTGGCGGCAAGTGTATTTGCGCAATCCTCAAGTTGGTTCAGGTAACGGATGGCCTGCGCCTCGCCCGAGGTTTCGAGGGTATAGGCGCCAACGTTAAGCAGATCGGTCTTGGCTTTACCCGAAAAACTTACAATGGGCATTTTCAGCCCTTCTTGCTTGCTTGTTTCAACTGTCGGCGCACCTGCGCAAATGCGTTGCCTTTGACAATTCCGCTTGCATCGCCCTCGTCAATCGCAGTGCGGAGCGCCTCGAGTTTAGCCTCGTAAAGTCGTTCTTCGCGCTCGAGGGTGCGCAGGGCGGCGCGAACAACTTCGCTTGCATTCTCAAAATGGCCGCTCTCGACGCGGGCGAGAATGAAGCTGTCAAGTTCAGGGGTGAGATTGACATTCCGTGTGGGCATGCGAATGGTGTCTCCCGGCAGTCTGCCTGTCGCAATCGATCTTAGCGCAATTGGCAAACTTTGCCAACCGTGACTTTGTGCGACTCCTGAGTCCCCGGCCTATACGCGCGATACTGGGGTGTGCGGTTCCCCGTTTTATCCATCTTCCGGCTGCGGCGACACTCCATTGCGCGCGGCACTCTGCTCGCGGTGGGCGCATTCTTCCTCAGCCTGAAGTTGGCCGGGTTTCCACGCATCGAAAATCTGCATGCTTCGCACTGGCAGATCGTGGCGTTGCTGGTTGCCGCATGGGGCATGGCGGAAACCGCGCGCTGCCTGCGCCGCAAATGGAGCCTGTACCACGCGGGCGTGCTCATCATGCTCTACTCCGACCTCATGATTCTGGCCGCGATTGTTGCGCTCATGATGCTGACGTAAGCCAAGCCCGGCCACCATCGGCCCAATGCCATCCGTAACCCGCTCCGTGTAGCATGAGCAGGAGCCGCTCTAATCAGCAGGTTCCGATCGACCGCGGGCCATCAAGACCCAGGCGACCTGGCTCAGGGCATTTCGGGCCTATAGAATTTCTTATTGCTCTTGCCTCGAGAATCAACCCAAAACCATGCATGGGAGGGAACAGATGCTGAAGGGATTTCGCGATTTCATTCTGCGCGGCAATGTCGTCGATCTGGCGGTCGCGGTCATTATCGGTGCGGCGTTTGGAGCCATCACCGCCACTCTGACTGCCGACATCATTACACCCATGATCTCGGCGCTGGTCGGCGCGCCCGACTTTTCTTCGTGGGTGATTCACATACCGGTGCTGCACCACGTCGCGCCGCCCAATCCGCTGCCGGCCAATTTCATTCCTCCGGGTGAGATCCGCATCGGCAAGCTGCTGAACGCGCTCATCAATTTTCTGCTGGTGGCCGCGGCCATTTACTTTGCCATTGTGCTGCCCATGCAGTACATGCTGAAGAGGATCAACAAGCCGGCGCCGGCAGGGCCGCCAACCACCAAACCCTGCCCCGAGTGCCTGAGCGACATTCCCCTGGCCGCGCGCCGCTGCGCACACTGCGCGCAGCCGGTAGTCTGAAGATCGGGTTGATTGTCCCACCCTGAACGCAAAGAGCGCGTTTAGCGATGGGGTAACCGTCAATGCAGCTTGGCCGGCCTGAAGCTGAGTTTCAGGCCGGCAGGCTGCCAACTGCATTATCCCGGCGGGCGTGTATTTTTTCGGTCGCGGATTGCCTGGCTGTCTGCCTGGGCCCGCGCCTTGGGCGCCACAATCAGCCTCACCAAAGCGCCCAGCGTAAGCTCCTCAAGCAGCAGCGCAGAAGCCAGGGTCAACAGCACCGATCCCATTCCACTTACTGCGCTTTCAATTGCGTTCATGGCCGCCTCTTACAGAACACCCGCAACCACCAGGCCTGAAACCACCGATCCGGTGCGAAGCAGCGCTGAGGTTGCGGATTCAGTAACTGTTTCCGGGCTGGCTGCCGCGATTGCCGGACTCGACGAGTTTGCAACCGGAGCCGGCCTGTCCGCTTTGGCCAGCACCATCGCCGGCTGAGCCTGTGCCGCCGGGGCAATCTGGGGCGCGCCGAACAGCTTTGCCGTTTCGTCGTTGCGCTGCCCGACGATCTCAACCTGGTCGCCAACATCGACCCGCGAGTAAAGATCCTCGATATCGGCCTTGCCCATCCGGATGCATCCGTGCGAAGCGGCCTTGCCAATGGAGTTGGGCTCGTTGGTGCCGTGAATGCCGTAGCCAGCCTTGCTCAGGCCCATCCAGCGATCACCCACAGGGTTGTGCGGCCCGGGAGCAACGGTGCGGCCGTCATGATGGTAGGTGGGGTTCATTACGCGGCGCGCGATGGTGAAGTCGCCATCCGGGCTCGGCGTTGAGGGCTTGCCCACGGCCACTGTATAGACCTTGGTCACCTGGCCGTTTTCAACCAGCGCCAGCTTGCGGTCTTCAAGGCTCACCACAATCAGCCGGACGGTTGTGTTCTGGGCTGCGGAAGCCGTGCTCTGCGCCGCCGCCGGAGCAGCCTGTGAAGCACTCTGCGCGCTCTGCGATTGCGCCTGCGCCGCCATCCCCGCCGTCATTACCACTACCGCCATTCCTGCATTCCAGCTCATCATCGCATTCCCCCCGTTTGCCCTGAATTGCATACGCAAAGAGGAAGTGCAAGGCTGGGACCAAATGGAGGATGCTCATTCCACAAGAGTTAGTTTGAATTGTGATTGCTGATTTGTGTCAGGAGGCGCACAACTGTGGGCGCGGTGACACGGGTGTACCGCCGGTCTCCTAACCGGCTGTAGTGTGGGTCTCCTGACCCACGCCGTATCTGGGCGTGAAATCCCTTAGACCCGCTCAACCGCCATCGCCACAGCCTCGCCGCCGCCGATGCACAGCGATGCAATGCCCCGCTTGAGGCCGTACTTCTCAAGCGCGGCCAGCAGGGTGACAATGAGGCGCGCACCTGATGCGCCGATGGGATGACCGAGGGCGCAGGCGCCGCCGTGGACATTCACTTTCTGGTGCGGCAGGCCCAGGTCGCGCATCGCCGCCAACGCCACCACGGCAAATGCCTCGTTGATCTCGAACAGATCGACTTCTTCGAGTGTCCACCCGGTGCGCACAAGCAGCGTGCGAATAGCGCCGATGGGCGCCGTAGTAAACAGGCTAGGCTCTTGCGAATAAGTGGCGTGGCCCACGATCGTGGCCTTCGCTGCAATGCCGCGCCGCTCAGCTTCTGACCGTCGCATCAACACCAGCGCCGCCGCCCCGTCTGAAATCGAACTGGAATTGCCGGCAGTCACCGTGCCATTTTCGTCAAAGGCCGGTTTCAGTTGCGGAATCTTCTCGGGCCTCGCCTTCAGCGGCTGTTCGTCCTGGCTCACCAAGCGCTCAGCGCCTCGCTCCTTTACGGTCACAGGAACAATTTCAGCGGCAAAGCTGCCATCGCTGCCGGCCTTTTGCGCGCGCTTCAGCGATTCGAGCGCATAGGCATCCTGCTCGGCGCGCGTAAACGAGTACATGCTCGCGCACTTCTCTGCAAACGTCCCCATCAGGCGGCCCTTGTCGTACGCGTCTTCAAGGCCGTCGAAAAACATGTGGTCGAGCGCGCGCTGGTGGCCCAGCCGGTACCCAGCCCGCGCGCGGTCCAGCAGATAGGGTGCATTCGTCATGCTCTCCATGCCGCCGGCCACTGCTACTCTGGCGCTGCCCGCGACGAGCAGATCATGGGCCAGCATGGCGGCCTTCATACCCGAGCCGCAGACCTTGTTCACCGTGGTTGCGCCGGTTGAGTGCTTGAGTCCCGCGCCCAGCGTTGCCTGCCGCGCAGGCGCCTGGCCCACTCCCGCGGGCAGCACGCAGCCCATCAGCACCTCGTCGATTTCGTCGGAGGCAAGGCCGGCCCGCTCAACCGCCGCGCGAATGGCGATGGCGCCGAGTTGCGGTGCGGTCAGGTCTTTGAAGTCGCCCTGAAAACCTCCGATGGGCGTGCGCGCTGCGCCGCAAATCACTATGGGATCGTCGGGGACCATCGATTGCTCCTTTTGCGTTCTAACGTGGCGCCATGCGCAGCGCGCCGTCGAGGCGGATGGTTTCGCCGTTCAGATAAGTGTTCTCGCTAATGTGTTTCACCAGCGCGGCATATTCGTGGGGCTTGCCCAGGCGCGCGGGGAAGGGCACGCTTTTGCCGAGCGCCTCCTGCACTTCGGCAGAGAAGCCGGCCACCATCGGCGTCTCAAACACCCCCGGTGCAATGGTGACCACGCGAATGCCGAACCGCGCCAGTTCGCGCGCAATGGGTAGCGTGAGGCCAACCACGCCAGCCTTCGATGCTGCATAGGCAGCCTGGCCAATCTGTCCGTCATAGGCCGCAATTGAAGCTGTATTCACGATCACGCCGCGCTCGCCGTCCGCGCCGGTGGCTTCGCGCGCAATGGATTCGGCCGCGAGGCGGATCATGTTGAAGGTGCCCACCAGGTTGATGTTCACCGCGCGAGCGAACGACTCGAGCCGGTGCGGGCCTCCGCGTCCCAGCACCTTTTCGCCCGGCGCAATACCTGCGCAGTTTACGAGCGCATGCAGATGCCCGAATTCGGCAAGCGCGAGAGCAACGGCTGCCTTGCCATCGGCTTCGCTGGTCACGTCGGTTGCAGCAAAGCGCGCGGCATCGCCCAGCTCGCATGCCAGCGCCTGGCCGGCATCGCGATTCAGGTCGGCAATCACCACGCGGCCGCCGTCGCCGGCCACCATCCGCGCAACGGCTGCGCCAAGGCCTGAGGCCGCTCCGGTTACCAGAAAAACATGATCCTTAATGTGCATGAAAACGAGCCAAAATCCTCTGTAATAATACTCCAGGCAAATGAGCGTCTTCAGGGAGGCGCTGAACGTGAATCCAGAAACAACAGCAAAGGCTCTTACCGAACTCAGTGAAGACGAAAACTTGTTTCTCTCAACGGTTCGCCAGTTTGCGCAGGAGCAGATTGGGCCCTTGGTCCGCCGCATGGATGAGGACCAGCACATGGACGCGGGTCTCGTCCGCAGCCTTTTCGAACTGGGGTTGATGGGCATCGGCATTCCCGAGCAGTACGGCGGCAGCGGCGGAACGTTTTTTGATTCCGTGCTTGCCGTAGAGGCAGTGTCGGCGGTCGACCCTTCGGTGGGCGTACTGGTTGACGTGCAGAACACTCTTGCCGCGGCTGCGCTGATCCGCTGGGCCACCGAGGAACAAAAGAAGAAGTATCTTTCGCGGCTCGCCGCGGACACCGTCGGCGCCTACGCGTTGAGCGAAGCGGGCTCGGGGTCGGATGCATTTGCGTTACAGACCCGTGCCGATTTGCGCGGCGACGGGTACGTGTTGAACGGCCGCAAGCTTTTTATCACCAACGGCAACGAAGCCGGCATCTTTATCGTCTTTGCCACCATCGACCCGGCCGCCGGCTACAAAGGCGTCACGGCCTTCATCGTTGAAAAAGGCATGCCTGGGTTCACCGTGGGCCGCAAAGAAGACAAGCTCGGCATTCGCGCATCGAGCACGTGCGAGCTCATCTTCGACGATTGCGCCGTGCCTGTCGCGCAGCTGCTGGGCGCGCCGGGCCAGGGATACAAAATTGCGATGGAGACGCTGAACGAGGGGCGCATCGGCATTGGCGCGCAGATGCTGGGTCTGGCCGAGGGCGCGTGGGGACATGCTGCCAAATACGCGAAAGAGCGCAAACAGTTCGGCAAACCCATCGCGGAGTTCCAGGCCATGCAATTCCAGCTTGCCGAAATGGCCACCGATATTGAGGCCGCGCGCCTGATGGTGTACAACGCGGCGCGGTTGCGCGACGCGGGTGCGGAGTTCCGCAAAGAAGCGGCGATGTGCAAATACTTTGCCTCGCATACCGCCGAGCGCGTTGCCAGCCTCGGAGTTGAAGTCTTCGGCGGCTCGGGCTTTGTGCGCGATTACCCGGTCGAAAAGCTTTATCGCGACGCCAAGATCGGCAAGATCTACGAGGGAACCTCGTTCATGCAGCTGGCGACGATCGCGAAACTGACGCTTGGCTAGGGTGGCGTGAGAACTTGTCCAGGCGCCAACTTGCTAACTCGCCATGCACGCGAAGCGTGCGCTAACTTGCTGCTCTTGAATCACAACAAAGCCTGCTCAAACCCCAAAAGCCCGCTCTCACTCACACCCTTCAGCCCCTGAGGAATAGCTTTTTCAAACCGACCCACTATCCTGGGCCGATGTGCAACAGCCGCACGTCGCTCTGGCGTGAAAAAATCAGTGCATGGGTTCTCGTGACGGCGAAAAACTTGGAATTTACGTCTCCATCCCCTTTTGCCGGTCGAAGTGTACCTACTGCAACTTTGCGTCGGGAGTTTTTCCGGCCAGCGAGCACGCGCGCTACGTTGATCGCGTCATCGAGGACCTGAAGAGCGGCGTCAAATGGGCCCGCGAATTCGGTGTTGGGCTGCCCCGCAATGTTGACACGGTTTACTTCGGCGGAGGAACTCCAAGCCTGCTCGCGCCCGATTTGATTGACAAGCTTTTTGCGGCAATGCGCTGCGAGTTCTCGTTTGAATCCGGCTGCGAAATCACCATGGAGTGCGCACCGGGACAGCTGCCCACGGCCACGATAGAAGCCATGGTTCAGGCCGGCGTGAATCGCGTGAGCCTCGGCGTGCAGTCGTTCATCGATCGTGAGGCGCAGGTCAGCGGCAGGCTGCACAGTCGCGCAATTGTTCTGGACGACCTTGCGCGGCTGCGCGATTTGGGGCTCGCGAACATCAACCTGGACCTGATCGCGGGCCTGGCCGGGCAGACGCTCGCCTCGTGGGAAGAATCGCTCGATACGCTGATCGCGGCGGGCACTCCCCATGCCAGCGTGTACATGCTCGAGGTAGACGAGGACTCGCGCCTGGGCCGCGAGATGCTGGCCGGCGGCGCGCGCTATTACGCGGAGCTTGTGCCCAGCGATGAGTCCATCGTAACCATGTACGAGCGCGCAATCGAACGGCTGGAGGGCGCGGGGCTGATGCAGTACGAAATCTCGAACTTCGGCCGTCCCGGCTTTCACTCCCTTCACAATTTGCGATATTGGCATCGGCGTCCGTATCTCGGCGTGGGCCTCGATGCGTCATCAGCGCTGTACGCGCAGCGAGTCAGCGAGTCAGCGAGTCGGCAAGTCAGCGAAAGTGTAAAGTGGGAGCCCGCAGGTCCCGTATTGCGCGCCAAGACGACAGATGATTTGAAGGAATATCTTGCCGGGCCGCGCATTGTTGAAACGGCCTGGCTCGATCGCGTGCAGCAGCATGAGGAGGCGTGGTTCCTCGGGCTGCGTCTCAATTCCGGCGTCGATGTCGCGGCGCTCGAGCGAGAGTTTGGTGCCGACCTCGTCAGGCCCGCTTGTCAAGTCGCGATGCGACTGGCGCAAGACGGCCTGCTTGAATTCGACGGCCAATGCGCACGGCTCACGCAGCGCGGTCGCCTTTTGTCCAACGAGGTGTTCCAGGAGTTTCTGGGAGTGGCAGCGAGTTAGCGGGTCAAGCTGGAGGCCGGCGTCGCGGTCTCCCACCCTTTCGCGATGATGCTGCGAAAGGATGGGGCAACCAGTCTCATAGGCGAGCCTGCAGTCGAACGAGCTACCAAGCCAGCAACTCGTCTCCCGAGGTCGGCGACAAGAAAGTAACCGGAGCTGCGGCGGGACGGGTCGACTCGCCAAAGCACTGGATGGTCTCGGGCCCGTCTTGTTTGGCGCGCACCAACGCCTCTTCGGCCTCGCGCAAAACTACTACCGGCGACCGGCCCTGGCTCGACGAGATTCCAAAGCATGCCGAGAGCCGTATCGATTCTCCCGGTACGTGGAAGGGCTGGCTGAAGACTTCGAGGCGCAGCCGCTCGGCCAGCATCAGTGCGTTCGAAACGCCGCAGCCGGGCAGGGCTATCAGAAACGAGTCCATCCCCGGCCGGCCCAGCAGGTCGTAGCTGCGCAGCAGCCGGTTGGCGCGCGCGACAATCTGGCAGAGCAGCTCGTCGCAGGTGTCCACGCCGAGGCGGGAGTTCCAATGGCCGAAGTCATCCACATCGAAGAGCACCAGGCACATGGCGGTGTTGTGCCGCTGCACGCGGTCGGTCTCGCGAAACAGCAGGGCGAGCATGGCCTCGCGGTTATACACGCCCGTGAGCCGGTCGAGCTGCGCGTTCATCACGATCGACTCACGCAGGCTCTCAGCCTCCCTCTTCATGTGATACAGGCGCAGCGCATGCGTCAGCCGGAACTGTAGCCACGCGCAGTGGGCATGGCGCGGAGCGAGATCGTCGACTATGCCTTCGGCAACGCGGTTGATCCATGTCTGCGTGACCACGTCTGTGATCAGCACAATCGGGCATTGCTGCCCCTCTGCAGATGCGCGCGCGGCGGCCAGCAGCTGCTCAATCGGCATGCCGGGCAAATCAACGTCAAGCAGGGCAAGGTCGGGCGGTTTTGGCGCCATCAAGGCTGCCAGCGCGGCCTGCGCGGTAACGGCCACCTCGACCTGCGCGCCCATACCCAGCAGCACCGGCTCGGTTTTATGCAGAAATTCAGGTTCAGGCGAACCAAGCAAGAAGACGGGAGACTTTTCAGCCAGCATGTTGAGGTTTTCTCCTCTGGTTGGCTGAATCGGCGCGGATTAGAAAAACTTAAGCCAGCTCGCGAAAATTGCAGTTTCCTCTCATGACCTTCGCGCGCACTGAGTGAGTGCCGAAGGTTCGCGATTCGCATTTGGCGGCCGGCAAGTGTCGCAATTTGCGACAGTCAAGCAAAGAGCGCCGCAGGTGCGGCGCTCTGATTAAGCTCTGCGAATCCTCTCCGCGGTGGGCCGTGCCAGCCCTCAATCTACAAAGTCAACCTGGGGAGCGATGGGAATAATGCCACGCTCATAGCCCATATCAAGCAGCTTGCGGATGGCATCGCGGCCGTCGGCGCCGTAGTCGAGCGTCCGCTCGTTCACATACATGCTCACAAAGCGGCTGGCCAGGCGGATGTCCAGATCGCGGGCGAACTGCATTGCATATTCGAGAGCCTGTTCGCGGTGGTCGAGCGCGTGCTGGATTGAGTCGCGCAGCGCCTTGGAGATGATCTTGTGCGATGCGGCGCCCAGCGACCGCCGGATAGCATTGCCGCCCAGCGGCAGCACCAGCCCCGTGGTTTCGCGCCACCAGATGCCGAGATCGATCACCTTGTAAAGACCGCTCGACGAATACGTGAGCTGCCCCTCGTGGATGATGAGGCCGGCATCGTATTCCCCGGAAAGGATTGAGGGAATGATCTTGTCGAAGGGGACGGTCTCGGTCTTGATCTCAGGGTTGAAGATCTTCAGCGCCAGATACGCGGTGGTGAGTGTGCCCGGCACCGCGACCTTGATGCGGCTCAAATCTGCGTGAGTCAGCGGGCCGCGCGACACCACCATGGGGCCATAACCCTCGCCCACGCTGCCGCCGCACCCCATGAGCGTGTAGTTTTTCTGCAGGTAGGGGTAGGCGTGGAAGCTGATGGCCGTAACGTCGTAAAAGGCCTCCTGCTCGGCACGGCGATTCAGCGCTTCAATGTCACAGAGCGTATGGGTAAAGCGATATCCCGGCACCCGGATCTTGTTGGTGGCCAGGCCGTAGAACATGAAGGCGTCATCGGAATCGGGACTATGGGCGATGGAGATTTCAAGCACGCCATCGGCGGCGGGGGTCTGAGTCACAGAGCTGCTCACAGGCAAAAGTCCTTTCAAAATAAAGGGCGACAATTAGCCAACAAAGTTTGATGCGTTCATGCCGTGCGGGGGCGCAGGCGGGCAGCGCCGGATGCTACGGCGGCGGCAGCGGCAATCTTAAGCGCATCGCCGGCCAGGAACGGAAGCACGGCGAGCGCGGTTGCCTGCATAACCGCAATATGGGTAAAGGCAGCGAGCCAGAGCGCGCCACAGGTCAAAATCAATAGGTCCCCGGCTGCCGCACACGCGAACGCCGAAATATAGCCGCGTCCGACACGGCGGAAAAGGAACGAAATAAGCGCCGCGGCCAGGGGGTAAGCAAGCAGATAACCCCCTGTAGGTCCAAACAGATGCGCCAAGCCGCCGGACACTGGACTGGGTGAAAAGACCGGCAGGCCTGCAGCGCCCTCGGCCAGGTAGGCGGCAAAGGTGGCAGCAGCCATCCGTGGGCTGAGCACAAGCCCAAGCACCAGCACGGCAAATGGCGCCAGCGAAAGCGGAACAGGCGTAAAGAACAGCGGCAGAGAGAGATGCGCGCAGAGGGCGGCAAAGGCGCTCCCGGCCAGCACAATTCCTGACCTGCGCAGCCACACCGGAGCCTTGGCCACTGCAGTCATTGGGGAAACGAGAATTGCCGCCGTTCCTTTGCTCATCAATCAACCTCGCCGGAATGAATGGGATAGGTCTAACTGCGCAGAAAACTTACTCAGCTGCGGGTCTTACGGTTCAATTTCAGTCTCATGCGCCGACTCACCCGCGGACGGGCTTTGCGGTTTGAGCTGACTGCGTTGCAGCCAGATGTGACGCGCCACTCCCGCGGCCGCAAGAAGCATCGCAGCCAGTGACGCCAACAGGGCAATTATTAACCAGCGCATACGCAACGAACTCCCCAAGAATAACAGAGCAGCCGGGAAAGATTCCCTTGAGACGCCACTTGCAGGTGTGCTTATCCGGCGGCGCCTGCGGGGGTTTTTACCGAGGCCTGCAGCCATTCAAGATAGGCATGGCTGCCTGACTCAACATCGAGAACCAGGAACTCAGGCACCTGGTAGGCGTGCAACTCGTGCAGGCGGGCTTCAAGCGCGGGCAACTTGTCGGCTACGGTCTTGATCAGCAGCAGCGTCTCGGTTGACGACTCAATCTCGCCCTGCCAGCGGTAGATAGACTGCACTGCGGGGATCAGCGTGGCGCAGGCAGCCAGGCGCTCGTCCACCAGGGCCCGTGCCAGGCTGGCCGCCTCATCGGGGCCGGGGGCGGTGGTGAGAACGAGGCGTGCTTGCGGGGTCGGGTCGGACATGGTGAGTTCTCAGGCGCTGAGAGTGCTTGAACCAATGTATTCCTCCCAGTGGAATTCGGCACTGCCGGAACGGGAAAATTTTAACCGGACATTACCCATGGCACGGCCTCAGTCGCAGTCTTTTCCAATTGAAGGATGAGCCTGAAGGAAGCGAAGGGTAGGCGAACCGGTTTTTGCCTTTCGTTTTTATATTCCAATCAGATTAGCAGTCTCCGTGGCGGAGGAAATGTGGGAATC
>JBEKCW010000039.1:0-21114 GCA_050014675.1 Occallatibacter sp. | reverse complement strand
CTGGTCCTGGGTTCGGAATGCTGATCAAACTCCACCTCTCATGGCGCCCCGAATAAGGGCGCGAGCGGAAATGAGTTTACACGTGCAAAGCCGGGCCGTGAGTGATCTGCGTCAGTCAAGGCGAGTCCCGGAGCGAGATCCGGACCAAAGATTCAGCAGGGCTCGATTCCGAGAAGATCTGCCGCTTTCCGAGTACCCGAATTCCCTGTTATTCTTGAAGATGCGAACCGCGTCAGGCGGCACCGACAGAAAACACAGAATTGAAAGAGGTTATACGTGGCAGATACCACCAAGATTGAAGACAAACTGGAACGCAAGAAGCTGAAGCGCACGGCGCGCAAGAAAGCGGCACCCAAGGGCAAGCGGACTACACCGCGCGGCGAGGCCAAGAAAAAAGTGAAGAAGATGGTACGCGGCCAGTCGAAGCGGTAGAAAAAAACAGCTTTCAGCTATTAGCTCTCAGCTTTCAGATCGGTCGTGCGGGAAAGCAGCTTCTCGCAATTGGACCGGTAGGACTGAAAGCTGATGGCTGAAAGCTGAAAGCACCTTCCCAAATCTCTCCTGTATCCTTTTGAAAAAGCGCCCGCAGCGGCCAGCCTTCCTCGTCTGCGGGATGAGGAGAACCGCACTGCTCAGCCAACTGCTTGCCCGCAAGTCAATTGACAAGCTTATCCGCGACTCGGAGGAGCCGGAGCACGCGCTCCAGAAGTCTCTTGGGCCGTGGTCGCTGACTGCGCTGGGAATTGGCGCCGTCATCGGGTCGGGAATCTTCACGGTCATCGGCACGGCAATGGCCGGGCAAACCCTCCCCGCGGCAGATTTCAACGACACTCCCCTCATTCACTACCTGATCCATCACACCGCGATGGCTGGCCGTCCGGGCGCGGGTCCGGCACTGGCCTTGTCGCTCGTGCTGGTGGCCATCGTTTGCGCCTTTACAGGGCTGTGTTACGCGGAACTCGCTTCAATGATTCCGATTGCCGGTTCTGCGTACACCTACACCTACGCAACGATGGGCGAGCTCATTGCCTGGATCATCGGCTGGGACCTGATTCTTGAGTATGCCTTCAGCAATATGAGCGTCAGCGTGGGATTCGCCGCGCATATCGTCGACTTGCTTGATTGGTTTGGAATTCATCCGGCGCTCATGTGGATTTCGCCGGCCTACCTGCCTACGGGATTGCAGGACCTGGCCGGCAATGACCTGTACAAACCTGGCTGGCACTTCGGATTCAACATCCCCGCCTTTCTCGTGGTCATGATCCTCACGGTCATTCTCGTCCGCGGCATCTCATCAAGCCCCATTACTGGCACCCTTTCATGCCCAATGGCTGGACCGGCGTACTCACCGGCGGCTCCATCATCTTCTTCACCTACATCGGATTTGACTCGGTATCGACGGCGGCCGAGGAATGCAACAATCCCCAGCGCGACATGCCCATCGGCATTCTGGCTACGCTGCTTGCCTGCACTGTGCTGTACGGCGGTGTTGCTATCGTGCTCAGTGGAATCGTGCCCTGGCAGTCGGTAATGGGCGATGCGGCGCCGGTTGTGAATGCGCTCAAAAAGCTTTCGCTCGAGCCTGGCGGAGCGAACCTCCACTGGGTGCGGCTATTCGTTCTGGTTGGCGCTCTGCTGGGCATGATCTCGTCGATCCTGGTTTTTCAGCTTGGCCAGGCGCGAGTCTGGTTCGCCATGTCCCGCGATGGCCTGCTGCCCTCCATCTTCAGCCGCATTCACGCCCAGTTCCGCACTCCTGCTGTTTCCACCTGGGTGGCCGGATTCGTAGTCGGCATCCCCGCCGGTATGCTCGACATCGGCACCGTCTCAAACCTGTCAAACATCGGCACGCTCTTCGCTTTTGTGCTGGTCTCAATCGGCGTGCTCATCCTGCGCTACCGCGAGCCCAACCGTTACCGCGGTTTCCGCACGCCCCTCGGCCCGCTCTTTCCGGTGCTCAGTATCATCTTCTGCGTGGTTCTCATGATGGGCCTCGAAATCATCACGTGGATTCGATTCTTCGCATGGCTGGTTATCGGCCTCGTAATTTACTTCCTCTATAGCCGTCACCGGTCAGAATTCGCATCTACTAAGTAGAGCGCGCACTCGGTGCGGAGGACTTCCCAATGAAACCCTGGAAATTCATACTTGTAACTTCGCTCATCACGCTCGCCATCGGCGGCATCTATCTGCTGGTGGTGTTCAAGCACCGGCAGAACCCCGGCGTCGTGACCCAGACTGCTCCCGAACAGAATTTGACTTCGGACGATGTGGCCATTGTGCGCCAGATGTTTATGACCTCGTTTGACGATGCGGTCAAGCTTGAGGGCACCAGTGTGTGGATGAAGAACGGCTACACCATACCCTACTACCCGTATGAAGGCGGGCGCGTAGTGTTTGCCAAGAAGATCGGCTTGATTCCTTCGGCGCAGAAACTCGACATCAAGAAAGTAATCAAGGCCGTCACGCCGGCAAATGTAGACGACAGTATCGATCATGGCAGCCGGCAGGTTTTTGCGGTGTTTACCCTGCCGGGCAGCACAGATATGGATGCCACGCCGATTGGCGTGATCCAGGGCAGCCAGGAGCAGTACTTCTGCGACCTGCTGTTTTACTACGACGATCCGCACACCATCTACTCGAACTGGCCAAAAGATGTGTGGACGGCCATCGACGCGCACCAGGTGAAGCCGGGCATGAGCGAGCTCGAGACTCGCATGGCAATCGGCCAAAAGATCGACAACAATGGTGGCACCGTTGGTGACCGGACCGTGACCTTCGACCAGGCGGGCAAGAAGTGGACCGTCACTTACGTGAACAACCACGCCACCACGATCAAGAATCAGTGAAGCCGGACGGAAGGCTCCGCATGGCGTCTTTTCTCAAGAGTTTCGCTTACAAAATGAGTCGTCATCCTGAACGGAGTGAAGGATCTGCAGTTGTCTTTAACAAACTTCGGATTCAACACTCTGATTTCTGAAGTTTGATTTGACTCCCAGCGAGCTACCCCGATAAGTTGGATTTTCCGGAACGACGTCCCCCGGGAAGGCAGTCAATCATGCACAGGTTTCTTCCTCTTCTATTGCTGATTCCTACAATTGCGTCTCCAGCCGCATCGCCCGCGCAGGCCGCCCCAACGCAGGTCACTCCTGCGCAGGCCACGGTAGGCGCCAGCGCCGCAGCCCCACCCGCTCCCGCACCCAATGATTACTCGAACCCTGAGTACTGGCTATGCCTGCCCGGCCGGCAAGATGCGTGCGCGGTGGACCTCGCCACCACGGTCATTGCCGCAGATGGCTCAATGACCCCAGAGGCGTGGACAGCTTCAACCGATCCCAAGGTCGACTGCTTCTACGTTTACCCAACCGTGTCGCTCGAGCCCACCATCAGCAGCGACATGACGCAGGGTCCGGCCGAGAAGGCCGTGGTGCGAACGCAGTTTGCGCGCTTCGGCCAGGTATGCCGGCAGTTTGCGCCCATGTACCGCCAGGTAACAATGCTCGGCCTGCTGGCGCGTATGGGAGGCAGACCGATTCCCCAGGCGCAGGCGTTGGCTTACAGCGACGTCGCCGACGCATGGCATTACTATCTTCAGCACGACAATCACGGACGCGGCGTGATCCTCATCGGGCACTCGCAGGGCGGCAACCTGCTGCGGCAGTTGGTGCAGAAAGAGATTGACGGCAAGCCGATTGAGTCGCGCATTGTTGTGGCCGCGCTGGTGGGAGCTACGGTGGCCGTTCCCCGGAATGCGGACGTGGGCGGAAGCTTCACGCACATGCCGCTGTGCCGGTCTGCGTTGCAAACGGGCTGCATTATCACCTATGAATCATTTCCCGCAGATTATCCGCCGGCCCCGGGAGGCCTTTTTGGAGAAGCCAGTGGCGACAACATGGTAGCCGCGTGCACCAATCCAGCGGCGCTCGGCGGGGGCAGCGGAGTGCTGCACGCCTATCTCTCTACGCATGTGCGGGAGTGGGTGAATGCGGCTCAACCGGGCGCCTGGCTCAAAGCGGATAAATCCGTGACGACTCCGTTTGTAAGCCTGCCGGGCATGTTGACATCGCAATGCGCCACCAGCAACGGCCTCAACTACCTTGCAGTGACCGTGAACAAAAGTGACGCCGATGCGCGCACCGGAGACATCCACGGCGAAGTGGTAGTGGGCGGACAGGTGCGCCGCGAATGGGGCCTGCACATCGTGGACATGAACCTAGCCCAGGGCAACCTGATTGAGATTTTCGCGCAACAGTCAAAAGCGTGGCTGGCGGGGCAGCATTAAGGAAGTAGCGCCGGGCGCCTGCCCGGTTGTCACGTGGGCGTCCTCGCCCGCGCCTCTCAGGTGCCATTACACTGGAGTAGTGACGGAGACAGACGACTACATCCGCCGATTGCCGAAGGCTGAGTTGCATTTGCATTTGGAAGGAACCATTCTGCCCTCGACGTTCGTCGAGTTGAGCAGGCGCCACGACGAGACTCCGCTGACCCAGGCCAAGGCCGACGCAATTTACCAGTTCACTGATTTCACCGGCTTCATCGAGGCCTTCAAAGCGGTCACGCGCAGGATGAAGGCCGCCGAGGATTACGAACTGGTTGCGTGGCGCATGATGCAGCAACTCGCAGCGCAGGGCGTGGTTCATGCCGAGGTGTATATCTCGGTAGGCGTCATCTATATGTGGCGCAATCACGATCCCGCCTGCTTCGAGCCCATCTTTGAGGGCCTAGAAAGGGCGCGAGAGCGAGCAGCGCGCGAGCTTGGCCTTTCGCTCTACTGGATATTCGATGCGGTGCGGCACTTTACCGTGCCTGAAGCCGAACGAGTTTTTTTGAAGGCCGCGGAGATGCGCGGAAAGTATCCCTCCATCATCGGCATCGGCCTCGGCGGCGATGAGCGAACCGCCGGATCGGAACCCTTTCGCGCCATGTATGCCGAAGCGCGCAAAGCGGGCCTGCGGCTCACCAATCACGCGGGCGAAACCACCGGCCCTGAAGCAATATGGGAGGCGCTGTCGGTCGGATCCGAGCGAATCGGGCACGCGCTCTCGGCCATCCGCGACCAGGCACTAATGGATGAGTTGAAAGCGCGGCAGATTGGAGTGGAGCTGAACCCGACCTCGAATGTGAAGACCGGCGTTTGCGCGTCGTTTGCCGATCATCCGCTGCGGCGCTACTTCGATCAAGGGCTGCTGGTTACCATCAACTCCGACGACCCGGCCTTTTTCGGATCGAACATAGCCAACGAATACAGGCTCGCGCACGAAATTCATGGATTCAGCCGTGACGAATTGAAAAAACTTGCATCCAATTCGATCAGAGCAAGTTTTCTTCCCGAATTGGAAAAATCGGGATGGCTTGCCCGAATTGAATCCATTGAGTAACGAAAGTTGTAATCCACTAGTCCCATCCTGCGAGCCAGCGATGAAAGTTGTGCGCTATCATGAGTGCATCCGGAGGCAGTGCCATGTCGATCGAAGTTGAGCCAGTTATACCCTGTGAAGAAGCGCTCGAAATGGAGAAGCGCGAATCGAAAACGCTGCGAGTGATCACGTGGTTTTCAGTGGGCATGGCTGTGGCTGCGCTGAGTATCTTTGTTGGCGCTGAGCTGAGAAGCCGGTCGAAGTTCAAGCGGCGCACGCCCTATGACTTCTACACCAACGCCGGTGAGCAGCAGGCCAGCGAGTTCGGCGTCGGCGTCTAGCGCCTACCAAATAAAAGTGTGAAAAAAGAAGCGGCCCGGGCAATTGCCTGGGCCGCCTTCTTTTGGTGCCCGCGTCACGCTCTATTTCGGAATTACAAACAACGTGATTGACTGAGTTGGAAACGTCGAGCTGATGGTGCTGGTTGTGCCGCTTCCCGAGGGCGGAGTAACGGTAACGGCCGGTTGCGCCACGATCGCGTTGATGTTCGCGTTGCTGTAGAGAAACGCCTGCGCGGTCCCGCTCGATGACGTGAAGTTCTCAAGCGAGAGCGTCGCCGTAAGCGGCCCGTAGGTCTTGTTGATCACCACTATGGTCAGGGCGTTGTCGCTGCTGCGAACCGCGCCGTACACCGAGAGCTGCCCCTGGTTGGCGCTGGTCGAGTTCAGCGCCGTATCGCCAAACATTGAGTTGGCGCCGTCGTAGTTGCGGTAAATCTCATATGCCATCAGGCCGGGGACTTGAGTTGTGGGATCGGGAGTACCCCAGAGCGTAGCCATATCGAGCCCGTACTTGCCGAAGATGCCCAGAACATCAGCCTGCGCCACTGCGCCGTTCATGTTCTCTTGCCCACCCCAGTTGAATTCGGTGAACGCGATCTTGGTGCCGGGATAGTCTTTGGCTACCCAGGCCTGCGCCATGGGAATCAATTGCGGAGCCTGCAGCGGAACATTGCAGCTGGTGGTGTAGTTCGAGTCAGTGGTGTAGTTCGGCTGCGGATAATTGGGATCGGTATAGGTTGGATCCCAGAAAACGCGCGTGGAATCCAGGCGAACAATCTGCTCCTGCGTGTCTCCGGCAGTGGTCAGCCCCACGCCATTGCCATTGTATGTGCCGGCGAAATAAGTGTGCAGGTCAAGATAGTCGAGCAGGCGCGCGCCGAAGGTGGTTGAGGCGGTATTGAACTGCTGCAGGTAATACTCAATGAACGGCACGCCGCCGTGCGCCTCGCGATCGGTGGGGTTGCTCCATGGCTGGAAGCAACCGATGCCGGAGCCCCATCCGGATTCAATATCCTTCTTGGAGTAGAAGTAATTCCACCAATAGTCCACCACCGGACCGTTGATCTGGGCGGTAGGATCGGCAGTCTTCACGGCCTCGGCAGTAGCAATGCCGTTGTTTGTGACCTCGTCATAGGTTGAAGGGTTGGGATGCACGTCCCGATGTCCTCCGTCCCACCACGCGGGCTCGTTGTCGAGATCGTAGGCGAACACGCCTCCTTTGGCGGCCGTGCCAAAGGTCTGCACCAGGTAAGCAACCCAGCCGCCGTCCCAAGTGGGGCCGGCGGGAGTGCCTGACACAGTGGCCTCGTTTGTTGGGTCGGGTATATTGCAGCCCGTTGCACTGGTGCAGCCTGCCACTCCATCGGGATACATGCCGTCGCCGCAGTTTGAATCGTACGGGTCAAATGAATACTGCTGCGGAAAGGCCGTGGATGTGTAGCTGCAAGAGGTGCCGTCCTTTGCAATGTAGCCTTCCATTGGCATAGTGCCCAGCGTCTTGGCTCCAATGGAGGCGTCGGCCATAACCTGCTCGTTGAACTCGCTCGTTGCCTGCTGGCCGGTGTTGCCGACCCCGTTTTGAAAATACCAATCGCTGCCCGCATTGGTTACGTCGAGCTGGTAGTTATAAAGCGAGGTTGCGTCGCCGCCAAAGCGATCGACGGTGATGTTGGCCGCCTGTGCCGCGGCAGTGTTGGAGGCGTATCCATTCCATCCGTAGATATACGGGCTGATGGCATGGGTCTGGTTGCCGGCATCAACGGTCAGGGCCGGGCCGCTGGCGCCTGCCGCCTCACTTAGCGAGACAGTCGCACTGCCGCTTACCGTGGGCATGGCCGTGCTGGTTGCCGTAACCGTGACGGTTGCCGGCGCCGGGTAAGGCGTGTTGTAAAGGCCTGTCGAACTGATATCCCCGGGGCTCAGGCTGCTGCTCGATGGTGCCGAAACCGACCAGGTGACCGCGGTGCTGGTTGTGCCGAAATTACTCGCGGTGGCAGTGAACTGCTGCTGCGTTCCGATCACGGCGCTCGTGGGAGTAACGGTGATGGTGGGAACGGGAGCAGTTACAGTAACCGTCGCCGTCTGCGTAACTGACGTGCTGGCCGGATTGGTGACGGTAAGCTTGTAGGTGGTTGTAGCCGGTGGGCTGACGACGAGTGGCAGGCCGCTGGAAATCTGAAGAGTGCCTGGCGTAACAACGGCAGTACCGCCCGTGCCGCCCGTGGTAAAGACGGCGGTAAGGTCTGAACTGTCGCCCGAAGTGATCGAAGTCGGACTGGCCGAAAAGCTGGTAATGACGGGCGCGGCCACAACAGCTACGGTTGTGGTTTGAGTGATTGCCGTGCCAGTAGCGGGAGTAACCGTAAGCGTATAGGTAGTATCGGCCGTGGGGCTGACCGTAACCGCCGTACCGCTGGTCACCGTGATGTTGCCCGGGGTCACCACGCCTGTGCCCCCGGTGAAGTCCGCGGTCAGGCTGGAGCTTCCGCCGGCCGTGATGGTAGCCGGGCTGGCCGTGAAGCTGGTGATGGCCAGTGCCGCGACGGTCACCGTTGCGGTCGAAGTCGCCGTTGATCCGTTGGAACCAGTGACGGTGAGGGTATAGGTGGTTGTCGCGGTTGGGCTGACGCTCACCCCGGTGCCGCTGGTGGCAGAAAGACTGCCCGGCGTAATCACCCCGGTGCCATTCGAAAAGACGCCGGTAAGGCTCGAGCTTGCACCGGAATTGATGGAGGCCGGACTGGCCGTAAAGCTGCTGATGGAGGGCGGCGTGCCGCCACCTCCGCTGAGGCCTCCGCCGCCGCAAGCAGCAATCCACATGCAGGCCGCTGAAACGGTTGCAAGAGCCGCGATCCGATTAAAGAACTTCATATTCCTGCCTCCAAAAATTCAATTGCGTTCGTTCGCCCATGCGGCGAGCCTGCCGGATATCCGAGCCGGCTCTAATTCGGAATTACCAACAACGTGATTGACTGAGCTGCAAACGTCGCGCTGATGGTGCTGGTAGTGCTGCCCGACGATGGCGGAGTAACGGTGACGGCCGGTTGCGACACAATGGCGTTGAGATTGGCATTGCTGTACTGGTACACCTGCGCCGTTGTGTTGTTGGGCGCAGTAAAGTTTTCAAGCGATATTGTCGAGTTGAGCGAGCCGAAGGTCTTGTTAATCACCATTAAGGTAATAGCGCCATCTGAGCTGCGCTGTGCGCCGTAGACAGAGAGCTGGCCCTCGGCGTCCGCTCCCGAGGCGCTGCTGGTTGCAGACAGATAAACATCGCCGAATACCGAGTCTTTGCCGTCGTAGTTACGATACATGGCGAACGCGAAGTTGGCTGGTATCTGCTGGGTGTCGTCGTTGGTGCTCGGCCAGAACGACCCGAGGTCGAGCCCTTCGCGCCCGAAAATTCCCAGAATGTCGGCCTGGGTAACCGCGCCGTTGATCGACTCCAAACCGCCAAAGTTGTACTCGTCAATCGAAGTCCCGGTGCCCGGGTAGCCGTTGGCAACCCACGACTTCAACATGGGAATAATCTGCGGCGCTTGAAGCGGAACAGTGCAGCTGGACGTGTAGTTCGCGTCGGTAATGTAGTTGGGCTGCGTATAGTTCAGGTCGGTGTAAGTCGGATCCCAGAACACGCGCGTGGAATTGAGGCGGGTAATCTGCTCCTGCGTGTCGCCCGCAGTGGTAAACGCAACTGTAGTGCCGCTGCCCGCAGGGTAATCGGGCGCAAAGTACCCGTGGATGTCCACGTAGTCGAGCAGGCGTACGCCATATTGCTGCGAGTACTTGTTGAATTGCTGCAGATAGTACTCGATCAGCGGCGTTCCTCCGTGCGCCTCGCGGTCGCTCGGGCTGCTCCATGGTTCATAGCAGGGGCCCGTTGAGTTACCGGCCCAGATATCCTGCATGGAATAGAAGTAGCCCCACCAGTAATCGATCACCGGACCGCTCAACTGCGCGCTGGGGTCGGCCGTCTTGACGGCGAGCGCCGTGCCGATTTCGCGATTGGTAACTTCGTCGTACGTGAAGGGGGATGGGTGCACATCGCGCAGTGTACCGCTCCACCAGGTGGGCTCGTTATCCAGATCCCATACCTGCACGCCGCTGCTGCTGCTGCCAGGCCCGATTCCCGCTGTGTTCACCAGGGTGTTCACCCATCCGCCCGACCACGTGCTGTTTGCCCATTGGCTCATTGTCGCGGGCGTCGAGCCTGGCGCGGGTGTTGACGCGTCTGTAATGTCGGGCGGGTTGATGGGGATACTGGTGACTTCAGCCTCAGTAGTAGTAGCGTTCGGATCGGCGGTAGTGTTGTTGACCAGGATGGCACAGCCGGTGTCGGTATTGCAGCCGTCATCGCCATAGGGATAGTTGCCGGCGCCGCACATCTCGTTGTTGTAGCTCACGAACGCGGCATTGCCATTCTCGCCAACCTGGTTGGGAAACGCCGTCTGTGAAAAGCCGCAGGCGTTTTGACCGTTTGAAACCCATCCATTCACAGGTACGGTGCCGAGCGCGGCCGCCCCTTCAGAGTGAACGGTGGATAGATAGCTGTTGAAGGTTCCATCGCCCGGCTCGAGTCCCGCTCCCTGGATGTTTTCGAAGTACCAGTCAGCGGTGGTATTTGACGACATGTTCTTGTAGTTGTAACGCGATGTGTTATCGCCGCCCCAGCGCGTAATCGAGGGATTCGCGGTGGCCTGCGACACCGGGTCGAGAGCCCACGCACCCATGCCATAAACGTACGGGTTGATGTTGTGTGGATTTTCGCTTGGCGTGTTGGGCGTATTCACGTCGACAACAAGCGCCGGGCCAGTTACTGTAGCCGGCGCTGTGAGAGTGACTGTCACACTGCCGCTGACGGTAGGCAGAGCCGTGCTGGTCGCGGTAATTGTGACCGTTGCAGGCGCCGGGTAGGGCGTGTTGTACATCCCTGACAGGCTGATGTCTCCGGGACTGAGGCTGCTGCCCGATGGGGCAGCGACCGCCCAGCTGACCGCGGTGCTGTTGGTGCCAAAGTCAGTCGTGGTAGCAGTAAATTGCTGCTGCGTTCCAATAACAGCCGTGTTGGGACTGACGGTGATCGTGGGGTTCAACGGAGGCGGAGGCGTTGTTGTTGTGGTGCCTGAGCCGCCGCATGCCGCAACCCACAAGCAGGCTGCCGAAACTGTTGCAAGAATTACCAGACGATCGAGGACCTTCATCTTACTGCCTCCCGGATAATTCAGGCCATTCGCTTCCCTCGCCGGCTCTAATTCGGAATTACAAACAACGTGATTGACTGAGTCGGAAACGTCGAGCTGATGGTGCTGGTTGTGCCGCCTGCCGAGGGCGGATTGATGGTGACGGCCGGTTGCGCCACAATGGCGTTGATGTTGGCGTTGCTATACACAAACGACTGCGCGCTCCTGCTTGTTGATGCCAGGTTCTCAAGCGAGAGCGTCGCGTTGAGCGGCCCGTAGGTCTTGTTGATCACGACGACGGTGATGGCCTTGTCTGACGAGCGGACTGCGCCGTAGACCGACAGCAGCCCTTGATTAGCGCTGTTGGAGTCGAGCTCCCCATCGCCGAACATTGAGTTCTTGCCGTCGTAGTTGCGGTAAATCTCATACGCCATCAGGCCCGGAGCCTGCTTGACCGGATCGGGAGGGCCCCATAGCGTGGCCAGATCGAGCCCGTACTTGCCAAAAATGCCCAGAACGTCAGCCTGCGCCACCGCGCCGTTCACATTCTCCAGCCCACCCCAGTTGTATTCAGTAAATGCGATTTTTGTTCCGGGGTAATCCGCGGCCACCCATTTCTGCGCCATCGGAATCAGCTCGGGAGCCTGCAACGGCACCTTGCACGACGACGTGTAATTGGCGTCCGTCGGGTAATTCGGCTGCGGATATTGCCGGTCCGTGTAGGTCGGATCCCAGAAAGCGCGCGTGGAATTCAGCCGCACTTCCTGCGCCTGCGTATCGCCCGCGGGCGCCAGTCCGATATCGTGGCCGTTGTAACTCCCGGCAAAGTAGGTGTGCAGGTCGAGGTAATCAAGCAGCCGCGCGCCATAAGCGGTTGAGGCCGCATTGAACTGTTGCAGATAGTACTCCACGAACGGAACGCCTCCGTGCGCAGCCCTATCGGTGGGATTGCTCCCCGCCAGGTGGCACGGCGCGGTCATCCATCCGCTCTCGATTTCCTTTTTCGAATAGAAGTAGTTAAACCAGAAGTCAACCACCGGGCCGCTGACCCCGGCCGTAGGATCGGCGCTCTTGACCGCTTTCGCCGTCGCAATTCCGTTGTTCGTCACTTCGTCGTAAGTTGAGGGGTTGGGATGCACGTCGCGATGCCCGCCATCCCACCACGCCGGCTCGTTATCGAGAGAATAGACTGCCACCCCGCCATGGGCCGCGTTCCCGAATTTTCCCACCAGGTATGTAACCCAGCCCTGCGCCCACGAGGCGTTGTCGATGGGCTCGGCAATCAGATTAGGATCGTTGCCGGTGATATCGCAGCCTTTCTCCTTGGTGCAGCCGTTGGTTCCCTTGGGATAAACGCCGTTCCCGCATTTCGGGTCATATGGATTGAACTGTGTCTGGACCGGGTAGATCGATCTTGGATAGCTGCAGCCAACACCGGTCTTCGCTACCCATCCCATCAACGGCACGGTGCCCATGGTCTTGGCGCCAATCGCCTTGTCGTTCTGCACATGTTTGTTAAACGAGCTTGTGTCCTCGGTGCCGCCGCCTTCAACGCCGTTCTTGTAATACCAGTCGCTGCCCGCACTCGTTACGTCGAGCTTGTAGTTGTACAGCGAAGTCCCGTCGCCTCCAAAGCGGTCCACCGGCAGATTCACTGCCTTGCCCACAGACGAAACCATCGAGAAAGCATTCATGCCGTAGATGTCGGGGCTGATGGCGCGGGTCCGGTTGCCTGCGTCAACCGTCAAAGCCGGGCCGGTGGCGATTGCCGCCTCGCTCAGCGTGACGGTTACGCTGCCGCTCACTGAAGGCATAGCCTTGCTGGTAGCCGTGACAGTGACCGTTGGTGGCGCTGGGAATGGCGTGTCGTAGAGGCCCGTCGAGCTGATGTCCCCCACACTCACTCCCTGACTGATTTTGCTGCCCGCCGGCGAAGCAACCGACCAGGTAACTGCCGTGCTCGCGGTGCCGAATCCACTCGTTGTCGCGGTGAACTGCTGTTGCGCTCCAATGGTCACGGTCCCGCCGGGCGTAACGGTGATCGATGGTTTTTCCTGGGCGGGAGAGCCCCACGCGCCGCTGCAACTTGCTATCCATAGGCAAGCTGCTGAAACCATTGCCCGATTCACCAGCCGATTCAACACGTCCACAGGGCCCACCTTGAGAGTTAAGTGCATTCCAATATGAATGCGTTTACAAAAGTGCTGTTGAGTCGCGGCATTCGAATGCTGGCCGCCATTTTAACACCCGATTTATTGCGCCGTCGCCGTGTCGCGACACAGCTGCGCCCCGCTCATTTGCGCCAAGAGAGTGCTCTCGAGCTAACCTCTCCAATGCCCGCGGTTTATTCGCCGGTCCAGTGGTAAGACGAGATCAGCCTGCCGTCTTTGCCGATGAGCACAATGGCGGCCTCACCGTTTTCAAGCGACCCGGTCAGGTGTTTGCCGCTCCGCACATCGGTAAAATCCACCTTCGTCTGGTCGGATTCAGATGTGACCACGTAGAGAGTCGCGTCAGGATACGCGGTGGGGCAGATGGTGATTCCCGGATCGGTGAGCGTGGTGCTGTACACCGGAGCCACGCCGGCTGTTTTCAGCGCATACCGATACACATCCCCCACCGCGGCCAGATTGTCATTCAGTTCAATGGGAAGCGCCGCAAAGAGGATTTTTCCCCGCCCCACAGCCTTCTCGGCCCATTGGCCGCCGTTGGGTAACTCGGCGCGGCTCAGGTACGTTGTCTTGTTCCCCGGGAAAACAAGCTGTTCTTCTCCACCGGGGAACTGCATTTGTTGGTCACGTTCAGTAAGCGGCGCGGTTTTGTAGTCGAGCCCGATCGCAGCCTGTCTGCCCGTAGCATGCATGTGCGCATCGCCATCAAACGGGCCGGTAACCAGCAGCACAGCGCCGTTTTTCACGCGATCGAGAATCGCCTGCCACACCTTCTCGGTGAGCCCAAACGGCGATGGCAGCAAAATGAGTTTCGGTGAACCGAGCTGATCGATCTGGTATTCGCCAACTGCATAAGCCTCGCTGCGCGCGTAGTCATAAAGCGCCCGAACTGTCATCTGCTGTGCCTGAAGTGCAAACCCATTGCCCACCGACAACTGGAACGACTGCGGCAGCACCAGCGCAACCTGGGGCAGTTCAATGCCGGTTGCCAGCGGCGCGGCCTGGCGAGCAAATTCTCCCAGCGCCTGCAGCTGGCGCTCCCATATCTTGGCTGAACCGTCGCTGCGCTCCATGCTGAAGTCGCCGCCGCGCGACCAGTCCCACTGCAGTGCGCCGCTCGACCCGGCCGCAAATCCCAGGACCCACTTGCGCTCAATCAGGCCGAGGGCCGTCAGTTCGTCATAGCGCCACACGCCGTCGGGAGCCCACACCGGCTGGTAGCCGGTTTCGCCGGTAATGTTGGGCTGGCCCACCCGCTTGGCCGCCACTGAATCCCACAACAGCGCATCGTCCTGCCAATAGGTGTGATTGGTGGTGAATGAAACACCGGCGCCGCCGTAGAACTGGTTCAGAACGCGGTCCATCACGCCGCCTTCATCCTGCCCCACGTTGACCAACTGCTTGCTGCCGGTGCCGTGAATGAGCGTCACCATCCCGCGCACCCAATCGCTGAACATGTCTTGTGCGAAGAGGTTGTAATCAAGCGCGCGAACCTCGTCCGCGTTGCCATATCGATTGTCACCGCCACCCGCTGCAAGATCCTGCGGCCTGGGCAGCGGAACGGCGTCGAAGCTCGAAGGGCCGTCGGGGCTTGAAAGCTTGTCGGGAGTAATGCGCCAGGCGCTCGCCAGCGCATCCAGCTTGCCGTCGTATTTCTCGCTCAGCCATTTGCGCCAGGCCGCAGTTTCAGCCGCGTCGCCGTTGGGATAGTTAGCTGCGAATACATGATAGGGATTCGAGAAACTGGGCTCGTTGATCAGGTCGTAGGAGAGAAACGGCACGTCTTTGAATCGCTCGGCAACCGACCGCACGTAGCCCTTTTCAATAGCGAGCGATGCGGCATCGAGATAGGGATTCGGCACCTGCGGCTCCGGCTTCTTGCCGCGCAGTGTGCCGTCGTATTTAGGCGTGAAGGCGAAGAAGGTAAAGTTGACCGCGATCTTGTGCCGCTGCGCGCACAGCAGATAAGCCTCAAGGTTGCGCAGAAAGCGCTGATTGACCGCGCCGGTGCTGTCGGTAAAGCTCGTGTTCTGAGACCACACGCCGGTGCGCACAAAGCTCACTCCATGCGCCGCCATCTCGGCAAAATCCTTCTCCCACACCCACGCATTGCGCGGGCCTGAAAACTCCCAGCCGTTTTCTTCCGTGGTGAAGTAGTTGGTGCCGACCGGTAAAAGCGGCTTGCCGTCTTCACTGAGAAAATCGCCATTGACGCCCAGTGCAGGGCCCGAATTGACAGCCGAATCAGGCTCAACCCAGAAGCCGTTCTGATAAAACTCCCTGAACGAGCCGCCCGCGCTGAAGGTCGCCGAGACCGTGTAGAAGCCAGGCGCGAGATCGCTCTTTGCGGGGACAGACAGATTGGCCGTTGCGGCGTCCTCAACGGCGAGCGTGGTCGAATCGACGAGGCCATTTTCAGACCACAGTTGCACTTTCACTTCGCCGGCGAGTTTCGCATGGGTTTTGTCGAGATGCGGGTTGCGTAGGTGAACCGTGATTTGAGGCGTCTCGCCGGGCCGGATAGCCGAGTATTGCAGCTCGATCGAAAACGTCGTCGCGCCCTGGCTCGCATAGCGCGCGGCCTGTCCGATCAATGCTATTCCGTCCTGGCTTTGCCAGTAGCCGGGTTCGGGATCGAAATCGAGAGCCACCACCCGGCTGCCCTGCATCGGCCCCCATCCATAATTGGCAACAATCACCGGAGCCGCTGTCAGCAGGCCCGTGGCGTCGACCATGTAACCCAGCCCATCGAGACGGCCTTCAACAGCAAAGAAGCGGCGCGCATGAACCGCGGGAGTCTGAGCGAAGGCGTAGCCGTGCTTCCACTCAAAACGGGCCGGCGCTGAAACAGGGACCACATGCGTGTGGTCGAACTCGAGCGTGCGGGCATAAGTATCCTGTGCTGCGCCCTGAATAAATTTGCCATCGACATTGGCCACCGGAACACGCAGCGGCTGGCCGCCAATCACCAGCAGATTGCCGCCTGCGTGCAGATAGGTTCTGATGGCCTTCCACGCGTCGCCCGTTGGTACCGCCGAACCGTATGGCAGCACAAGCAAATCGGCGCCGTCGAAGGTCTCGGGGACATTAAGCTCCTGAATGCCGGCGAAAATCAGCGCACCGCGCGCGCTTCCGGCGAGGGTCTGAACGAGCACGCTGCGTTCGACCGGCTCGCTGTCAACGGTGGGAAATCCCGGCTCCCAGAAAACCACGGTTTTCGCGGACAGCAGAACAGGTGTAAGCGTAACCAGAAAAGCAAATGACAGCAATCGGCCAATGCGGCGCGGCGAATGAAAAAAGGCAATGCAGCTTCGATTCATTTGAAAGGCTCCGTTACGAGCAAAGTGATACAGCGTTACAGGTTGCGGAAAGGCTTCATGGAATTCACCGTTTTGAAAGAGCGCGAGTTCACTCGTGCCGATAAATCCCGCAAATTGAGTGAGGGGCTTCAGCCCCTGAGGGATCTACCCTCCGCATGAGCCGACTTGGCGTCGCGCAGCGCGGCGAAGGTAGCTACCGCGCAACCCACCAGCGGCGCGCGATCGAGCAGCTTTGAAACGCGAATCTGCAAATTGCGATCGGGAATCTCCGCGCGGGTCACAGGCAAAAACAGATCGGCTGAGCGGGAGATTCCTCCGCCGAGCACAACCACATCGGCGCGAAAATCGGCAAGCAACACCCCCACCAATTGCCCGAGATTGCGGCCGAAATCGGTAAATGCTTCCAGCGCGTCGCTATCGTTTGGCGCCAGTTTGGCAATCTCCTCCACCGAGATCGTTTTTCCGGTGCGCCGGCCGTAATTGCCCGCGATGGCGCGAGTGGAGACAAAATCCTCCACAATGCCGTTCTCGTACGGCACATTCCAAATCTCGCCATCTTTGGGAACGCCGGGACCAGTAGTGACGAGCCTGCCATCTACCGCGAATGCGGAACCAATGCCGGTGCCGAGAGTGAGTCCCACTGCGCGTGCAAAACCTTTAGCCGCTCCGCCGCCCACCTCGCCCAGCAAATAAGCGTCGGCATCGTTGAGAAAACGCACCCGCTCGGGGCCGCAGCCAATTCGCGCGGCGAAAGCCTGGCGCAGGTCGAATCCGTATAAGTACGCGAGCTTGTGGCGCATCAGACTGATGCCGGCCTCATAATCGAACGGCCCGGGAAACGCGAGCGTAGCGCCGATGCCTGAGGGGTCGCCGCCAACGGCTTTCGCTGCCAGGTCATAGAGAAGGCCGACGAAACCGTCGCTGGTTGTGATGTCACCGTAGTGCGCGCTTGCAACCGGCCCAAGACTCAGGTCTTCACCAAAACACAGAGCCGCCGAAATATGGCTTCCGCCAACATCGAATGTAAGAACCCGGGTGTCACGAACTTCTGCCATAAGACCGCTGCCAATCCCCTTCAACGCAAGGGGCAAACATCTCAAATGAGGTCGCTAGCAGTTTTATCACAGCGTCCCGACGCGAGTCGAAAGCCAAAACCGCGAACTGTGTCCGGAACGAGGCGGCCCGTGGCAAGAAAGTGATTTACTGAAGTTCGCATAGGTCCAGTGGTGTTTTAAGCAGGCTTACAATCCATCCAGAATGGCACAGCGCAAGATCGTTCACGTCGACATGGACGCCTTTTACGCGTCGGTGGAGCAGCGTGACGACGAAAAACTGCGCGGCAAACCGGTGGTGGTTGCTTGGCGTGGCAATCGCTCCGTAGTGTGCGCTGCCTCGTATGAAGCCCGCCGATTCGGAGTTCGCTCTGCCATGCCGGCCGTGCGAGCCGAACGTCTGTGTCCCGATGCCATTTTCGTGCCGCCCGATTTCACGCGATACCGAGCTGTCTCAAAGCAGACCCGGGAAATCTTCAAGCGTCACACCGACCTGATTGAGCCGCTGTCACTCGACGAAGCGTATCTCGACGTGACCGAAAACAAGACCGGGATCGCGACCGCGGCTCGCGTGGCGCGCGCCATCCGGGCGCAGATTCGGGAGGAGCTGAATCTCACCGCGTCGGCCGGCGTGGCCCCCAACAAGTTCCTGGCCAAGATCGCATCCGACTGGCGCAAGCCTGACGGATTATTCGTGATACAGCCTGAAGACATCGACAGGTTTCTGCCGCCGCTGCCCGTAGGGCGCTTGCCGGGCGTGGGCAAAGTAACCGAAACAAGACTCGCGCTGATGGGTGTGAAGAAAGTGGGCGACTTGCGCGCCTTTGAACAAGTGGAGCTCGAAATGCGCTTCGGGCGGCATGGGCTCAGGCTCTACCAACTGGCGCGTGGTATCGATCTCAGTCCGGTAGTTCCCGACCGGCCCACGCAATCGATTTCAGCCGAAGACACATTTGAACGCGATGTGCCTCTTTCTGAAACGGAGCCGCTGATCCGAAGGCTTGCGGAAAAAGCCTGGGCCGCATCGCGTAAGGAAACCCGCGTAGCCCGGACCGTGGTTCTAAAGCTCAAGACCAGCGACTTCAGAATCCTCACCCGCAGCTTCACGCCGCCTTCGCCTCCGGCAGACCGCGACGAGCTAACAAACATAGCGCTGTCGCTCAGGGACCGCGTGCATCTGGATGCGCGGCAACTCTATCGCCTGGTTGGCGTCGGACTGAGCAATTTCAACGACCCCGAGGATGCGCCGCAGGCCAAGCTGTTCACCGATCCGGCGCCGCAACCATGACCGCCCGCTGATATAGTCGATCTCTTGAGGAGAGACCAATGAGCGCAGACGCAAACCCACCACTGCTGTTGAGCGAGCGGTTTACCCGCGCGGTCGATTACGCGCGAACCCTCCATATCGAGCGCCGCAAAGGCACCGAGATTCCCTACATGGCGCACCTGCTGGGCGTGGCCTCGCTGGTCATGGGCGAGGCAGGGCGCGTTGATTTCCCGGTAACTGAGGATATGGTGATTGCCGCGCTGCTTCACGATACCGTGGAGGACCATGGCGGCGCGCCGCGCCTCAATGACGTCGAAGTCAACTTCGGTTCGAACGTTGCGCGCATGGTCGAGGGGCTCTCAGACACGCTCGCCGAGGACTCGAGTCAGAAAGAAGACTGGGAAACTCGAAAGAAGAATTATCTCGACCACCTCCGCGGCGAATCTGCTGATGTCCAGCTGATTTCAGCAGCCGACAAACTCTACAACGCGCAGTCGATCCTGACCGACTATCGCAAGATCAAAGGAAAGATATGGGACCGCTTCAAGCGCCCCCGCGACCAGCAGCTATGGTATTTCGACGAGCTACTCAAAGTCTTCAAGAGCGCAGGCACCAACCAAATCGTTGAGGAGCTGGATCGCGTAGTCGAAAAGCTCAAGCAAGAGTCAGCGAAGGATTAGAGTTTTTTCGACCCGCCCTGAACGATTTCCGGTTAAGTTACCGGTTCCCTGAAATCCGCCGCTCCCAGGTACGTCCCATAGTGGTACTGGGGTACCGAAAAAGTAAAAAGATGATGAAACAGTCAATTGAAAGCCATAGTAAAATAGCTGCGAAACGAAATGGACATTCTCGCGCGGCCTGAGTAAAGGCGGTTGCGTGCAGGTGTCTCGTGAATTCATAAGGCGCGTTCACCACATTTTTTCTTCAAGTCGTTTTTGTAATACCGGAGCTGATCAGGATGCGCTCAACGCGCTGAAACCCGTCCCCCGGGGCCCGCAGCGATTGGCAAGACATTGACCGTGGTTTCACCTAACGCAGTCTCCGGGTTCGACTCAGAAACGCAGGTATTTTTCTTGCCATTCCTTCTTCATCTTCCAGGCCAGGGAGGCTTCTCATCGAGCGCATGGGCCACGACCAAACCTTGCGTCCCGACGCAAAGGCAAGCCATCGCCTCATGAACCGGAGTGGTCGTAACCCTGGGCAAGAGTGGTTTCCGGCTCCATTTTTTGAGGTACTGAAGACTTTAGTCCCCATGCGCTTGTTACTTCATCTCAACACAAGGTCGTGTAACGGAACGAAAGGCACAGAAAAGGACGGAAGCCGAGCCAGCACTCCGATCGTCGAGTGGCTCCGGCAACTGTTGCCTATCCTGGCCTGCGGCTTCTTTGTGCTTGTTGTGTGCGCCACACTCCGCGCACAAGAGTACAGCTTTCGCTATTTCGGCATTGCCGAGGGGCTCAACAATCTTGCCGTCAGAGACATTTACCAGGGGCAGAGCGGATTTCTCTGGGTAAATTCTGAGAACGGCATCTACCGCTTTGACGGCGACAGCTTTGAGTTTTTCGGACCCTCCCAGGGCATTCCTCTTGCCCTCGACGTTTCATTCGGCGATGCCCCCGACGGCTCATTGCTGGTGGGCGCGCCCTTTGGCCTCTACCGGCTTACCGGAAACCGGTTCAGCCAGGTGTCCGGCAATTTTTCGTCGGTCAGCGAAACTGAAGGCATTCAGGCCGACGGCAAGGGCCACACGTGGCTCGCCACAGATCTCGGACTGGTCGAGCTTTCAGCTAATCCAGGGCAACCGCAGTTTGCGCAGCGCGCCGTTCCGGTGGCGCCGGGGGTTGCGAGCGCCGCTGTGCACTCGGTGCTGCTCGATGGAGACGCGGTCTGGTATGGATGTGGCGACGAGATCTGCCACCTTGACCCTAAAGGCGTCATATCCGTTCTGGGACGCGAAGCCGGGCTGCCCGCCGATCGCTGGCAGGCCATCAAGAAAGACAAAGACGGAAGCTTGTGGGCCAGCGGAGCCATGAGCGGGATTCTGGTTCGTGCTGAAGGCCAGGCTAAGTTCACCAAGCCAAACTCGCCTGCCATAGCAGGAGCCCTCAATGGCATTCCCAGTCTCGATGCCGATGGCCGCATCATGTTGGCTTCGCCGACCGGGTTAATTATCTCCACACGCGACGGATGGCAGCGGATCGACCGCGCAAACGGTTTGCGCGGCACAGTCTACTCAGCATTTGAAGATCGTCAGCATTCCCTCTGGCTCGGCCTTGGTGGCCGCGGCCTGGTCCAGTGGCGAGGCTATCGCCAGTGGGAATACTACACGTCTGAAAGCGGGCTGGGCAGCGATGTTGTCTTCGAAATTCTGCCCGAGGCCGACGGTTCGCTGTGGGTAGCCACGCAAGCCGGAATCTATCACGGAG
>JBEKCW010000038.1:0-19826 GCA_050014675.1 Occallatibacter sp. | reverse complement strand
CGGCAGCGCCAATATCCGGTAGCTCAAGCCACCGTTCAAAAGTAACCGTCCTTGTTGTGTTGTCACTCCCGAGAGCAAAACCTCGGGCGGAATAACGTCAAAATCGTATCCAGACGGCATGGCAGGGTTCGCGTACTCCCCGTTCGGAAAAGCATTCGGCGCATTCTCCGTCCCGAGATAGGCAACATCCGCAACGAAACTTCCCATTTGCAGCAAGGCTTGACAGCGCGCCAGATAGGCATGCCAGGCTCGCGATTGCTCCCACCAGGTGTTGGTTCGTTCATAGTGAGTGCCCCATGGTCCTACCGTCATACCTGGCTTGCGATCAGTCCACGGCTGCATCGACGACATGCTCATCACGAATCGGTTGATGCCCTGCGTAAGGGCGAGATCTCCAACGGGCTTTAACCGGAACGGATGATTCTGCCACTTTGCGTTAAATGGAGTGGACGTAAAAGACTCAGCCGCGACCACAGGCTTTCCATAAACGTGCCCGGACGATGCCATCGCCTTATTTCTGTTGAAGACTTCCCGCTCCTTGCCCAGCCAGAATTCGCTCATCGGTACGTCGGCGCGCCCGGCGTAAGCAACTTCATCAAGCGGGCCCGCTCCGTAGCCCTCGATCGACAAAGTGAGCCCGTGCTGATTAGCTATTTCACGCATGTGCCCGGCATAATTCTCCAGCAACATATCGGCGATGAGCCGGCGCAGGTCCCACAGGAAGCGCTCCGAAATTTCCCGGCTTTCCACCGCTCGCCCGGTGAGGACGGTTAGATAAGGAAGCAGATCATAGGCGTACTTTTTCTTGAATTCATCCGGGAGAGCCGCCGTCCAGTTCTGCGAGCCGCACTCCCAACTATCGATGTGCGTCATCGTCAGAGATTTTCCTCCGATGGCCGCCTGGTCCGCCAACAGCTTCTCTACTAACGCCGAGAATTGCACCTCGATCGCCTTCTTGCTCAGCCTGTCGCACTCCAGCCCCAGACCCTCCTTCGGAGGAGGATCGTTTAACGATCCGGTTGAGGTGTGGCCGAACCGCAGCACGGTCCACTTTCCCGGCGGCACATCCCAATCCAGGTTTCCGTCACGATCTAACTTGCCAGTTAGATCCATAACCTGATCTCGACGGACCACCATATCTATGGGTATAACTGGCTCGCCCATGAACTCGTCTTGCGAGTCGGTCCATGCGTCTTGACGGAGATACGCTGCCTTGCCCGGAATATCTTCGATCCGCAGGCCCGCGTGCAGTTCCACCTCCCCGATGGGAATGCCTTTGCTAAACAGTCCTAACGGCGTGTTACCTGACAAATCCGCCGGGGTAAGGACGATCCGGAAGTAACGGACGCTTACTTTTTGGAAATTCAGAGAAGTTACCGGCCAATAGAGTTTGTTCTCGCGGATCGTCCGGTATGCTAGACCATCCTCGGAGATTTGCAACTCCGCCCTGAGGGATCCAGACATTCCGGAATCCCACACGTCTATGGCAACCGTCAGGGCCTGCGCTGTGAAGGGCTCAGCAAATTCAATATTCAGAAATTGCGGCTCGCCTGACGGGGGCTGCGGCACGTAGGCAACCGTGCCCGGGTTGCCGTCGATCAGCTTGGCTGCGCCATCGAAACTCTGGCGGTCGACGCCGTACGTGATTTTAGGAGAACGGTCAGCCATCCGCACTCCATCGCCGGGTGACGTGGGGAATGCCAGCACAGCAATGTCGCGGTAGTAACCTAAGGTCGTCTTCGGTTGGGCCAGAGCTCCCTTGAAGTGCTGCCCACCTTGCAGGGGGGTCTCACTCCACACCACCACTTGCATGGATAGCTCGGGTGTGATCCAGGGCCCACCGCTTCCCGCCCAGCCCGCATCATTATTCATGTTGAAGGTAATGCCCAGCCGCTCTGCTTCCTTCATCGCGTGCTGCATCATTTCCCGCCACTCGGGGCTCAAAAAGCGCACCGGCCCTGGCGGAATATATTGATCTACTTCCATGTAGATCACGCCCTTAATCCCCACGCGGTGCATCGCCTCCAGATCGGCGGTAATGCCTTCACGAGTGATGTTGCCGTTGCCGCCATACCAATAAACCCATGGCCAGGCCCCATCGGGGGGATTCATGAATGCCTGCTCTGCCATTTTCACGCGCCCGCTCGCATCTCCCATTACCAGAGAAAGAGCACGCCCGCTTAAGCCAGATAGGGCGGGAACCGTCACAGCCCACTTGGCGGAATTCATCAAAAACTCTCGCCTGTTGTAAATCAATGCCATAAAATCACACCTTCAAAAAACATCTGCCCCACGTGTTGGAGTCATCCCGGCAGCGGGACGACGTTGTTCAGTGCTTGCTGGCTCCATTTTCAAGCCGACTCCACCAGCACCGGCCCCAGCAGGCCGGAGGGCAGCAGAGGATGGTCGCTTGTGAAATTCCGTACGTTCGTCTTGCAGAACCATTTCTCGGACAGTAGATGAGCGTAGCCGATCAGCCGGTTCTGCCAGAGGTTGATGATATCGATCTCAAGGTCGTTCCTGCCGCTCTTGGCGGCCGCGCTGATATCCACTCGGAATGGCCTCGTCCAATGCACTCCCAGGTCCTTGCTGTTCCGCCGCACTTCCGCGCCATTGCTCAGTTCTCCCAAGTTCAGATGGATTCCGGATGGCGGGTCATTGGCCGGCGTTTCGAGCTCAAAAGTCGTCTCGTACGTCGCCTTCCCGGAATAGTATTTGATACCCTCCTCGGGCCGCGTGGTCCAATCTACAAGCTCGGAAAATTCCACGGATTCAGGTCCACTCCATTTCGGATCAAAGTGAACTGTCCACGGTCCCTTGACTTCCGCGATTTGGGAATAAACCGGGAAGTCGCGGGCGCAAGAACCATTCTGGCTCGCATCGATGCCGTCTTTTTTTCTGGTCCGCTTTCTCATATCCTCACTTGAAACCGCATGGCAGGCAATAACTGCCACATGTGCTTAGAGTTTCAGGATGGTCTCCGCGACTGGCGGCCCATCATAACTTAAACCACCATGCCTGGTTGCAGAATCCCCCCCATCCTTGCCCTTCCTTTCGCGGTTTCGCCCTCCCGGCGCTGCCTGAACTCTCACGCCAACTGCACGCTGATCAAGTCGTACTGCTCCAGGCGCGGAACCGTGATAACGGTATTTCCTTCTTGCAAGTTCACCTTCAGCTTCTCCCCCATCAGGTTCGTTGCCTGCTGCACCTTCTTACTCCGGAGCAGAATTTTCAGATCCGACAAGGGAATCACTTCCACGATGTTCGTGTACCCATTTATCGGATCACCGGAGGCAGGATTAATCGTGCTGCTCGGCTGGGCGGTGATACCGTTCACCAGCGCTATACGCAGCTCTTGCCCGAGCTGGTTGTAGATTGCGTTCACTACGGTCGGAGCCTCGACCCGGACTGCCGGTTTATAGAATCCGTCCACCAGGTGGCGAAAGACATCCGCAATCACTGGAAGACTCTGTTGGTGATATTCCTGAAAGAACCGATAGCCAGCGTAGACGAACTGGCCTTTACCCTTCCGGCCGATCACGATCACCGGCTGGTCCGTGGTCTCAAGCGGGTAAGCGACGTCTTCCAGCGGGAAGCCCTCGCGCCGGGTCGCCGATAACCGAATCAAGCGCCCCATGATTTGGTAGCTCTCATCCGGCTCCACGGTGACGATATCCGCGGCCTTCAGGCGCTCATCGCCAATGGGAAAGGATGGCTTGATAAAACCTCGAGGCGCGTGCGTCTCCTGCGCGATCTTTACTAACCCGAAGTTGGCATCTGCGTGGAGTTTGCCGTATTCATCGAAAGTTGCGCAGTGGCCGCAGAGAAAAACGTTGCCGCCCTTTTCCAGATAGTCCAGAACGACCTGCCTGTCGGCCGCCGACACATAGTTCACGTCGGGAACGATCAGCAATCGGAAGGGGACGAGATCATCTGCAGCCAGCGGGTTTGCAGCCACCACATCATACGGCCAATGCAAATCGATCAACAGTTTGCTGGCGGCGTAGAAATCTTCGTAGCCGCGCCCCTCAGTCAAGATCACGCTTCTCTCGCTGGAAAGGACTGCCACTTCAGCGTAGGGCACAGTTCCCTTCACCTTCGGGATCAAGCGGTCGACCACCTTGAAACCTTCGGTCGCCAGCCGCAACGCAGCAGCATCAACCGTGCCATCCACATTGGCCATGATCCCCGACATGACAGAGGCGTTATGACTGGTAATTATCGCCATCTGCCATCGGACCTGCTGAAGAGGGGCGTCGACATAATCAACATAGTCGTTGTTGAGATGAGGCAATATTTGCAGCTCCCGCCCATGCGCTCGCGCCCGGAACGCCTTGGCGTTCACACTTGTGTCGTAGCAGTCTCGGCCGAACGGATTCGACTCGTATTGAATATAAGTGTCGTCAGCATAGTCGAGTCCGAAGTTGTGAGTGATCGGGATGTCGCGGCCGGTACTGGCCTTAAGTTGATCCTTGATCGCCCTATAGATCGAGCGAAAGGTGTCAGTTTCGAAATCGATATATTGAGGATATAAGCTTGGTGGCAAGGGACGGGGAAGATCTTGACCCGCGCGCGCCTTCCACTTCTCCAGGCAATATGGGTTGTAGCAGGCAAACTCTTCGACCACACCAACCATGTCAATCCACCAGGAGTCAAAGGTGAAGCGATCTGCGATCTCCTTGGTCTGCTTCAAGGCAAGCTCACGGTAAGGGCTGTTCAGACAGAGAAAATTGGCCTTCCCCATGAAGCCATTGGGCGAAGAGTCTATAAATTTGGGGTTACCCTGGGCGTCCAGTTCTGCCCAATCGGAATGATCTATGTCCAAAATCCTCTGGTTGCCAAGCGAGTGGTATAGCACCGTCTTGAGGTTTCGCTTATGGCAAGCCTCAAGAAAGTCGCCCAGGAAATTATCCGGTAGGTTCTTGAACTTAGGCGCGAACTTGCTGTTGTACAAAGCAATGCCACTGCTTGCCATGGCATAGACCATGAGGCTTTCGGCGCCCGTCTCCGCCGTTTGCTCCGCTAACTTCTCCGCGTCGGCGCGCTTCATGGTATTCGGATCGATGTCCGTAAACTGGAAATCGATGAGAAACGTCTTGTAGGTAATATCCTGGTACGTCTGGCCTGTTCGCTGACGGGCCCCGCTCCCTGCACTGAGCGTTGGGGTGGCCGCCAACGGCTGTCCCTGCAACCATTCAGGTGACAAAAGACGTGCTACCGGCGTCGCAGCTATTCCGGCAAGAAGCTTTACCACCTTACGACGCGAGTGAATCATAAGATCCCCAAAACGTTGTTATTCACTTTAGGAGAGGCTTCACCGGCCTCGAGTCAACGGAATAAATTCGCACGGGTCCGAGCAGACCAGACTTCTGAAGAGGCGAATCTGCGCTGTAGGGCTTCACATCAGCGAACGTATACTTCCTGGCGCCCGGTTGCTCGTCACCAATCATCCGATTCACCCATGCATTCACTACTTTGATTTGCAACTCATTCATGCCGGGCTTCAGGGCAGATGTCGCGTCAATCCGATATGGCGCGTGCCAGACAGTCCCAAGATCCTCTCCATTGATGGTTACGTCCGCGAGATTCTTCACATCTCCAAGATCGATCCACAGATGCGTGCCCTTTTTAAACCACGATGCAGGCGCCTGGACCGTCCTCGTGTAGGTGCCGGCACCCGAAAAGTACTTCACGCCCGCATTGGTACTGTCGCTCCACGACGCGAGCTTTTGCAGGGTGACACTCGACGGCGCTCCACGTCCAGGTTCGAGGCCGACCTGCCAGGGGCCTTCCACATCTGCCAGCTTCGTTTCGATCATCTTCGGCACTGTCCTGGACGTCGCACTTGTTGGCTTGCGGAAAACGACAAACACTGTGCCCCACGGCTCCAGTTCGAGCGGAACGGTAGTGCGACCGCCAGCGGAGTGATACGAAGCCGGCTTGGCAGTGCCGGTTTCTGCGCGCCATAGCTCCGGGGCCCTTCCGCCTACGCGGAAAGTGGCATCTACTGCCTCTGCATGGTCGCCCCGGTTATCGACAAAGTAGAGATCACCGTCGTCAAGCTTGCGATGTACGAACTCGAGATGCGTATCGGACTTGAGCCTGGTGTATTCGAAGTCGGGTTTGAGATTCAATGCGGCAAAAACTTCGCTGACTGTCTGGCCTGCGTAGACACTGCCCTTGCCTATCGTATGCACGCCAGTCCCGTCGCCGAAGAGTGCGTCGGTCAGCTTGCGAAACTCTCCTTGATCATCTGACAGGCTGGGATCATCCGTCGGCTTTGGGCCGACCACGACCGCGCCGTCTTCAACCAGTTTGAGGATCTCGCGCAGTACCGGCAAAGACATGTGCACGCTATTCGCATCCAGCCCCAGCACACGGTATTGCATCCCACTCTTTGTCACAAGGAGACCGTCTGAGACGCTCAGCTCATGGAGGAGCCCGTCGGCATTGATGTAGTCGAAGCCGTAGCCTTCAGGAATTTCAGGCGCCTTCTGCCCGAAGAGCGCGGTGAGATTTGAATCCTCGCCGTAGAAGTAAATGAGGTCCGCACCGAAGTGACCCTGCTGCAGCAGGAAGCTGGTGCGCGCCAGGTAGTCCACCCACGGCCCCGCCTGATCTGCCCACGTCTCGTTGCGATTGAACCATTGTCCGTAGGGCCCAAGCGTCAATCCCGGAGCGGTGCCAACGCCAACCAATGGCTGGTGAACCGACTCGGAAATGACAAATCGATTGATGCCATTTAGAAACTCCATATCCGCGGTCGGCTTCAGCGTTGCTGGCGACCATGCCCAGGGTGCCGCCGCTGCCGTCATCGATTCGGCAGCAGCAAGATTTTGCCCATAGATATGTGCTACCGATGCTGATTCCCGATCGTCAGCGTCGTATCCATATTGATCCTTGTTCACGCCGGGAATCTGCGCCCACATCGCGCTCATGGGAACTTCGTTGAACTTTTTTACCTCCATGCCATCGGCAACAAAATTGCGCCCCTCTTCGTGCGACTCCCCGTAATGGGCCATCCCGTGTTCATGAAGCACTTCCTCTAATTCGCCATAGTGCTCATTTGCAATCAGGTCCGCGATGGTCCTGCGAAAGTCCCACAGGAAGCGGTCGCTGGCTTCGGCGCTCTCCACTACTCTTCCGGCGAGCACTGGCATCCATGGACTCGGATCGTAGCCGCGCAATCTCTTGAACTTCTCGATCATGTCGTCGGTCCAGTTCTGGGAGCCAGCTTCCCAACTGTCGTTTACGACGTTCCAGATGCCTCGCTTGCCCATCTCATCCGAGCCCACCGTCTCCCGGTAGCTGTTGAGATACTTCTCGAAGTACTCCTTCACATAGCGGCGATCCAACTTGTCGACCTCAAGCCCTGTCGCCTCTGCCGTCGCAGGATGATTTCTAATGCCGAGCAGCGAGTATCCGAAACGCAATACGACCCACTCGCCTGGCGGGGGTGTCCAGTCAAGCGTGCCATCAGGATGCATCCTGGCAGTAAGGTCAACGACGCCCGCCTTTGGAATGGTCTGCTCGGGGTCGATTGCCGGAGTAGTGAAAGAGTATAAGTCCGCCGTGGGAACGAATGCGGCCTTTTGCTCCCATCGGTTGACGCGTGCACCTGCATGCAGCACCAGTTCGGCAATTTCATAGTCAGTTGCCTGTTTGGGAGTCGCGATATCAAGCAATATCGGATCGATGCCGACTGCCCATTCCGGGAGCGACGGTGGCGTCGCAGGCTTGAACGACACCCGAAAGTACTTCGCCGTCTCGGGTGGGAAGGCGACAGTGTATTCCGGCGGAGCTGACGTTTCAAAAATGTTTTTGTCCGCGGGGAGTGTTGCGACGACATGGAAACTCTCCCCGTCATCGCTTGCTTCCAGAACTTTATCGGTCGCGCCCCCCTGCAAAATTGCCTGCGAAAAGGGATCAAGCTCGTGCACCACAATCGTGAATGCGCGGATCGTCTGGGGCACGGCGAACTCGTATTGGATCCAGGCGCTTTTGGCGTGATCTTTCGGAACAGGGAGCTTCGTTGTATTCTCCAGATCGCCGTCCGTGAGAATTGCAAAGTCCGGCGATCCCCCGCTCGCCGTCATCTTTGGGCGCAGCGTCTCAAGCGCAATCTCGTCTCTGGGCTTTCGATAGGCAATCACTACTGAGTCTGCATAAAACTGTGGGATCGGCTTCGCGCCCGGGGGAGGGCTCGTTACATCTGCCACCGGCATCGTTTGAAATGCACCGCTATTCGATGGGGGATGAGACAGAATGCCCGTAAACGGCTTTCCTCCCTCCACCAGCGTCTCGCTCCACACATACTTCTTCATGCCCTGCGAAGCCGGTACCCACGGTCCTCCCGACTCGCTCCATCCCGGCGATCCGGCTACACCCATTTCCATTCCAAACTGATCACCAAGTGCTATCGCATATTTGAATGCGTCCTTCCATTCCGGAGTCATATATGCGAGCCGGTTCTGGACAACCTGGGGAGTGTCGTGCACCACGTCAAAGTTCTGAAAGCCGCCCAGACCGACCCTGTGCATCCACTCCAGATCCAACTTGATCCCTTCCCTGGTGATGTTTCCATTCATCCAGTGCCACCACACGAGCGGCCTCGAAGAGTTCGGGGGATTCTGAAACCCGCGCCATAACGGATCTGCCTGATCCTGCGCTAAGGCGAAACATGGGAACATGACCGCCATATATATGACAAGCTTGACTGCAATACACAGACGCGCCCCATTGCCGGCAAAATTTCCTTGGCCGCCTTGTTGTTCCGCCCGGCTGAATTGCAAGATCACTTCTTCCCTATGCTCATTCGTCGACTGATGGCTCAGTTACGATCCGCGCAATTGGCAATCAGCTCGAGAAGGAAAGCCCGTCTCGGAAGAACGCGCGGGCTGAGGATCAGTACACAAGCTGCAGGCATCGGCTGATCAGGGTTGTGTTGGTCGAGTCAGCATGAAACTTGGGGGCGGGCATTGGACAACGTTGCCCCATTGCCGGCGCCATGCTGGTTTCGGCCGGCCTCAGCGTACGGCAAGCCAAGCGTGTAATCAAAGCCGAAAGAACCAGTCCGGGCGCTGGCCGCCCGGACTGACTCTTTTGGTCGTGCAATTTATTAGAACGACAACTTCAGTGAAAACTGACCGGAGCGATCGCCGCCGGGCGCGTAAAGCGCATTTTGCCCGCCGTTAGCTGAGCCGGTGGCCCATGTGCTGGTGTTCTGGCCGAAGAGGGGATTTGGGCCGGTGGTCAGCAAAAAGTCCCCATTGAAGCCGCCGAAGTTGGGGTGGTTCAAGACGTTGAACAGGTCCGCCTCGAACCGCAAATGGAGATTCTCGTAAATAGGGAAGTCGCGCTGCGCGGAAAAGTTCCATTCTTTCAGTCCCTGATTCCGGATCACATTCCGGCCGAAATTGCCCTGGCGGGTTGGTCCGCTGAATGAGTTGCAGCACGGCGGATCGGCGAACGCGGCGGGATTGACCGCTTCACCGCCAGGATATTGCGACCCATGCAGGTACAACGGCACGCCAGGAACTCGATCGGGCCGAACCTGGGCAGCAACACCCACCTCAGATGAACTGTGGAAGTCGCCAGCCACGATATTGTCCGGCGCACCGGACTGGAGCCTGACGATATTGTTCGTAGACCAGTCCCGGGTGATCGCCTTCAAGATACTATTGCTCTTCAAGGCCGGTGGCTGGTAGGTCATCGCTGCAGAAAACGCTTGAGGAATGTCGTAGTCCGAATTGCCGCGGTTTTGGTTGAAATCGGCCGAGGTTTGGCCGGCATAGATGTACGTTACCCAATTGCCATAGGAGCCGGTGTCGATGGAGTGAGCCCATGTATAGTCGACAAGAGCCTGGAGCCCATGGGACAGCCGCCGCTGGAACACTGCTTGCAACGCGTGATAGTTCCCGCTGCCTGTATCGGTTTCCACCCACGCCGATGCGAAGTTTGGATTTGGATTGTCAGCGACTTCAGATTGCTCAAGCCGGCTGTCTACGGCGCCAACGTAGGATAGGGTGAAGCTCTGATTGCTGCCCAGAGCCTGCTGCAGGGCGACGTTGAACTCCTGCGACCAGGGCAGATTCAAACCCGGCTGAAGGCCATACAACGGCTCCCCATTGGTCGCATTGGGCACTTCGTTGACCGGCACTGCCGCCAGCAAAGGCGTGGGAGGCCATTGAGCCGCGGTCGGGCCGGTTGCCCCAAGATCAGGACCGAGCCAAAATCCGACTGCCCCGTATGGGTAGAGAGGCTCCTCAATCGCTTCAACGTTGAGCAGCTCTGAGTCGGCCAGGCCGTAAAAGATTCCCCATCCGCCGCGGAGTACAAGCTCCCTGCCCGGCGTTGAAGAGATTCGGTAGTTTATGCCGACGCGTGGCGCGAAGTTGCCGTAGTGCGTGGTGTAGGGCGGCACTCCCGCGGGAGCGTACGCAAGGTTGGCGAGACTGTTCAGGCTGAAACCCGTGATGCCCGGAAGGGGGGTGCTTTCTGATGTTTGAGGCGCGAAGTCCACATCCCAGCGTATGCCATAAGTCAGATTCATACGCGAGTTAACGCGCCAGGTATCCTGGGCGTACGCGCCGAAGTTCTGCAGCTTGAAGCGTCCGGGAGCATAATATTCGTTGACGAGTTCGAAGGGGTCGCCATTCTGCAGTTCCGACATGTCAATGAAGATCGGAATGCTCCAATATTCAGCCTGTCCGTAGTTGGGCAACATGCGGCGATAGTCAAAGCCGAACTTCAGGTCGTGATTCCCTTTCGCCACCGAGAGTGTATCCACGAAGTTCCATTGCCGCTGATAATTCTTCGCATAGTCCCCGTCTTGCTCCAGCATGCTGGTGCCAAACGCTGCCAAAAAGTAAAAATCTGAATTTGCGAGGGTTAATCCGCTGGGAAGCCAGGTAAGAGGGGGCGGAGGCGCGCCGCCGCCAGCGCTGTTGATTGTTGAGAATGAGTTCCCGCCACTCACGCTATAGTTCGCGCGGAAATCGTTGACGATGCTGCTCGTCGGTATGTAGGTGAGCCCGGCAGTGGCTGTCTTGGTCTGGCTGGAATTTGTTGCTACGGAATTCGCCTCAGATCCTGGGGTCGAGTTACTGGACGGTGCATGGTTATAGCGGGCAAAGAAATTCAGCTTCTTTGTCAACTGATAGTCCATGCGTAAGCTGGCTGCGTAGGCTTTTTGGGGAGCCGAGTAGCTCGCACTTACGAGATCGAGGCCAGGAGACACGTCGACTGCCCCTGCCGGCGGCGTCGGAAACATAGCCATATAAGGCTGCATGACGGGGATGGCTGCCGCCCGGGAGGCCAAGTCAGGGGTGGTGGCGGTTAACGATCCCGGTTGAATTAGGCGAAGGCCTTCATAGGAAAAGAAGAAGAACGCCTTATCTTTGAGAACGGGGCCGCCGATGACACCCCCGTAGTCGTTCTGGATCTCGGGCGCCTTGGGCGTGCCGTAGTGATCGCTGAACCAGTTGTTCGCATCGAAGATTGTGTTGCGAAGGTAGTCGAAAGCATCCCCGTGGAATTGATTTGCGCCTGAGCGCGTAGCAATGGAAATCTGTCCGCCCATGCTGCGGCCAAACTCCGGCGCGAAGGTTGATGTTTCAATACGAAACTCCTGCAACGCATCGACTGAGACCAGTGCCATGGTGCCACCCAAAACGTTGGTGGCTCCTACAGCTCCGCCTCCGCTAGGCCCAGGCGCTCCGACACTGATGCCGACATTGGCGCTCACCCCATCGATCAGCCAGTAGTTTTCATTGGCGCGCTGGCCGTTGACGACGAAGCCTCCCCCGAGGCCGTCATTTGTCGCAGCGCCCCCCGCGGCCGTGGTGACTCCCGGCGTCATATAGAGGAGCGACTGAAAGCTGCGGCCGTTCAGAGGGAGGTTCTCGACAAAGTGACGGTCGACGACCGTGCTGACCGAGGCATCCGTCGTGTTGATATCGGACGTGCCACCGGATACTGTTACGGACTCCGAAGTGGAGCCGATTTCCAGCCGAAAGTTCTGTTCGATATGGTCCTGAACGTTGGCGGTGACACCAACAATGTCGACCTGCTTGAATCCAGGCTTGCGCACAGTAACCGAATACTGGCCCGGAGCGACGGTTGGAAAAATGTAGATTCCAGCCTCATTCGTAGTCGCTGTCAAGGATGTTCCTTGCTGGACACTGTGGAGTTCCACTTCGGCGCCCTGCACACTGGCGCCGGAAGCATCGACGATATGGCCTGAGATCGCGGCTGTATCCGTTTGCGCGAAGGCGGCGTGCGTGGTGGCGAAAACGAGACAGAGCAGAACGGAGAGGGCGAAGAACAGGCTTCGAATAGATCTCATCAAGGTCATTACCTCCAAAGGGGAATCTCTGGGTACCAACATGGTTTTTACTGCGTACTTGGTATGCCCGCGTAAGAGGCAGAATTTATCAGCGGGATCTTTTATTTTGCAGGATTTTTTTAGGGCCGTCTCGGGTCAGGCCACACCGGCGTATACGAAGATGCTATGGCCTGGATTTTGCTGTGACCGAACATGTCAAGCCTGTCAGCCGCCGTAGCCGTCAGGGATGGTTCGGAGGCGCTCCGAAGTAGGCGTAGAGCACCCGCGGACCGTTAGGCGCATCGTTCGGCTTGCCGGGCGATTCGGCTGTCACATAGACAGAGTTGATTTTTGCCAGCAGGTTCGGATCGTTGCAGGTGAGCGCCCAACGCCGGTCGCGCGGATCGTCGTCGTGGAGGACACCAAGGCTCAGAGTCGTTTCCCCGATGCCGGCTTTCTCACCCCAAAGGTGAAAAGAGATGTTCTGCTGCGTACGAGCGGTGGGGAGATCGTATGCGTAAAAGACAAGTGAACGGCCTTCAACATAAAACACTCGCCCGAAGGGGCGCCCGCGCTTGCCGTTGGCGTTGGAGTCGTATACATCGATGATGTGGAGATTCCGCGCCGCCACGAGGCTGCTCACCTGGTTAGGACCCGGCAAGGGCTCCGCGTCCTGATTCCGCAATTGTGCCTGCATCAAGTCCAGGCGCGCGGCGTATTCAGAAGTTTTCGCACCTGCATTGTGGAGTTCCGAAGCTGTCAGGGACTCCTGCTGGCGGGCCGAGTCGAGCTGTGACTGGAGTTCCGAAACGCGTGCGTTCAGAACCGTGGCCTGCTGAGTCAGGACTTCACGATCATGGGCTTCATCGAACTGGGCCGCAGCGAGCTTTTGCTGCAATGCGGAATCCGTTTGCTGCTTCTCTTTCTGAGCGGCCTGCAACTGGTGATCGAGATCGGCGAGTTCGGAGGTAAGCCGATCGTGTTCAGTGATCAGCGCGCGCAACCGCTCCGCATTCGTGTCCACCGGCAGGGCCGCAGGTGTCGCCTGCAGCCGCGGCGCTGGCAAAGCACTGCCGACGGAACTGTCGCGCCGTCCCGTCATGGAGGTAGTTCGGACCACAAGCCCGAGAACGACGCAGGCCAGGCAGGCGGATCCCACGATGGCCCATGCCTGGGGAGGGCGCAGCATGGCAAAGAATTGGTTCAAACCCAGGAATCGCCGCGGCAACGCAGCTGCCTTTTCTTGCAGCTCAAATTCGGCCGCGGGAGGCACCACTTCAACCGAAGGCCCCGCCTGAATCTTCAGTCCTTCGCTGGCTGCCCGCGCTAGAAAACGATCACGCATCCCACCAGGAACTCGTGTCTCGCCGCGAAAGGCATGGAGAGTTTGCGGGATTACCCGATCACTGAGGAACTGAGCGTCCTTAAGGAACGTGCGGCAGCTATCGCAACCGACCAAATGCTGGTTGAGGAGATCCGATTCGGCAGCGGAAAGCTGTCCCGACATAGCAAGGACGCATAGCTCTTCAAAATGCGCGTGTGTCGGCAATCTGTGCTCTCCCTTCCAGACCCCCGGCTAATCCGCGCCTTCCCGGTCCGGCAGGGTGCATAACCAAGAGTCGCAATCGAGCCAGGCTTCTGTAAAGATCGTTCCGAACGTGCGAGACCGGGCGGCCTTGCAAATCTGCAATCTCCTGCGCGGTCCAGCCCTCGAAGTACGTCAGCTTGAGAACCTGCTGCTGGGGCGGCTTCAACTCTTTAAGCAGTTGCTCGCAATAGCGAAGCAGTTCGGCATCGAACGGCTGGCTTCGTTCTTTTGCAACATCCAGATCGTCCCACAGATTTACCCGCTGTGTCCACAGGCTGCGTTTCCTGTTGAGCGCCCTATGGTAAGCATATTGCAACAACCATACCTTGAGTGTGCCCTTGCGAGGATCGTAATTTATCGCGCTCTCGAAAACATTCAGAAAGACAATCTGGACCACATCCTCGGCCTCGCCTTGATCACGCAAGATGCGGACGGCGACGGAGAATACGAGGCGATGGTAGCGGTCGAAGAGCACGGCAAGGGCGCTGTGCTCACCGTCAATCAGGCGCGCCAACAGGTCGGCATCGCCGAGTTCGTTCAGCTTTGCCCATCCCATGCCGTACTCAAACGGCAGCGTCTCGCTTCTCTGCACGTTGTGACCTCACAAGGAATTCTGAGCCTTTTCCACAGCTCACTTAACTTACACGGAAGAGTAGAGATGGCATTCTTGCAAACGTCTCAGGAGTCCAGTGTCAGTGCCAGAATCAGGGAAATGCAACTATTGTTGACTGTCTGATCAACTTGTTTAACATTCTTTTTGTGGCACGGTCAAGGCAAAAGTTACACAATTCCCGCAAAGTGGCTAGAAGACCGCCGATAAGTGGCACTGTTTGGTCTATCAACATATGTTGCGCTGGCCTGAGATCGCCGGGCCCAGTCGGTCCACCACCAGCGTTGGCGCGCCTTCCGCAATGGCATGGACACGCGGCCCCGCCGGCATAGCGCAAAACACAAAGAGTTGAAAGCCTCCGGGGTACACATGCTGTTCCACAGACACACCAGCCTGCGCGAAACGGAGGGCTCATTCAAGTCTTTTTGAAGCACACAGCGGCGGATGGAGGGATTGCCGCTATCCCGAGCGACGGCGAGCTGAATCGCGAGCGCATGCTCAGCGCGCAGACGGTCCACCCTCTGGGGCGGGACCACCTGGTGCCGGCCGGAATTCCGGATTTTGAAAACGGAAGAAGATTCGGCGTGGGATGCGACGTATTCGAAAACCGGGCGGCAGCCGCAACACAAGGCAGCGATGGCGCCTTGTATCGGGCGCCGCCGCGAACACCAGTTTCCGGGTCGACCCCAAAGAGGACGTCGTGGTCATTGCCATAACGCAGCGTATGACCACCGAGTCCACATGCAGCAAGGGGATAAGAGATGTCAGCCCGCCTTCGCGGGCTGACGTTTAAGCTAAACTTCGGTTAGGTTACGTGACACTAGAACATCAGCTTCAAGGCAAATTCGCCTGCGCGCGGTCCGCCTGGCGCATAAAGCGCACCTTGTCCGCCGGCAGATTCCTGTGAACCCAAATACTGGTTTAGCGTACCGGTGATCTGGCCGAAGTAGGGATTAACGCCCGCCGTCGCATATTGGTTGTTGAAGGGGCCGAAATTAGGATGGTTCAGACAATTGAACAGTTCCCCGCGGAACTGCAGTTTGAGATTCTCGTGAATGGGAAAGTCGCGATGCGCGGAAAAGTCCCATTGCTTCAATCCTAAAGCCCTGAGCCTATTGCGGCCGAGATCGCCATTACGGGTTGGAAGATTAACACCAAGCGACGGATCCAACACACTTGGCGGATCAGTGAACGCGGCGGGATTCAAAGCTACCCCACCAGCATACTGCGATCCGTGGAGGTAGAGCGGCTGTCCAGAAACACGATCCGGCCGAATTATGGTTTCGTTAAGAGTGTCGTAGTCATTATTGTCGAACAAGACTTCATCCGTGAGATCGACCGGCGCCCCGGAACGGAGAGTCACGATATCGTCCGTAGACCAGTTGCTGGTGATTGCCCGCAAGAGGAGATTGTTCTTCAGAGCGGGAGGCTGGAAGGTAACCGCTGCAGAAAACACGTTGCGAAGGTCAAAGTCCGAATTGCCCCTGCTCGCGCTGGGGGGGCTCAGGACGCTGTCGTTTGGGTAATTTCCATACGAGCCGTCGTCGATGGAGTGAGACCAGGCGTAGTAGATAAGCGCCTGGAGCCCATGGCTCAACCGCCGCTGGTACTGCGCTTGCAATCCCTGATAGTTCGAGCTACCTGCACTATCTACTATGTACACGGCGTAATAATTCGGAGTTGGGAAGTTGCCACCAGTTTCCATTCCCAGCAAATTCGTGTCCCTGGCGCCAATATAGGTCAAACTGACGGTCTGGGCCGAGCCCAGGGACTGCTCCAAGGCGAGATTCCATTCCAGCGCTCTGGGCTGGCCGAGATTCGGATCAATACCAAATAATTGGTCATTGTTTACGTTATTGGGAGCCGCAATGGTCGGCCGCACTCCTTCAGCAGGCGTGATTGGAAAGGCGACATTGTATTCGAATGCGTCTGTCCCGTATGGGTAATCGGGACCCTCAATAGCGTAAGCGTTAACTGTCTCTGTGCTGGTCAAGCCGTCAAAGAGTCCTAATCCGCCGCGCAGCACAAGACCCCAATTCGGGCTTGTCCTGAGCCGGTAAGCTCCGCCGAAGCGTGGCTCCAGGCCCGTAAGGTTGGTGTGGTAGGGCGGTGTTCCCGGAGCTTGCCCAAGATTGGAGAGATCCGCCGGGTTCGTGCTGAAACCAGTCAAGCCCGGGAGGGGAACGCCACCGTTTGTGGTCTTAGGCACGATGTCCACATCCCATCGCAGGCCGTAGGTTAGATTCAAACGCGAGTTGACGCGCCAGGTATCCTGGCCGTACATGCCCAGGTTCTGCATCAGGAAACTTCCACCAGCATAATTAGATGCTACGAACAAGGGGCTATCGCCCATCTCCATTGCCGACATGCCATAGAAGAATGGAATGGCCTCATAAGGAGCCTGTCCGTAATTGGGCGAGAGGGCGCGATAGTCAACGCCGAACTTCAGGGCATGCGCTCCTTTCTGCACGGAGAGAGATTCCACTACGTTGTACTGGCGCTGGTAATTCGCCCCTCCGAGCCCTTCGAAATCAGTCATGTTGGAGCCAAAGAGCATTTCAAACGCATAAAGCGAATTCCCATAGTTGTATCCGCTGGGAAAAAAGCCGGCATCGGGCATGGGCGTGCCGCCGCCATAGCTATCCGTAATGTAGGTACTTTTCGAGCCGCTGACGCTATAGTTGAAACGCAAATCATCGACCACTCGGGGGGATGCTATCCACGTCGCTCCGGCTGTGGCTGTCTTGGTGATGGCGGATTCATTCGTGATGTCATTCGCCGGCTGCGCATCGCCTCGCAAAGTGAACGAGGATGGCGCATGGTCATAGCGCGCAAAGACATTCCACTTGCTGCCCAAGTGATCGTCAATACGCAAGCTATATGCGTTGGCCCTGGAGGGATTGGAGAAGGAGGTGGTGTAATCCACTATGCCCGAGCCAGGAGCTGTATCCACTGCCCCTGCCGCGGGCTGGGGAAACATATTCACATAAGGCTGCATGGCGGGGATGGCTGACGTCCGGGCGTTCGCGTCGGGGACGGTGCCCTCAAACGTGAATGGCTGAATCAAGCGAAGTCCTTCATAGGAGAAGAAAAAGAACGCCTTGTCCTTGAGAATTGGACCGCCGACCACGCCCCCGAAGTCGTTCTGGATCTCGCCCGCCTTGGGCAGACCCTGGTTATCGTTGAACCAGTTTGCCGCATCGAAGACCGTGTTGCGAAGGTACTCGAAGAGGAGCCCGTGAAATTGGTTCGCTCCAGAGCGCGTTTGAATTTCGATCTGCCCACCCATCAAGCGGCCGAACTCCGGCGCGTAGGTTGAAGATCCAAAACGAAACTCCTGCAGTGCATCCACCGCGACCAGTGCGTCGGTTCCACCCACCGCGTTGGTAGCACCTACAGTCCCGGCTGCTCCTGTCCCGGGTTGTACCGAAGCCATCCCGACGTTGGCGCCCACCCCGTCGACCATCCAGTAGCTGGCATCGGCGCGCTGGCCATTCACGACGAACTGTCCCGCAGTCCCCTCAACTGTGCCAGTTGACCCGCTCCCCGTGTTGAGATTGACTCCCGGCGTCATATAGAGGAGCGACTGGAAACTGCGGCCGTTCAGAGGAAGGTTCTCTACAGACTGGCGGTCGACCACTGTACTCACCGATGCATCGGTGGTGTTGACATCGGCATTTGCGGCGTTAACGGTCACCTGCTGCTCCGCGTTGCCCACCTTGAGCTGAACGTCATAGACAAAGGCCTGCCCCACTGAGACCGTCACTGGCTGGCTGGCGGCGGTGCTGAATCCCTGCGCCTCTACGAAGATTTTGTAGGTTCCCGGTTCGACGAACGGGATGGCATACAACCCATCCCCGTTGGTCTTGGCCGTTGTTTTGATACTTGTAGCCTGGTTTACGATTCGTACGTCGGCGTTAGCCACGACGGCCTGCGTGGGATCGGTAACCCGGCCCGAAAGCTGGGCGGTCTGAGCTGATGCGATTACGCTCAAGTTAAGGGCGGCGAGAAAACCCAGGGTGCGGCAGATCCGTCGCAACATAGCAGCCTCTCCGATTCGCCTTTCGAGATACCCCCTTTGCCTGCGCTCCCAATCCAAAGATGCTCTACACTCGCCGTTTGCAGACAAGATGCCTGCGGACAATACGTCGAGAGAATACTTTGCAATTCTCGCAGCTGCCTTCAAAAGTTTGCTTAGTTTCATTTCGTCGCGACCTCACAAGGAATTCTGAGTCTCTTCCATAGCTCACTTCACTTACACGGAAAAGCAGGGCTGGCATTCTCGCAAATGCTTCAAGAGCCCAACGTCGGTGCCAGAATTAGGGGATGCAACTATTGTTGACTATCTGATCCACTTGTTTAGCATTCTTTTAAAGCACGGTCAAGGCAAAAGTTACGCAATTCCAGCAAAATGGCTAGAAGATGGTGAATAAATGGCGCTGTTTGGTCTATCAACATATGTTGCGCTAGACTGGGATCGCCCGGCGCCGACTCCCGGCCCCGATGGCGCGAACCGCTGCATGTGCCGCCGAGGCAGCCATTTCCCAAAAGCCGTATCTGCCTGTATCAAAGAGATTTTCGGTTTCAGATCTTGTCGGCTTCGCCATAGATTCGCAGCGCGCCGGCAGGTGCGCCATGCGTCTGCGTGCGTGCAGGGCCGAGCATCAAGGAGTACCTGCCGAAATCAATCAGCTCACTGAGAATTCATAGTCTCCCGAGCCGACCTCGAACACGATTGTTCCTTCTTGCGTATCAACCAATTTGGCGCCCTCCGCCATCGCTGCCCGCTTTTCTCCCACAGTGATGCTCGCCTCGTCTCGCGCCGGAATGTAGACGCGGGCTGTGGTGTTGACCGGAACCGTGAACTTCAATGAGAGGACACCGTTTTGTTTGCTCCAGGAACTGCGAATCAATCCGTAAGGAGACCTGTATTCGGCGCGTACCCATTGCAAATCGCCCAATGGATACGGTCGAATTACAAAGTGCTTGAAGCCCGGCGCATCCGGGTCTGGATTAATGCCTCCGAGGTATTTGTGAAACCATGCGCTGACCGATCCCATCATCGGGTGGTTGTGCGAGTTCATGCCGGGTCCAGTGAGTGACTCCCAACGTTCCCACAGCGTGGTCGCGTCATTCGCCAGCATGTATCCCCAACTCGGATACGTATCTTGCGTCGCAACCTTAAATGCGAGATCGCCATATCCATATTTGGTCAGAGCCTCCAGCACGTACTTCGTACACAGATTCCCGGTGGTCAGATGATCCCCGTTGTCGTGAACTGCCTTCACCAGGTTCGCGACTAC
>JBEKCW010000037.1:0-20252 GCA_050014675.1 Occallatibacter sp. | reverse complement strand
ACATCCGTGGTCGTTGTGGTAGTGCTGCTGGAGTTAAGGTCGAGCGCCAATTTAGAAAGCCATCCGGTTCCTTGAAAGGCCTTGTCGATCGAATATGTAGTTGTGGAACTGGTCGTGTAGTCCTTTGCGGTGGTCGTCATGTCGCTATAGCTAAACCCGCAGGTCACATTCTCCGTTAACTGGGACGGATTGGCTTGCGTAAATGGCTCGCTGTTGTCGGCGTTACACGCGGTGAGCGTGAAGCGACCGTCTGCCGTGTTGGGAACAGGCGGATTTGGGCCGATCTCGTCTGGTCCATATGAACTGTTGCTAAATGGATTGGACTGCATGATAGCCTCGATATCCGCGCTGTTGATCGCGGCGCTCTGTCCCGGGGGGAAGGTCTGGCCAGATGCCCATCCGCGCTCAAGTGAAGTTTGAAACTGGCTCGGAATGGGGCCGAAATCGCCGTTTAAATACCCTTGCGCGATCCCGACAATGTCCATTCCGTTCTCGTCGTTTGCATCATAGCCGTATCCATTCCAGACCACAGCATTCTGGCCCAAGCTAAGGACCACGACCGGGTTAAGCCAAATATAGATAATGTCGTAGTCGTGATTCACCGGTGACGTGTATTCATCGTTCACTACTGCCGTGGGGGTTCCAGAGGTCTGGATTTCGTTTTCGATCGACCAGTTTATCGTTGTCGATTTACTGTCCGTCGTCGTTTGAGTTGAGGAGGTAGTCTCGCCTGCGGTGGTTCCCCCTTTCCAGCCTAGGAGACCCCCGGAATAGGTGATAGACACCGAGTAACTTGTACCGCTGCTGATGGAGTTGGAGAGAGAATTCGTGGTTCCCACTGACAGGCTATTCGTATATGTTACCGACGAGCTAGGCCCCGGTGGCGCATAAGTGACGCCGAGCACGACATACTTCGGGTCGATATAACCTATCGAAAATGCGCTGGGCGTTAAGGTGAGCTGGGCGCCCGACGCGGTGGCGACGATGTAGGCCCCTCCGTCATTGGTAATCGGGAGGTTTTCCGAGCCATTCTCTGGATCTACCCACATGGAGGGCGGGCACTCATCGGAACCGGACGGCGAATTCAGGTATTTGACAGTGCCGCCTACCGAATCCCCGTCATAAGTGAACGTGTAGGTGATAAGGCTGTAATAATAGCCCCCCCCGTATCCGCAGGGGGTCTCAGCCGAGGAGGTTGTGGTCCAGGTCAGTCCGGTAACGTCGTTGGTTATCTGCTGGGCCGGCGCCAGGCAGACGGCAAAGGCCAGAAGGGCGGCCAGACAAATTAGAGCCCTTTGAGGCTTAGGAGCACGAGCCGTTTTCCGGCTCTCCTTTTCGGGTCGTGCACTACTCGGCGGCGTCAGGGCTTCTTGTTGGGGGCGGGGGGGCCGGGTGGAGGGATGGCGGCTCATGAGGTTCCTTTCGGTCTTGCGGTTACTGATTGAAAGGAACGCCGAGCGGGTCTTCAAGTGGGAGGCTCGCTCAACGTATGGACGTTGAGACTGGTCCGTTGGAGGCGGACCGGTGACCTCTAGGGAAGACAGTTGGAACTTTACTCCGTTCGCGTTCAGGGGTCAATTCAGAGCGGCCAAGGTAATGTTACGAAAGTGCTATTCTATTCCGGCTGGCATGCCCACTGGCGCCCGACCCCGGGGATGTGTTTGAATTTAGAGAGTGAGCGGCCACGGCCCGCCGGCCACTACCAACCCCCTAATCCCCATTCAGGAGCACCGCATGCCAAATCCATTGCTTCCCCCCGCAGAGCGCAATCTCACCCCCGACCAGGTTGAGGCTCTCGACAAGCGCCGCGACCTGGGCCATACCTTCCTGGTGATCGCCGGGCAGTTTGCCGTGATTGCTGCCGTGCTGCTTTTGTGGGTCGGCCAGGATCTGAGCTACTCGCCCGGCTGGGCGCATCCCATGGCCTACTATTTCTTCCTGGCCATTGCGCTGGTGTGCATCTTCGGCCTGACCGGCATGACATTGCGCAAAGGCACCCCGCGCCTCGACTAGCTAAGTTCTGAAGAGGGCCAATAAGCGAGCTCCCACTTCCGATTCACGCAGGGGCTAAAGTGGGTGCTCAAGCCTCTTTGGAAAGATTGCGGGCAAAAGGCCCGCGGCTAAAGCCGCTTCGATATTTTGCGCTGAATTCAGCAGCCTGAAGGCTGCTTCTCCCTCCGTTTTGCCTGCGGCCCATGTGCCGAAGAGAGTTTTTCCGCAGGGGTTAAAACCCCTCCTCTTTAAGACCCTTTTCGGCACGACTGAAGTCGTGCCCTGACACAAAGCTCCCTTCGCTTGTGCCTGAACGAGTTTTTCCGCAACCTCTGAAGTCGCGCCCTGACACTCTGTGCTCTTTGACAAATGCATCGCCCCTACGGGGCTTGACGTTCTTTTTTGTTCTTTACCCAGCGCGATGCGCTGGACTAACATCCGTTGCGCCTACGGCGCGTTTGGCCCGGCTAAAGAGCGTGCGTGAGAACGGCCTGTCGGGACATGAAGAGAGCCTGTTTCGAATAAAGGCAGCAAGTTAGCGCCGCTTTGCGGCATGGCAAGTTAGCAAGTTGGCGCTTTTGCGAGTACTCACGCGGGCACTAAAGCCGTGCCCTGGTTACAAAACAGCCGGACTCGAGTTTATTCGCAGCCTGCCGGGCATTCAGCTTTATCGGCTACTGGCTATTGGCTACTCCCTATTGGCTGTCGAAAAGGTATAGCCTTAGATTGTGGCTGCTTCCCCGCAGGTCTCCATATCGGCATCTGGTTCTACGGCCTCGGCTGTTGGGCGCGGCATGCGCCTGCGTGACAGCCACGGTCGCGTGATCCACGACCTGCGCGTCTCCATCACCGACCGTTGCAATTACAAGTGCATCTACTGCCGCACCGGTGAGGTAGGAGCGCAATATCCTGAGCTTGGCATCGATGATTACTTAAACCTGATTGGACTCTTCGTCGACCTCGGCATCACCAAGGTGAGGCTCACCGGCGGCGAGCCGTTGCTGCGCCGCGGGCTGCTCGACTTGATTCGCGAACTCTCAAGCCTGCGCACCATCGAAGGCGAACCGCTTGACCTGGCGCTGACGACCAACGGCCACCTGCTCGAAGACCTCGCCCAGCCGCTTAAGGCTGCGGGCCTGAACCGCATCACGGTGAGCATGGACGCGGTTGACCCGCAGGTGTTTGAGCGCATCACGCGCGTCCCGGGCAGCTTTGCCCAGGTCCTCAGCGGTGTTCGCGCAGCCCGCGAGGCCGGGCTGACTCCGCTCAAAGTGAACTGCGTGCTGCTGCGCGGTTTTAACGACGACCAGATTGAGGGCTTTGCCCGCTTTGCGCGCGAAGAGAATGCGATCATCCGGTTTATCGAATTCATGCCTCTCGAAGAGGGCCGTCTGTGGTCGCCGGAGATCGTGGTTACGTTGCGCGAAATCGTGGATCGCATTGGCCGCGTAATGCCCCTGGTGGATCTTGACCCGCGCGAGGCCAGCGAAACCGCCCGCCGCTACACGTTCGCTGACGGAGTGGGTGAAATCGGCATTATTGCGCCGGTGAGCCAGCCCTTTTGCGGAGCATGCAGCCGGGTGCGGCTCACCAGCGATGGCAAAATCAGGACCTGCCTTTTCTCGCAGGTTGAGCACGACCTGTATGGACGCTTCAGGGCCGGAGCGAGCCGCGACGAGCTCCGCGATTACATTCACACGACCGTCCAGGGCAAGGAGGCGCGCCACCATATCGGCGAACCGGGATTCCTGAAGCCGACGCGGTCGATGGTGCATATCGGCGGCTGAAATCGCCAACTGTGACAGAATGTTTGTGTAACACTTTTCCCCGTAAGGCACCACTATGGCCAACGAGACGGAAGAACGCATCCCGCTCGAAGATCTGCTTGTGTTTCACCGGCTGGCGCGGTCGCTCACTTCGAGCCTGGACCTCGACACCATCCTGCGAACGATCCTCGAGTACATGGAGCGGACGATTGAAGCCGAGCTTTGGACGCTGCTGATGCTGGACGAGTCGCGGCAGGAGCTCTACTACGCACTGGCCTCAGGCGGCGAGCAGGAGCGGCTGCGCGACCTGCGCGTGAAGCGGGGCGAAGGCGTGGCCGGCTGGGTGCTGGAGCACGGCGAGACGCTGATTGTGCCCGAGGCTGCCGGCGATCCGCGCGTGAATGAGCCTGGCACCGCGAAACCCCGCAAGGTGCGCTCGGTGATTGCGCTGCCGCTGAGGGGCCGTACCGGAACGCAGGGGGCAATTGAGATTTTCAACCCCCGCGCCGAGCAGATGACCGATTACACCATCGCGTTTCTGCACATTCTGGCCGATCACGCAGCCATCGCAATTGAAAATGCCCGCGACGTGGCGCGCATTCAGCAGTTGACCATAACGGACGACACAACGGGCCTATTCAATGTGCGCCATCTTTACCAGGTGCTCGAAAAGGAACTTGAGTACTCGGCGCGGAAAAAGGCGCCGGTCAGCATCGCATTTCTCGATCTCGACCGGTTCAAGCTGGTGAACGATGAGCACGGCCACCTGGTGGGGAGCGAGTTGCTGGCGCGTACCGGTCTGAGGCTGCAGGAGTTGAGCCGCGAGGGCGACCTGTGTTTCCGCTATGGCGGCGATGAATTTGTGATTCTGATGCCCGCCACCGATGCGAAGGCAGCACTGGTGCAGGCTGCGGCTTTGCACGGCCAGTTGATGACGACCTGCTTTGAGATGAAGCGCGGCCTGAGGCTGACGGTCAGCGCCAGCATAGGCCTGGCCACCGCGCCCGACGACGGCACTGCGCTGCACGCCGTGATTGGGGCGGCCGACGCGCGCATGTATGCGGTGAAGAGCAATGGGCGCGGCAAGGTGAAGGGCGCGTAGCTTTAGACCTGAAGAGAAATAAGACGGGATTTGCCGATGGCCGGCCTTTGTGGTCTCCCGCCCATCGAGAACCGGCGTATACCTGCCAAAAACTTATCCACCCCAAAAATAGGACAATAGTCCTGCACCATGTTGCCCTCAACGCCACAATCCGAAGCTGCGCTCAAGATCGTTCGCACGCTGCGCGACGCGGGGCACCAGGCTTACCTCGCCGGAGGCTGCGTGCGCGATTTGCTGCTGGGCCGCACACCTGGCGACTACGACGTGGCCACCAGCGCCACACCCGACATTGTGCTTGATATGTTTCCCCGCACGTTTGCCGTAGGCGCGCACTTCGGCGTGGTGCTGGTAGCGCCGGAAGATGGAGACGCGCGATTTGTGACTGAGGTCGCTACGTTCCGCTCGGACGGCGCTTACTCTGACGGGCGTCACCCCGATGCGGTGCGCTATACCGCCAGCGCAGAAGAGGACGTGAAGCGCCGGGACTTTACCATCAACGGGCTGCTACTGGACCCCCTGCGGGGGGGCGGCGTTTTGGATGAGAGAATCGGCGGGGGAAATCCGGCGCCCGACGGCCTGCTGGATTACGTTGGCGGCGTGGCCGATCTCGAGGCCGGCATTATTCGCGCCATCGGCCGGCCTGCGCAGCGATTCGAAGAAGACCACCTGCGCATGCTGCGCGCGGTGCGCTTTGCAGCGCGGTTTGGCTTTGAGGTTGAAGCGGAAACTCTGCGCGCCATCCGCTCGCTCGCCAAGCGCATTCACGCTGTGAGCCGCGAGCGCGTACGCGACGAACTGACCAGGATGCTGACCGAGGGCCATGCGCGCCGCGCCTTCGAGCTGCTGGATGAGACTGCTTTGCTCGACGAGGTGCTGCCGGAGATCGCGCGCATGAAGGGAGTGGCGCAGCCGGCGCAGTACCATCCCGAAGGCGATGTGTGGACGCATGTTCTTCTCGTTTTGGAGCAGTTGGCAGCTGGCGCAAGCATGACGCTGGCGTGGGGCGCGCTGCTGCACGACGTGGGCAAGCCGCCGACGTTTCGCGTCGCGCCCGATCGCATCCGCTTTGACGGACACGTTGAGGTGGGCGTGGCCATGGGCGCCGAGATCTGCCGCCGCTTTCGCTTCTCGAACGACGAGACACGGCAGATTCTAGCGCTGATTGAGAATCACATGCGCTTTGCCGATACCGAGCGGATGAAGGCCTCGACGCTGAAGCGGTTCTTCAGGCTTGACAACTTTGCGGAGCACCTGGCGCTGCACCGCATGGATTGCATGGCCGCCAGCCGCAACCTTGACCACTACAACTTTACGCGCGACCGCTGGCAGGCAATGCCCGAGGAGACAGTGCGGCCCAGGCCGCTGATCACGGGACGCGAGTTGATCGCTGCCGGATACGCGCCGGGCGAAGGTTTTCGCGAGATACTGCGCGCCGCCGAAGACGCGCAGCTTGAGGGCGTGGTCGCGACGGTAGAAGAGGCGATCAAGCTGGTTGCGCAAAAGTTTGGTCCGCCACCAGGGCGATGAACGCGCGCGAAATCTCTCCGGAAGTTTCAGGGGCCTGAAGGCCCCTGCTCCCTCCGTAGCCGACGATGAACGCTCCACGGGATATAATCCGCGCAACGAGAAGAAACAAGAAAACGATGCGTGTTTCGAGGTTGATCCTGGCTGTCGCGGCGATCCTGGCGTTTCTTGCCCAGTGCGGAGCCGCACACGCGCAAAGCCCCTGGCAGCAGCCCGCAGCAGACCTTGCCGGGCAGATTGCCTCCATTCTCGGCCACGGCGCTGCGCGGCTCATGATTCGCAATCAGTCATCGTTGGCGGTCGATGGAATTCCGGAGATTCGCAAACTGCTTGAGCAGGATTTGCGCGCCCGCGGCATTGTGGCCAACAGCGCGCCGAATGACACGATTATTCGCGTTACGCTGAGCGAAAACGCTCGCGGCTTGACATGGGTTGCTGAAGTCATCCGGGGCGACGATACGCAGGTTGCAGTGGTTGACGTTCCGCCTGCGCACCCGTTCCCTTCTGTCCCCCGAGCAGAAATGATTCTGCGTCGCGTGTCGATCTACACATCGATAGATCCCATTCTTGGTGGGTTCGAATTTGGTAATCAGATGGTTCTGCTGACGCCGCACTCGATCAAGCATGAGGTGCTGGCGGATCAGGGGTGGGAAGAGCAGCATAGCATTCCAATCCCTGCTCACGTTGCCGCGCCTCGCGACCCTCGCGGAGTTCTGATACCGGCTTCGCAGGAGCCGGCCTTGCTGGAATTTGAAACATGGCTACCTGGAGAACATTGCTCGGGCTCCCTCAAGAACCAGACGGATTTTAATGTTGGCTGCCATGCGAGCGATGACCCGTGGCCCTTCGCCGGCACAGCCTTTGAACCTCCGCCGTCATCCGGGCCGGCTTCAACTTCCATTGCAAACACCTCGGCGCCAAACCCCTCCATGCCAGCGAGGCCGGAATTACGCGCCTTCTACAACACAGCCCGGGACTACTATACCGGCGTCGTTTCTCCCAGCCTTGGCGTGGAGCTGCCGCCGTTTTACTCGGCCGTAAAAGTTCAATGGAAGACTCCAGACGCTTTGGTTATTGGAACCATCGACGGCAAGGTTTTGCTGGCGGACGATGGAAAAATCATTACGTTGAACGGGACCAGCGAGTGGGGCAGCGACTTTGCAACGATTCGCAGCGGCTGTGGCGCCGGATTGCCGATTGTCTCAGGCGCTGGAGATTCGAGTTCCGACACGCTGCGCGCCTACGCGGTGATTGGCTCGAACGCCGAACCGAGGAGCGCGCCCCTGACTATCGACGGCACAGTGACCGCGCTCTGGACGGCGCCGGATGGCAAGAGCGTTTACGCCGTGATCCGAACCCCAAAAAACCAATACGAGGTGGACCGTGTTACGGCGCTCTGCGATTAGTTTTCTTCTCGTCCTGGTTGGGATTTCCGGGTGGGCACGCACTCGTCCGCATTACGGCGGCACGCTGCGCGTTGAAATCGCCGGGGACGGCATCACCTCGCCTGACGCGACTTTTCTGCATCTTGTGCTCGACGGGCTTACTCGCACGGGGCCCGACGGTACACTGCAACCGGCGCTTGCGACCGAATGGAAATCGTCGAACGGCGAACGGCGCTGGGAGTTCACTCTGCGCGATGGCGTGACCTTCCATAATGGATTTCCGTTGACTGGCGATCGAGCGGCGGCTTCGCTGAACGAGTCGTGCGGCGGCCCCTGCCCGTGGGCCTCGCTTAAGACTCAAGGAAATGCGCTGGTCTTCGCCGGTGACGCGCCCATGCCGGAATTACCGTGGCTGCTGGCCGAAGACCGCTTCCTCATTTCGCTTACGGATGCGGGCGACGGCAAAGCCCCGCCGTGCTGCATCGGCACTGGGCCGTTTCAACTGACCGGCCATCGCGGCCCCAGCCTTATTCTCGCCGCCAACGAAAACTACTGGGGTGGTCGGCCCTATGTCGACACAGTCGAACTCGTAACCGCGCGTTCGGTGCGCGATCAGTGGCTCGATCTGAGCGTGGGCCGCGCCGACGTTGTTGAAGTTCCGCCCGAGGAAGTGCGCGTGGCAGAGCAACAACGCATGACGGTGCTGAGTTCTCCTCCGGTCGATTTGCTTGCGCTCGAAATCTCGAACAACGGCGCGCTCGCCAACCAGCAACTGCGCGCGTCCATTGCACTCGCCATCGATCGCGCGGCGCTCTTCAATGTCATCTTTCAAAAACAGGGTGAGATTACTGCCAGCATTCTGCCGCAAGAGCTATCGGGCTACGCATTCCTTTTCTCTGTCGAACGCGACCTGGCCAAGGCGCAGGCGTTGCGCGGCGGAGTGAAACCACCGGCGCTTTCTCTCGGGTTTCAGGGTAACGGCTCCATGCAACTGGCCGCGCAGCGCATCGCGCTCAACCTGCGTGAGGCGGGCTTCGACGTGCAGGTAACTGGCGCGACTCATGCCGATCTCATGTTGCGTACAATTCCGCTTGCCTCGGCCGATCCAGCTGCGGCCCTCGAGTCAGTTCTTCGCGCTTCGGGCAAAACCGCTTCGCTCGCCCTGACCTCGCCCACTGCCGGCTACCGCGTCGAACACGACTTTCTCGATCGCAAGACGCTGGCGCCTTTGCTCGATCTTCCGCGCGCCTGCGCCGTTGGCGCGCGGGTTCGGGACCTTACGCTCAGCAGCGACGGCACTCCCGACTTCGCCAATGCCTGGCTCGAGGTGACGCCATGAGCCTTCGCCAGCGCCTGCTATTGGCGTTGTCACTCACCGTGGCCGCGGCAGTCGCCGCCGTCTCCTGGACGGTGCTGCTGCGCATCCGCCACGTCTTCGAGCAGCGCGACCAGGAGGAAACTGCGCTCTTCGTGAGCCAGTTCCAGCGCGAGTTCCAGCACCGCTCGGCGGAGGTGGCCGCAGCCGTTGAACGCATTGCCGTTAGCGAACAGGCGCGTTCAATGGCCTACCAGCTCGACCAGAAAGACGACCCTGCGCTTTTTCTCACCGAAGCTGCGAGCCTGGCTCAGGACGCGCGCCTCGATTTCCTTGATATCGTTGGGCCCGACGGAAAGATCGTGAGCTCCGCGCAGTCGCCGGCGCGGTTCGGTTATATCGAACCGATTCCATGGGACGATCATCCAACTTTTCTCAATACTGTGGATTTGCCGGATGGGTCTTCGGCTTTGGGGATCATTGCCGGTCGAACGGTTGACGTCTTGAGAATCAACACCGCGCAGGCAGTTCGCATCGTCGGCGGCGAGCGGCTCGATCAGAGCTTCCTTGCCGATCTGCCTGTTGCGCCGGGCATGACGATAGGGCTCTACACCGATACAGGGCAGAGCGTCAGCGTTAACATGACCACGCCCGGCTCTGCTTCGACCCCTCATCCTGGCCCTTTCGATCCCTCCCGCCTGGCCGGTGCAGCAGGCCCAATCGGGGGCGCGGCCAACTACCAGAGCCTCATTGATGCCGCGCGCACCAGCGGCCAGCAAACCAGCGGTATCGTGAACCCGAACGGCCCGGCGGGCCCGCGCGAAGCGAGCCTGAACGCCACGGCCATCCCGCTTAAAAACCAGGCAGGCAACGTGCTGGCCGTGCTGGTGGTTGCGCTCTCGCGCGCGGGCATGGTCGACGCGCAACAGCACATTCGCGCCATTGCCTACGGTGTTGCAGCAGGCGGTATTCTGCTGGCCATCGTGTTCAGCCTGTGGATCGCCGCGCGCGTCTCGCGGCCTATTGAGCAGCTTGCACGCGCCGCCCGCGAAGTGGCCGCCGGCAACTGGAACGTGCATGTGCCTGAGCACGGACATGACGAAGTGAGCGTGCTCGCCCGAAGCTTTAATCACATGACCGGGCAGCTCACCAGCCAGCGCGAACGACTCATTCAGAGCGAGCGCGTGGCGGCATGGCGCGAGCTTGCCCGTCGTTTGGCGCACGAGCTTAAGAATCCGCTCTTTCCGCTGCAGCTTACTATCGAGAACCTGACTCGCGCGCGCCAACTGCCCGAAGCCGAGTTCGACGAGATCTTTAAAGAGAGCACAAACACGCTCAGCGCCGAAATCGCCAATCTCAAGGCCATCATCGGCCGCTTCAGCGACTTCAGCAAAATGCCCAGGCCGGAGCTTGAGCGCATCGATGCTTCGGACGTGATCTGGCGCGTCGCGCTGCTTCATTTCCCGTGGATCATAAAGGGAGTGAATATCGAGGGAGCAGACTACGAAGGTCCAGAAAAGATCGGTGTCTCTGTGCACATCAGCACGCAGCCGATGAAGCTCGACGCCGATCCGGAACTGCTGCATCGCGCGCTATCAAATCTAGTGCTCAATGCAATGGACGCCATGCCCGACGGCGGCGTAGTCACACTCTCGGCCGAACCCAGGGATGAGTCGGTGGAGATCAGAGTCGCTGACACAGGCACCGGCCTGACGCCTGAGGAATGTGAGCGTCTCTTCACGCCTTACTACACAACCAAGCAGCACGGTACTGGGCTGGGACTCGCAATCGTGCAATCGGTAGTTGCCGATCACCGCGGATCGATTACCGTTGAAAGCCGGGCTTGTTCCACTGAAAACCCGACCGGCGGCGGCACAACATTTATCATTACGCTGCCAGGGGCCGGCCAAAGTACGGAAGCCGCATCATGACCGCGAAAGCCAACATCCTGATCGTCGACGACGAGGCCAACACACTGGCATCCATCTCGCGCGCCTTTCGCCTTGCTGGCCACGAGGCCACCGTGTGCGACAACGCCGGGCGTGCACTGGAGCTGGCTCGTTCGCAGCCATTCGATCTGATTCTGAGCGACGTGGTGATGCCGCGCCGCGACGGTCTCGCGCTGCTTGAAGACTTGAAGACCGCCGGCGTTACGGCGCCAGTGGTGATGATGAGCGGCCAGGCGCACATTGAGATGGCCGTGAGAGCCACGCGCCTGGGCGCGCTCGACTTTCTTGAGAAGCCGTTGACGACCGAGAAGCTGCTCGTCACGCTTGAAAACGCGCTCAAACTCACGCGCCTTGAGACTGAAAACCGCGATCTGAGAGCTCGCGTGGGCAAGCATACCCTGGTGTTTCGGGGAGAAACCATGCGCCGCGTCATGGCGCAAATTGAGCGCGTGGCGGCAAGCGAAGTGCGTGTCTGCATCTACGGCGAAACCGGAACCGGCAAGGAGCTGGTGGCGCGCACGCTGCACGAAAAGAGTCATCGCGCCAACGGCCCCTTTGTCACGCTTAACTGCGCGGCCGTGCCCGCCGAGCTGATTGAGAGCGAGCTATTCGGCCACGAAAAAGGTTCGTTCACCGGCGCGACACAGCGGCATACCGGCAAGTTTGAGCAGGCGCACCGGGGTACGTTATTCCTGGATGAAATCGGCGACATGCCCGCAGCCATGCAGGCCAAGCTGCTGCGCGTGCTTGAAGAGGGCGAGGTGGAACGTATCGGCGCGGGCAAGCCTACCAGCGTGGACGTGCGCGTGGTGGTTGCCACACATCGCAATCTTGAGCAACTGGTCGAGTCGGGCGCGTTTCGTCGCGACCTCTACCATCGCGTCGTCGTTTTTCCCGTTGAGCTGCCTCCGCTGCGACGCCGCGCTGAAGATTTGCCCGCGCTGGTAGATCATTTTGTTCTGCAGGTGAGCGCGCAGAACTCGTGGAAGCCCATTGCCTTCGCGTCGGCAGCCATCGACGCGCTGAAGGAATACGCGTGGCCCGGAAACATTCGCGAGCTGCGCAACGTGGTCGAGCGGCTGCTGCTGCTGGCCGGCGAAGAAATCACCGTTGACGATGTGCGCCTGGCGCTGCCGGCTTCAGGCTCGACCAAGGGTCTCAGTCAAAAGAGTGAAGGCCCGGAGGGCCACGGTCCATTGGCTGAACGCGTGCTCGCCTTTGAACGCGCGCAGGTACTGGCCGAACTCGAACGCCATGGCCGCAACGTAACGCAAACAGCCAAAGCTCTTGGCCTCGAGCGCAGCCATCTCTACAAAAAGTGCCAGCAGCTTGGCATCGATTTGCAAAATCTGCCGTAAATCTAGCTGATAAGAAACAAAAGAATTTTCGTGCCGGCCCTCCGGGGCGACAGGTCGTGTTGGTGCATGAACCCACGGTTCCGTCTTCGTTCGCTGATGCGAACGAAGCCTTCACCGTGGGCTATTATCGTTCGGCCCCGATGGGGCCGATAGCTGCGGCGAGGCAGTTTCATTCGTCGCGGGTCGGAAACGCCGGTGGGGGACTAGAAAGAAACAAACCCGACTGTCGGCATATTGAGATTCGTGGTCTCCCACCCATCGAGCAAAAAGACGCTCGATGGATGGGGCACGGGTTCATCTGCCGTGGGTCGAAAAAGCACCTTGACCCCGCTCCCCGCAGTGACCGCGCACACTCCCCGTCGTGCTGCCGATGGTGTATAAAAGGTCAACGGCTATCAGCCCTTTTCGCTGCGCCGGGGCTCGTTTCAACAAGACAATTATTGTTAGCAATCAATCATATTGAACGGCATCGCCGCTCGCGCAGAGAACCTTAACCTGTTGAACGCATAAGCGTTCTGGCAAAATTTGTGGGAGCGCCCATGGCAAGCAAGGCCCATTCCAGTCCCGCCCTCAGCACCAACAAGCATCTTCTCCGCTGGGTCGAAAAAATGGCCGAACTCACGCGGCCCGATTCCATTCACTGGGTCGACGGATCAGAGCGCGAGTACGACCGGCTCTGCGACCTGCTTGAAGAGCGCGGCACTTTTGTTCGCCTCAACCAGGACCAGTGGCCGGGGTGCTTCTATGCGCGCTCTGACGTGCGCGATGTGGCCCGCGTCGAGGAGCGCACCTTTATCTGCTCGCTCTCGCGCGACGCCGCCGGCCCCACTAACAACTGGGAAGATCCCTACCAGATGCGGCGCAAGCTCAAGGAGCTGTTCCAGGGCTCGATGCGCGGCCGCACCATGTACGTGCTGCCTTACTGCATGGGCCCGCTCGACTCGCCCGCCGCGCAAATCGGCGTGGAGCTGACCGACTCGCCCTACGTGGTGGTAAACATGCGCATCATGGCGCGCATCGGCAAGCCAGTGTTTGAAATGATCGACCGCGACGTGAAGCGCGTGGTGCCCTGCATGCACTCGGTGGGCATGCCGCTTGCGCCCGGCCAGACCGATCTGCCGTGGCCCTGCAACGACACCAAGTACATTGTGCATTTCCCAGAGACGCGCGAGATATGGTCGTACGGCTCGGGCTACGGCGGCAACGCGCTGCTGGGCAAAAAGTGCTTTGCGCTGCGCATCGCATCAAACATGGCGCGCGACGAAGGCTGGATGGCCGAGCACATGCTCATCGTCGGCCTCGAGAGCCCGCAGGGTGAAAAAACTTACGTTGCAGCGGCCTTCCCTTCGGCTTGCGGCAAAACCAACTTTGCCATGATGGTGGCGCCCGAAGGCATGGAAGACTGGAAGGTGTGGACGGTGGGCGACGATATCGCCTGGATTCGCCCCGACGAAACCGGCCAGCTGCGCGCCATTAACCCTGAGGCCGGGTTCTTTGGCGTGGCTCCCGGCACCAGCGCTAAAACCAATCCCAATGCCATGGCTACGCTGGCACGCAACACCATTTTCACCAACGTTGCGCTGACGCCTGATGGCGGCGTGTGGTGGGAAGGCATGACCGACGAGCCGCCGGCCGAGTGTCTCGACTGGCAGGGCAAGCTGTGGACGCCCGAGATTGGCCGGGCTACCGGCGCCAAGGCTGCAAATCCCAACGGACGATTTACCGCGCCCGCTTCGCAGTGCCCCTCGATGGACCCCGCGTGGGAATCGCCCGAGGGCGTGCCGCTTTCCGCCATTGTCTTCGGTGGTCGCCGCTCCAACACCATGCCGCTGGTTTACCAGGGCTTTAACTGGTCGAGCGGCGTGTACATGGGCGCCACCATGGCCAGCGAAACCACTGCCGCCGCAGCTGGCGCGACCGGCAAGCTGCGCCGCGATCCCATGGCAATGCTGCCCTTCTGCGGCTACCATATGGGCGACTATTTCAGGCACTGGATCAAGATGCAGCGCATGCTCACTTCAACGCCGCGCGTCTTCCACGTCAACTGGTTCCGCAAGGACGAGGACGGCAATTTTCTGTGGCCGGGCTTCAGCCAGAATCTCCGCATCCTCAAGTGGATCGTGGATCGCGTGCACGGCCGCGCCCAGGGCAAAGAGACGCCGATCGGATGGACGCCGCACTATGAAGACATCGACTGGACCGGGCTCGACTTTTCGCGCGAGCAATTCGACCAGCTCCAGGTGGTCGACCGCGAGCAGTGGCGCCGCGAGGTGATTGGCCACGAAGAGCTGTTCATCATGGTCCACGATCATCTGCCGCCGGAGATGATTTATGAGCGGGAGTTGCTGATCTGCCGGCTGTAAAAGACAGTGGTCAGTGGTCAGCTTCTAGCCTCCAGCTACTGGCTACTGGCTATTGGCTGTTTTCTGGTTCCCTGTTTTTCGCTTCCAAGCCGAGCAGGGGAAAGGACGGCCTTTGATATGCGCGCAGACGCCCTTGCAATTTTCACCCTGGCGGCCGCCATGCTGGCGGCGGGTTGCCATTCGAACGCTGTTGACCCGTCCGAGCTCCGCTCTGTGCTGGACGATTACTACCGCGCGCAGCCGCACTGCCTGTGGGCCAGTCCGGTCAATTTCCCCACCGAGGCTGACAAGGGCAATCCAGAACAGCCGCGGCAGCTCAAGGCTCTTACCGATGCGGGGTTGCTTGAACGCCGTACGGGCTTGCTGGGCGGGGCCGAAGTGACCGAATACAGCCTGTCGGCAAAAGGGCAGGCGCAGTGGGAGATCGATAAGCGCGAGCCAGGCTGGGGAAACTTTTGCCTTGCCCGTGCGCAGGTTACATCAATCGACAGCATCAACCCGCCCGGTGCTGACGCCATTGCGCACACCATCACTTACCATTACGCGGCCGATGTGCCCGACTGGGCAAAGAGCTCCGCGGTCCAGGCGGCGTTTCCTCAAATCGCGGCTGAAGGCAGCGGCACGGCCACGGCTACGCTGGTGAGGGCGGGTGCAGAGTGGCAGGTGCAGAACGTTAGGGCGGCGGGGAGTGATGGGAACTAGGGAACAAGGGAGCCACGAGCATGGTCTGTCGCTCGTAGGCCAGCGGGCCTCCAGCGGGCTTTGCGCATTGAAGCAGGCCGCAGCGCGAGGATTGCGGACCGCCGCCATCTTTTCCGGTCCAGAAAAGCGAGGGTGCGGGGCACCCGAGGTGAGTAGGTAAAGCTTAACTCACATAGGCCGTGGCCACCTGCCGGGCGTGGTTCGAGATTCGGGGTCAGCGGTCAGTGCCGCGGCCGTCAAAGCTTTCATCGTGCAAATCCCAATAGGGTATATATACCTCCTATTGGGATTTGCACGATGAAAGCTTTGACGTTGATACCCTAGGTATATATACCTAGGGTATCCTTACATCTTCCAGCCCATAAATACTGCTAATTCATTTGGGACGAAACGATTACTAGGTTCAGAGCAAGCTTTGTGTCGCCGTATCACTAGGTATATATACCTAGTGATACAATGAGCGGGAGCATAGAAGCTGAAAGGAAGCCGCTGGGCTAAAGGTATATATACCTTTAGCCCAGCGGCGAAATGGCATGCCAGGTCAAAGTCGTTTACAGATCGCCAAGTCCGACGTCGTCAAGGCCTTTGAAAAGACTGGCAAACGAGTTTTTTGGCCTAGCGACATTTCGCGGATATTGGAAGAGAATCGAGTTTTTTGGAGATTGGCCCAAAATACAACTACAGCCAAATTCTTGGACTTCCTGCTCGACAAGACGGATCTCCATCTCGAATATCTGGAACCGTTAAACCATCCAAACGTCGCGGGCATTTCACGCTACGTTTGGAAACAGGCATCTGCCTATGAAATTGCAGTCTCCATGAAGCGCGAGGCATATTTGTGCCAAGGAACTGCGATGTTTCTGCATGGTATTACGGAGCAGATATCGTCGCGGATTTATGTAAACAGCGAACAGAGTCCCAAGCCGAGTTCGGGCCACCTGACCCAGGAAGGCATCAATCGAGCTTTTGCGGGGAAACAGCGCGAATCGCAGTTCGTCTTCAAGTTCGGCGATTCAGAGGCATTGCTACTTTGGGGGAAGAACACTGGGCAGTTGGAAGTAGTCAACATGGAATATTCTGGGACCGAAATAAGAGTGGCCGGGCTCGAAAGAACTCTTATAGATATCGCCGTCCGCCCATCTTATGCCGGGGGAGTCTTCCAAGTGCTGGAAGCATACCGCGGGGCGAAAGATCGTGTGTCCGTGGGCACGCTGTTAGCAACGCTCAAGAAGATCGATTATGTCTATCCATACCACCAGGCGATAGGTTTCTACATGCAAAAGGCGGGCTACTCAAAGAGCCAATACGGCAGGCTCAAGAGCATTGGGCTCAAGTACGATTTCTATTTGGCGTATGGCCTCAAGGACAAGGAATATGACCCGGATTGGCGGCTATTCTTCCCAAAGGGCCTTCATTGAATCGACTTGTTTGACGACAAAGTCAAAATAGAAGTCGAATTCTGAAAGCTTACCGTCGTTGGCAGAAGCTTTGACATTGTCCCAGTCGGGGCGATGGAATTCTCTCTGGTTGCTGATCTTTCTGAGCAGGATTATCTGAACTTCCTTAGCGGCGAATATATGCCTAACCAATTCCAAGTTCTCCGGCGAGCTCAGATTCACATTCGGCAATGAGGCGATTAGATGGATATCGTAGAAGTCACGCGCTCTGGCTGAAGGTCGGCGCTGCAACGGGTACTCCGCCATTTGTTGACAAATCGCCCGGAGCTTTTCGATTGCGATCATGGCCGGGCTGTAAACAAAAATGGAGTAATCGTCGAATTCCATCTCCATTTTGCCGGTGACGTACTCGTATTTGCTTAGGTCAATGGTGAAGATTCGTTGCTGTCCGGGACCAATTACAAGAGAATCCCGACGACGACCTGCTAAATCGCCTTTAAGGTCTTCATATTTCCGCAACTCCATCACCTTAAATGCGGCCAAGTAACCACCCCAGCGGGGGCTTTGCCCCTCAGGGGCCACGCTGGGCTTGGGACCGAATTTGAAGTCAAAAACGACGAAGCCTGCTGCGCGAAACCGAGCCTCAAGCGCCATCTGAACGCGATTTCGAATCTCGTCTACGTCCTCGAAGTCGTTCTCGATCGAGAAGTCGAGATCTAGGGACGTGCGGTTGCTCAGACCCAAAGCAAGTGAAAGAGCATTTCCGCCCTTTAGAACCACGCGCTCAAACAGGACGTCGTCAGAGAATATTGCGGTTATCGCAATCCTGCGAATCTCGCGGAAATCTGCGGGCGGCACTGTAGGCATCGCCTTCGATGCTCTCATGCAAGACGCTCCAATGTCCCGCAGGAGGAACCGGTGGGTAATGGACCAAGTGTCGGCGACTGCAGTGTCCTTTGGCTGCGCTTTCTCAACGTCTCGCAGTAGTCATCGCATTACCCGGCCCCTCGTGTTAAATCGGGTGCAAAATCCTGGAAAGAGTCGCCACTGTGAATTGTCCACCGGCCATACGTCGCACAGCTGCTTTTGTGGGGTCCCTCCCCGTACTGTGATTCAATAGTAGTAATGGCAATTCCCCTAAGATCCACGGCTCGCGGACGGTTGATTGCGGCTAAGCGCAAGGCGCGCGAGTACGCCATGGTTGCGCGCGCGCTGGCTGACACTTCGCACCCCGTGCTGGCGCAGATTATTCCGGCACGCTTTTGCAACTTGAGCTGCAGCTACTGCAACGAGTTCGACAAAGTCTCTCCTCCCGTCCCGCTTGAAGAGATGTATAGCCGCATCGACCACCTGGGCCGGCTGGGAACGGCCATGATCGGCATCTCGGGCGGCGAGCCGCTTACGCATCCCGATCTCGACGACATCATCCGCCGCATGCGCAAGACCGGCGCCATTGCCGGCATGATTACCAACGGCTACCTGCTGAACCAGGAGCGCATTGAGCGGCTCAACGCGGCGGGCCTGGACCACATGCAGATTTCGATCGATAACATTGAGCCTGACGAGGTGTCGAAGAAGAGCCTGAAGGTGCTGGACAAGAAGCTGCAGATGCTGGCCCAGTTTGCGGAGTTCCACGTGAACATTAATTCGGTGGTGGGCGGAGGGTTCAAGAATCCTAATGACGCGCTGGTAATTGGCAAGCGCGCGCTGGAGCTGGGGTTTGAATCGACCATCGGCATTATTCACGACGGCGACGGCCAATTGAAACCGCTCGGCAAAGAAGATGCGCAGGTCTACCACGAGATGACCAATCGCAAGAAGACCAACTACGCGCAGTTCGACGGCTTTCAGGAAGCGATTGTGAAAGGCCGGCCCAACGACTGGCGCTGCCGCGCAGGTTCGCGCTACCTCTACATTTGCGAAGACGGGCTGGTGCACTATTGCAGCCAGCAGCGTGGCTATCCCGGCATTCCCATTGCGGAATATACGCGTGAGGACGTGAAGCGCGAGTTTTTGACTGCGAAGAGCTGCGCGCCCAATTGCACCATTGGCTGCGTGCACCGCATAAGCCACATTGACCACTGGCGCGCCCCGCAAACGCGGATGGTTGCGCCGGGGGGGCAGGAGCTGGTGAAGATACAGGGCAGCTAGAGGTAGCGGCGTTAGCGGAGCTAGCGGGGTTAGCGGAGTTAGGTCGCCCGTAGTCCCGCGCTGAGGATAGATTTCTGGCTGTCGTTTAGCGGCAACTGCCTACCCGGCGCTGCATTTCCTAACTCCGCTAGCTTCGCTGACGCCGCTAACTCCGCTTCTTTTCATCGCACCTTGTAGAGCACCAGCGTGGTGCGGTCGTCGTCGTCAAAGATCTTGTAGTCCGCGACAGGGATGATCGTATGTCCGGCGAGCGCGTCGTGGTCGATTTCTTCGTTCCACACCAGGTACCAGCCGGGCTTGTAGTGCGCGACCTTCGCGGCCATATCGTCGATACCGTATGCGCCGTTGATTGATGGCAGGCCGGAGATGAGGCCTACTTCGGCGGCGCTTACTCCAAACATCAGCTGGCTTCGGTTGCGATCGGCGCGGACGTGGGCGGCGATGTCGCTTGCGGCGCCGTAGATCTGGTACTGGCGGTGCGCCAGAAAATTGCCGATAGCAACCGAGTTGAAGGCGACGGCGATGGCCATGCAAACAGCAAGAAGAGAGGCTGCGATGCGGGAGCGGCGACTGGAACGCGATTCGCGCACGCCAATGAGGGCGGGACGTTTAAGGATTACCGCAAGAATGAAGACGAGCGGCGCAAGCGCCTTCAGTAAGACGCGAGACTCGCGGAGACTGGCGGCTGGATCTGGCGCAAGAGCATGGTCGAACGCTAGCACAACGATAAATACGACCGGCGCAAGCATCACCAGGAAATAGCGCGGGGCGTAGTCGTCTTGCCGGCTGAAGATGAATGCGGCCGCGCCGGCGATGGCCAGCCACGATGCGGTGAACAGCGGGTTGCGCCATAGGCGACGTCTAAAAGCGATCGCGGCGAGCAGGATGGCGAGGACCAATGGATAAAGCACCCGGTCGATCCAAAAGCCGTTGACGGCCAGGTCATGGAGCCAGTGCAGGGTTTGCGCGGAGTCGATATCGGGCATGGCATTGACGCCGAAGAAGTAGTTGTAATCGGAGCCGTAGCCGAGCCAGGAGACGAGGAGAGCCCAGAGCTTGAGCAGCGCGAGAGGAGCCACGATCACGGCGATGATAGCCCGGCCGAAGGCGCGCCAGCCGCGTCCGGACGAAGCCGATGCGCGAAAGGCGACCCAGGCAACGGCTGGGATGAGCACGGCAACGGTGGTCTTGGTGAGGAGGGCCGCGGTGACAAGCAGCGTAAGTGCAGCGAGCGGCCAGATGCGCTGC
>JBEKCW010000036.1:0-20275 GCA_050014675.1 Occallatibacter sp. | reverse complement strand
TGCCTGGGTGCACCTTGGCGAGCCGGCCAGCATCCGGGCGGCTGTTTCGAGCGTGTTGCCGCGACTACGAACCTATCTGTGGCTGATGATCAATGTGGGGACGAGGGCCTATGGGCCGATATGGGTGCTCTACATCGTTCTGTTTGGCATGCTGTTCGCGGTAATGCCCTCGGGATGGCTCACCAATCCCTCGGTAATGCAGCAGCCGCACGCCATCCAGCCGGCAAAGATGTTTGAATTGGGAGCGGCCATGCTGTTGCTGGTGCCCCTTCTTATTGCGGCCGGGGTTTACGGCATCCTGATGTCGCTGCGCTACTCACTGGCCATGCCGGTTTGCGTAGTTGAAAATGTTGCCGCCGGGCCGGCGATCAAGCGCAGCATCGAGCTGAGCAAGGGATCGCGGGGCAACATCTTTGTGCTTTGGCTGCTGGTAATCGCAATCCGGATCGGGCTCGGCATGTTGCTCGGCTTCCCGCTGATTTTCTTCGCCGTAAAACACGTTGGCAAGCCGGTCCCCATCGGGTTGATGGCGCTTACCCAGATTGCTAGCTTCCTGGTCAATACGTTTATCGGGCCAATTTACTCCGCCGGGATCACGCTCTTTTACTACGACCAGCGCGTGCGCAAAGAGGGTTTCGACATTGTGTGGATGATGCAGGCGGCCGGCCTTGCGCCGCGGGCGGAGCTGCCGGGAGCCGGACAGGAAAACGAGCAACCGCAAATCTAAAAAAGCTGGTGAATTACTGGCCATGAACGAAAAGCTGCAACCCATGACGCTCGGTGAGATTCTGGATCGCACCGCGCAAATTTATCGGCGCAACTTCTGGACGTTTGCCGGGGTTTCGGCGGTGCCGGTTGTTGCCATGTTCGCGATCTCCGTCCCTATCGGAGTGGTGATGGGGCTCATGGGCGTCTTCAAGGCTGGGAAGCCGGCGCCGAATACAGAGATTGTCGGAATTGTCCTGGTGGCGATGTTGATTGCGCTTCCGGTGTTAATTGTTGTGAGCGTGGTTTCGCAGGCAGCGCTGACAAAGACGGCCATCGGCACGCACATGGGCCAGAAGATCACCGTGCGCGAGGCAATCAAGAGCGTTTGGCCGCGGTTCTGGCGATACGCGTGGATCATTGTCCTGCTGGCTCTGCTGGTGGGGATATTGCCTGGCGCGGTAACGACTATCGCCGTGGCTTTGCTGATGGTAATGGAACGCGGGGGAAGTTTTGCCGGAAGCCTGTTCATCGGCTTTCTCATGTTCCTGGTGATCGCTGCGGGTGTCGTTTACATCATCTGGCGCGGCCTGTGCTACTCGATGGCGTTTTCCGCATGCATCGTGGAAGAAAAAACCGGATGGCAATCGATCAAGCGTGCGAACCAGCTGAGCAGGGGAACGCGCTGGCGCATTCTTGTGATGTATCTGCTGGTGTTGGCGATTTCGGTTGTGATTTCAATCATCAGCGATGTCTTCCTGTTTGCGGGAATTGCGATCGCAACAGCGCTGGGAGGCTCGAAGTATGGCCCTGTGGCGGCGGTGGTGGGAGAAGCCCTGAACCTTGTAGCGAATTTTGCGCTGCAGACGCTCATTACGCCGGTTTCATTGATCGCGCTGGTATTGTTCTACTTTGACCAGCGCGTGCGGACCGAGGGTTACGACATTGAGCTGATGATGGAACAGGCGGGGTTGACGACGACGCCTGCTACGCCAGTGCCGCAGGCAGAAGCTGAGCCGTTGGCCCTCCCCCTGTTGACCCCGGTCCCTGAGAGCCCATTGATGCCTTCTTTTGAGCCGGGGCCAGGCCCTGATACCGTGAAGGAATAATGATGTTCCGCGCGGGCTCAAGAGTCTGCTTAAAAGCCGGGTTGAAACGAGCGATGATTGCCGCGCTGCTGCTGGTTGCGGCCGCGGGCCGGCAGGCGCGAGCTGACTTTAAGGACGTTGGTGCGGCGGACTTGAAGCAGCATCTCGGAAATCTTGAAACCGTGGCGCAGGCCTGCCGCAAGGCGCGAAATGCGACGGCCTGCAATGCATCGCTGGTTGGGCCGGATGATCGGCTCGGGTGGACTGCGGGAGCGGTAAAGGAGAGCCGCGAGATTCGCTATGACTGGCTGCGCGATCTGCTCGACCGCGCCGGCAAAAAGGAATCCGCTGCCCCTAAGACGTCCCTGGCTATTCCGCGGGAATCGGTGATCGCGCAGAAGCCGCCCACGGTGGACGAGCTGCTGGGCGCGGCGATTGACCGGTTGAACGACGAACAGCGGCAAGTGGACGCTCTTATCGCCGGGTCTCAGGCTGCGGGTGACGTCGCGGGTGAACGCAAAAAACTCGCGGAAATTCTTTCGAGGCGGCCTTACAAGAGCGTTGAAGAGAACCCGGTGAGGAGCCGGTTTTGGGAGTGGGTCGACAACGTGACCAACCGCTTGATTGGCAAGCTGGCTGGCTTTGGCGGCAAGGCGTGGTGGCTGCCCTGGCTGCTGGCCGGGCTAATGATCCTGGGAGCATTGATCGGGCTCGTGTGGTCGCTGATTCAGATCGAACGGCGGTCGCGCATTCGGCTGATTCCCGAAACTAAAGGGATGAACGGCGCGCCCTCGGCACGTGAGTGGCAACTGTGGCTGAAAGATGCGCAGGATGCGGCTGCCGGCGGACTTTGGCGCGAGGCAATTCACTTTCTTTACTGGGCCGCAATTTCACGGCTTGAATCGAGGCGGCTTTGGCCTGCCGACCGTGCGCGCACCCCTCGCGAGTATCTGTTATTGCTGCCGAAAACCGATCCCCGCCGCGATAACCTGACCACCCTGACCCGCAGTTTTGAGCGCACCTGGTATGGCGGGCGCGAGGCGGCATTGACTGACTATGAAGCGGCGCGCACGCTGGCCGCGGGGCTGGGTGTGGAATGAAACTGTTTGCCTCGCTCGACCAAAAAGACCGCAAGCTGCTGCTGATCTGCATGGGCGTGGTGGTGGTGTTGGCGGTTGTTACCGGGGTGTTTGCGCGCAACCAGAATGATGACGACAATAGTTTGCCGAGCAGCTACCTGACCGGCAAGCATGGAGCGCGCGCCGCATACGATCTGATGGTTGAAAGCGGCTACCCGGTGGAGCGGTGGGAGCAGCCGCTGAGTGAGTTGGCCCAGCAGACCGACCATGGGACGGTGGTGATGCTGGTGGATCCCGATATCAGATCGGCGTCGACCAATGATTTCAAAGCGGTGGACCAGATTCTTGAGCGTGGTGGCCGCATCGTGGTAACTGGATTCGCGGGCGGCGTGCTGGTTCCCGGCGGCGCAGCTCAAATCACCACGCAGCTGAACGGGGCAGCCTGCAAACTAACTGCCCAGGGGCTGGGGAGCCTGGCTGGTTCGGGCGAAGTGTGGATGCAGCCCGAAGCAACGTGGCAAATGAATAACCCCATATACCACGCGGACTACAACTGCGCGGGCTCACCCGCGGTTGTGGAGTATGACGAGCACGCGGGACACGTGGTGTGGTGGGCGGGATCGACGCCAATTGAGAACGGTTCAATTGCGCGGGCTGACAACCTTAATCTTTTTTTGAATGCGATCGGGAGCCGCGAGCGGCATCGGTTTTATTGGGATGAGTCGCTGCACGGCGATACCAAGACCGAGTGGTTCTACGCCCGCGGCCCGGCGCTGAACCTGCTGATTTGGGGCGGTGTCGTGCTGGCGCTGCTTACCGTGTTGAGCTTCAGCCGCCGGCGTGGCCCGGTGCGCGACGTACCGCAGCCGGCGCGATCAACGCCGGTGGAGTTTATTGAGGCGCTGGGTTCTCTTTATAGCAAGGCAGGCGCATCAGCTACCGCGGTGCAACTCGCCTGCGACCGGTTCAGGCGCGCGATGGGCGCACTTTGCGGCGTGAAAGCAATGCAGATGGATGCGCGCGCGCTGGCCGATGTACTGCGGCGGCGCATTCCCGCCGAAGCGGCGGGACTGGAGACGGACCTGGCCGAGTGCGAGAGCGCCTGCAATGACGATTTTTTGACGCCGAAGAAGGCGCTGGCGCTGGTGCAAAAGCTGAGCCGCTGGGGCGAATTTTTTGCGGAGCAGGCTCGGGCAAGGGCGAAGCACACTGCGGGGTCAGAAAGAAAGATTGGATAGAAGAGAATTTTGTGGTGACATGCGTGATAGACGGATTGGCGCATGCAATCGGGACCTAACATGAAACCAGGGAGACAGCAATGAGCGAAGAGACTCCGATGAATCCGGTGGTGGAGACGCGGGCTGAGCCGGCTTCGGCTCTGGCGTCCACCAGGCAACTGGTAACGCAGGCGCGGGCAGAACTGGGGCGGGTGATTGCCGGCCAGGACGAGGTAATTGGCGAGGTGCTGGTGGCGGTGCTCGCGCAGGGCCATGCACTGCTTGAGGGCGTGCCGGGAATTGCGAAGACGCTGATGGTGAAGTCGGTGGGCCGGCTGCTGGGTCTCGGCTTTCAGCGCGTGCAGGCCACGCCCGACCTGATGCCCGCCGACATTCTTGGCACCACGATTTTCAGGCCCGGGACCGATGCATTTACGTTCCATACCGGCCCGGTGTTCACCGATTTGTTGCTTGTGGACGAGATCAATCGCATGCCGCCACGCACGCAAGCAGCGCTGCTTGAGTGTATGGAAGAACGGCAGGTGACGAGCGATGGCGTGCGGCGGCCGTTGCCCGCGTGGTTCACGGTTTTCGCCACCCAGAATCCGATCGACTTTGAGGGCACCTATCCGCTGCCTGAGGCGCAACTCGACCGCTTCCTGCTGAAGATTAGGGTGGGTTATCCGTCGCTGAGTGAAGAGCGGGCGATGCTCGAGCGGCATCACTCGTCGAGTGCGGCTGGGCTGCTTGAGGACGCGAAGATTGAACCCATTGCTGCCGATCTGCTCACGCGGGCGCGCGACGAAATTCGGGCTATCCGGGTGGAGGGCGACATCTACGAGTACATTCTGGAGCTGACAAGGCGCACGCGTGAATGGCCGATGCTGGCGCTGGGCGCGAGCCCTCGCGCGGCCATCTGCCTGCTGCGCGTGGCGCAGGCCTTTGCGGCGTTTGAAGATCGCGACTACCTGGTTCCCGACGACGTGAAGCGCGCGGTGCTGCCGGTGCTGCGGCATCGCATCATGCTCAAGCCTGAGGCCGAACTGGAGGGCTTTGACGCCGATCGCGTGCTGGGCGACGTGGTGGCGGCGGTTGCTGTGCCGAGAAAGTAGGATTGGAGTAGGATAAAGGTAGTATGAAAACTAAGACCTCCATCACGCTTTCAGCGCCGATTCTAGTGAAGATTGATAGGCGGATCGGCAAACGTGGCTCCCGTTCGGCGTATATCGAGAGAGTGCTCAGCGACCACTTTCGCGATACGGCGCGACGCGCACTTCAGGCGCGCGATCGGGAAATGATCGACGCGGCGGCCGAACGGTTGAATGAAGAGGCTGAGGATGTTTTGCGATATCAAGCTCCTTACGTATAGCGGCTTCGACTGTTCAATCGTTCGCATGGCAGCAGGATGTTTTCAAGGTTGGTCATGAACAGGGGCGAACTTTATCTTGTGGCCGATCCCGCCGGAGACCCGAAGAAACATCGGGTATTTGCGATCGTCAGCCATCAGGGGCTTATCGATTCGCGCTATCCCACCGTTATCTGTGCTCCCGTCTATTCGAATGGCGAAGGTCTTCCGACACAAGTTGCGGTCGGACCAAGTGAAGGCCTGAAGCATGAAAGCTGGATCACATGCGACAACCTCGCAAGCATTCCAAAGGCTAGGCTTACACGGTTCGTCGGCGCTCTGCCGCGAGCCAAGATGCGCCAGCTCAACAATGCGCTGATTGTGGCACTGGACCTTCCTGTCCATACAGAATGATCGCTCCTTCGCTCCATCCCGAGGCAATTCGCGCACAGGCGGCGCCGCGCGGGCGCTTTGCGTTTGGACTCACGCAGCGGACCATCTGGCTGCTGGCTGTCGGCCTGGTGCTGGCGCTGCCGGGGTTCTTCGATGCGCGGCTGGCCTACGCGATGCTGGTGTGGGATGGGGTGGTGCTGCTCGCAGCATTGGCCGACGGGCTGCGCCTGCCGCCGCCGCAGGCGATTACGGTCGAGCGCTCGTGGAGCAACACGCCATCGCTCGACAGCGAGACCGAGATTGAGCTGGCCGTTGAATCGCTCGCGCCGGAGCGGGGCGGAACGGTACTTGAGTGCAGCCTGACAGACGATTTGCCGCCCGCACTGGTGGCCACGCCGGCGACGCAGAAGCTGCGCGTCTACCTGGGTGTTCGCGCTTCGCTGCGCTACAAGATTGAACCGCGGGAACGTGGCGACGTGCAGACGGGGTCCGTCTTCATCCGCTACGCGTCGGGCCTGGGCCTGGTGGAGCGCTGGGCAAAGGCTCCGCTTGAACAGACGGTGAGAGTGTATCCGGCGCTGCGCCAGGGGGAGGATCAGCAGATTTTTCTGGCGCGCGGACGCCAGATCGATCTGCAACTGCGACAGCAGCGCCAGCGCGGACTGGGGCGCGATTTTGAGAGCCTGCGCGAGTATCTCGAAGGTGACGACTTGCGCGACGTGTGCTGGACGGCGACCGCGCGGCGCGGCGAGCTGATTACGCGGCGCTACCAGACCGAGCGCAGCCAGGCCGTGTGGATCGTGCTTGACGCGGGCCGATTGCTGCAAGCCAAAAGCGGCGGTGATGGCGCGGATGGCGAGGGCCACTCGAAGCTGGACCACGCGTGTTCAACTGCCGTTGCCTTAACGCAGCTTGCGCTGAACTCCGGCGACCGCGTTGGGCTGCTGGTGTACGGACAGCATATCCAGCATCGCGTTCTGCCTGGGCGGGGCTCGGCGCACCTTCGGCTGATTGTTGAAGCGCTGGCGCTGGCCAAGGCTGAACCGAGCGAGGCCGATCATCTGCGTGCGACGGCCATGCTCAATCGCTATCAGCCGCGCCGGGCGCTTATTTTATGGATTACCGACCTGGCTGAGACAGCGATGCGCCCCGAGGTCATCGACGGCGCAATGCAGCTTTTGCGGCGACACGTGCTGTTGTTTGTAGCCATGGCCCAGCCCGAGGTTGAAGCCCTCGCCACAGACAGGCCGAAGAATATCGAGCAGATGTATCGCGCCTCGGCCGCGCAGGAGCTGACCAGCCGCCGCGAGCTGCTGCTGGCGCGGCTGCGCGAACAGGGCGCGCTGACGCTCGATCTCGACCCAAGCCGGCTGACCTCGGCGGTGCTGAACAAGTATTTGCGGGTGAAGGAACGGGCGATGGTATAGATTGCCCGGCATGCCGGTCGGAACTGAATCAGTTGCCCCACGGCGCGCTCTGATTGTTATAGTGGTTTTTCTCTTCGCCAAGTCATCCTGCGGCCGAAAGTGCCGGGGAATTTGAGAGGGAAACGTGTCTATCAGCGCAGCGGTTCCGGCCAGGTTGGGGAAGAGCTTGCCTGGGCGCAAGTATGACCGGCAGTTCTTCCTTGCGGTGACCCTGCTGCTGGCGGCAGTTGTAGGGATCGGTTTTGCACCCACCTACTACCTCGCAGGCGTTTTTCGCGCTCCGCTGCCCTCGCGGATTGTACACATCCACGGAGCGATTTTCAGTGCATGGATTATTCTGCTGATTGTGCAAGCGGGCCTGATTTCAGCCAGGCGGGTTGGCTGGCACCGCAAGCTTGGCATGGCGGGGTTCGTGCTTGCTATTGCGATGGTGGTGATGGTGGTGCTGACTGGCGCGGACCTTGCCGCGCGGGTTAAAGGCAATCCGTCAATGGAGCTGGTGCTCGGTCTTCTCTCTGTCACGTTTACAGACGCGTTTGACTTTGCTGTGCTTGCCGGGTTTGCTTTCGCGCTGCGGAGAGATGCGGCAGCGCACAAGCGGCTCATCATTATTGCAACCATCTGTCTCACGCGGGCCGCTTTCTTTCGCTGGCACGTCCCGATTCTGTACCGTCACATCTATGCAGCCTATGCCGCCACGTACGTACTTCTCCTGTTGCTGGCCGGATATGACTTGTGGTCCACGCACAAGATTCATCGCGCGACGTTGTGGGGGAGCGTGTTTCTGATCGTTATGGGGCAATCCACCCGCATTGTTGGACCCAGCGCGCCGTGGCATGCGTTTGCGCATTGGGTGCAGAGTTGGGGAGTGTGAGGAGCGCAACTCCCCCGCTGCGCTGCGGAGGATTGCCCGGCTGAACCAGTATCTGCGCGTTAGAGAGCGGGCGACGCTGTAAGGGGCGCTGGTAAATCTGCATCGAGTGATGCGCGCGCCTCACATTAGCTGTGAGGGGTTCCTTCCGGACGGCGGACGAACCGGCGGCGCTTCGATCCCAGACCTCGAGCGTTTCCTTATCCCGCTTTTAGACGCCACGATATATGCTCTTGTCACTGCAAGCGACGCCGGATGTTGTGAGCGCATACGGTCCACTCGCCGGGCTGTCCTGAGGGAGCACCATGGAGAGTCAACCTCCGCGCGCTAGTCAAGCCGATGGAGCTACATTCCTTCGACCATTTCGCTGGATCGCTTTGCTGGCAACGGGAATCGTTGTGCTCCTGGCCGCCACCGGGATTTCGTATCAAGCTGTTGAGGCTCGAGCTGACGCACGCCGGTTCCACCAAGTTGGAAGGTCGGTTAACGTTGGTGGTTACAACCTCAATATCAATTGCGCCGGCAAAGGAAGCCCTACCGTAGTTCTTGTGTCTGGACTCGGAGTACCCGCGTCAGGCTGGCGACCTGTACAGCCCGGGATAGCAAATTTTACTCGTGTTTGCTCTTATGACCGAGCCGGATATGGCTGGAGTGATCCCGGTCCAATGCCTCGCACGCTTTCTCAGCTCGCGAAGGAACTGCACGCACTCCTGGAAAATGCGGGCGAAAAACCGCCCTACATACTTGTGGGCCATTCATTCGGCAAAGGCAGCGTTCTTGTGTACAACAAGCTTTATCCGGATGAAGTTGCAGGGATGGTTTTAGCAGAGGGTGGTCCGAATAAGTTAAAGCTGCCAGCCAGCATACTCTCACTTGCTAAAGGCGATCTTAGACGGCGCCAGCGGGATCGAACATACGCATCCGCAATGTATTTCTTCGGAATCAGCCGATTCCTCGCGAGAAAGGATATCGAGGGTGCGGGCGAGCCAACCGACGATCAGGAATCGTCGTATTACGCGATACAGCCAAAATTCATCCGGGCGACAACGAGCGAAGACGAGGAGCAGTTTGCGGGCGATAGCGAGGCTGAGTTGGCAGACGCGCCAACATTGGGCGACAAGCCTCTCGTCGTTCTCATCGCTGGGAAAGGCATGTGGGGCCTGCCACTGACATCGCAGGACTGGGTAGACCTGCGCAAAAACTGGGTGGATGGTCAAATTCAGCTGGCGCAGCATTTCTCCACAAAGGGAAAGTGGCAAATCGTATCCGATAGCACCCACGCGATTCCAGATGAGCGTCCCGATGCGATGGTGGATGCGGTGCGCGAGGTGTATGCCGGGGTGGCGCCGTAAGACAGGCTGTTTAGCGTGCTGAATCCCACCCTTCGCAAAGTGCGCGAAGGATGGGACAACCGATTCCAGGCTGGCTCGAGATTTTGAAATGCAGGTTACGCCTTGCTTTGCTGCGGCGCGGGCAGCGGGCGGAACAGCCACAGGTTCAAAAGGACGAAGAGCAACGCGCCCACGGTGAACTTTAGCCCGACCGGCGCCTTTGAGGGCGAGAAGAAGCCCTCGAGAGTGCCTGCGATGATGAGCAGCGGAATAATGCCCGCTACGATGCGCGAAGCCTCGGCGCCGGCGAGCGCAATGGAATCGCGCCAGCGATAGATGCCCGGAAAGAGAACTCCGTGCGCCAGGCGCAGGCCGGCCGCGCCCGACAGGATGATGGAAGGCAGTTCAAGCGAGCCGTGCGGAGCTACAAAACTCCACAGGTCGACCGCCATGCCGTGCTGCTGGCAGGCTACGCCGATGACGCCCAGCAACAGCCCGTTGAAGAAAAGCGAATAAAGGGTCAGCGCACCGAAGGTGATGCCGCCCGCAAAGGTGGCGAAGCAGACCGAGAGGTTGTTGGTCATGATGGCGCTGCTGGCTGCAGGCGCAATCGAAACGACCGACTGGGTCCACATTTCGTGGCGCTCGATGGTGGCTACCATTTGAGGGCCAAGCATGGTGCGCATAAACTGCGGCCGGGCCATGGTAAGCACCGAGCCGAGCGCGCCGCCGGCCACGGTGATGAGAAGTGAGAGGATGACGTAGCGCATATTACGCTGGAAGACAGCCGGGTAACCGTCGCGCAAATAGCGAAGCAATCCCACAAAACTGGTCCGGCGGGTGGAATAAATGATATGGTGGGCGCGAGCCAATAACTGATTGACGTGGTCTGCGTAGACGCGCGCGGTTGCATCCTGGCGCAGCGTGGAAAGGTCGCCGGCCACCTGGCGGTACAGCAGCGCCGTCTCCTGCAGTTCAGCGCGCGTAAGTTGACCCAGGCCGCCGGAGCTTGCCTGCGCGAGAAGTTTCGAAAGCCGGTCCCAGTAAGGGCGCCGTTTTTCAAGCCAGCGATTAGAGAGAATTTGAGCCATGGACCCGATTGCAAACCAGCTTAACATCGATACGCCCGAGCTTGTTTCCATTGAGATGCCGATTGCCGGAATCGGCAGCCGTTTTATCGCTATTTTGCTGGACTACCTGATTCTGACTGTTGGCGGCTTTATTGCGGCCCTGGTGCTGATTATTGTGATTGCCGCCGTGCATGCGTTTGCGCACTGGTCTGAGGATTGGGTGATCGGCTTCATCGTGATGCTCGTATTCCTCTTCCAATGGGGCTACTTTGCGCTGTTTGAGGCCTTCTGGAACGGCAAAACTCCCGGCAAGCGCGCGGCCAAGATCCGGGTGATTCACCGCTCGGGCAGAGCAATGAGTTTTCTGGAGTCGCTGGCGCGGAACCTGGTGCGGACCATCGATTATCTGCCCAGCTTTTATGCGGTGGGCGTTGTGGCGATCTTTATGAACAAGCAGAATCAGCGGCTCGGCGACATGGTTGCGGGCACGCTGGTGGTGCACGACCGCGAGGTGGATACTCCGCATTGGGGCGAAATGGGCAACCGCACCTTTACAGCGTCGACGTTTGCGCCGCCGGAGCCGGCCAACTCGCTGATGAGCCCCCCGCACCTGAGGGTGGTACTGTCTATGCCGTCCCTGGCCAAACTTAACGCGAACGATTTGCAGGTGCTGGAGGGCTTTCTGGCGCGCCGGCTGGATATGGAACTGGCAGTGCGGGCCGCGCTGGCACAAAAGATTGCGGCGGCGCTGTGCGCTAAGAGCGGTCTCGAGATTCCAACCGATATTAGCGTTGAAACTTTTCTTGAGGCCGTGGCCCACCAGCTTAGAGAAGTTGCGAGGATGGGGTAGGGCCTGACCGTGTGGTTCGGTGCTTTCCCACCCATTCCGCGGTCAAACTGCGGAATGGATGGGGCACGGAGATTCGCACAACTACAAACCGCCAAGCTACTCCCGCCCTTCTCAGTCGTGGCGCTTCAAGAATGCATCACGCGTTTGCAGCATGCAAAACCCGCCATGTATTCTCGCTTTTGTTTGGTCAGCTATGCCGGAAAGGACTCCTCTTGATCCTCAATCAATTCAATCTCAGCGGCAAAACTGCGCTTGTTACCGGCTCGTCGCGCGGACTTGGCGCCGGAATCGCGCTGGCGCTGGCTGAAGCTGGAGCGAACGTGGCCGTGCACGGCTCGAGCCGCATGCCTGAAGACACGCTTCAGCAGCTTGCTCCGCTGGGTGTCCCGACCCTCGGCCTGGTTGGCGACGTGGGCGACGCCGAGGTGTGCGCGATGCTGGTGGAGGAAACTGTGGCCCGCTTCGGCAGAATCGACATTCTTGTGAACAATGCGGGCACCATTCGCCGCGCCCCGGCAGTGAGCCATCCTGAAGAAGATTGGGCGACGGTGATTGCCGTGAATCTGTCGAGCGTCTTCCGCCTGATGCAGCATGCCGGCCGGCATATGCTTGCCCAGGGCCACGGAAAAATCATCAACATTGCATCCATGCTCACCTTCCAGGGCGGAATCAATGTGCCCTCGTATGCGGCTGCCAAGGGCGGCGTGGGGCAGCTTACGAAATCGTTTGCGAATGAATGGGCCGGCAAGGGTGTGAACGTGAACGCCATTGCGCCGGGATACATGGCCACTGACAACACGGCTGTGCTCAAGAAAGATCCCGTGCGGTCAGAGCAGATTCTGGCGCGTATTCCGGCGGGACGCTGGGGGACGCCAGAAGATTTGGCCGGGGCTGCGGTCTTTCTTGCCTCGAGCGCCAGCGACTACGTTCACGGGCACATTCTGGCGGTGGACGGCGGGTGGCTGGGACGGTAAGGCTGGGAGCGAGGGAGCAAGGGAGCAAAGGGAGCGAGAAAGACCCGGGGTTAAGGCGGATGGAATGCATGTTTGCCGCATCAAAGATATGAGACCTGCGAGGTGTATCGATGATGAAGATGCGGTGCGTTGGATTGCTGACATGGGTGACCGTTTGGGGCTGCGCAATAGGCACGCTGGCCCAGCCGCCGGCGCCTAGCCAGGGCATTACAGGCGTTGCGCACATTTCGCTGCGGGTGAGCGACGTCGACAAGGAAGTCGCGTTTCTCGGCAAGCTGGGCTTTGAAGAGGCATTTACTATGCCCCTGCCCTCCAACGGACTTGAAGCCTTTGTGAAAATCAACGACCGCCAGTTCATTGAAGTCTATTCGCGAACCAGTCCATCACAGCCGCTTGGCTGGATGCATGTTTGCTACGAGGTCGGCGATGCGAATGCCTTGCAGAAGTTCTACTCGTATACAGGTCTTGCACCTGCGCCGGTAAGGAAAGCGGGCGCCGGCAACCTGCTGTTTACCGTGAAAGATCCCACTGGTGATGTGACGGAGTTTACGCAATACATGCCTGACTCGCGTCACACGCTGGACCGCGGGCAGCACCTTGGCCAGGACCGCATTTCAGACGAGCTGATTGGGTTTGTGATGCCGGTACGCGAACTGGCGGTGATGAAGGACTTCTATTCGAGGCTGGGATTTGAGGCTGAAGACGCCGGAAGCGCCGTCCATTTGACCACACCGGGAGCGCCGGACCTGACGGTTGAGATCAGCCAGGCTGCTCGCGGCAGCCAGCCGCAAGTCCTGATGCCTGTACCCGATGCTCACAAGGCAGCCGACCAGCTCAAGCGGGCTGGGGTTAACGTATCTCTGCAGGGCAAGATTGTGTTTGTGCGCGACGGAGACGGAAATTCCTTTGTTCTGCTTGAAACCGGATCGAAGGAGTAGCGGCTTAAAACCCACCCTAGCCGTAAAAGCAAAGACACCGCGAGGATGGGGCACCCACACTTCGCATCTGATGGGGTGCGTTCAGTTCCGCATTGCGTGCGCTGCTACATTGTTCCGTTCGGCGAGTAGCTGGGATAGCGCCTTCTCGGGGCATACGTGATTGACTTCGACCCGACCCAACTCCTGCTCGGATTCAACCGCTGAAGCTACCGTAAGAAAGCAGTAGAGGCAGCGGGTGTTGTAGCTGCCATTTTCATTTTGTGTACGGCTGTACATAAGGCTCACCTTTGACCAATATCCCTCGACTTTAGTCCCGCGTTGGAATTGAGGTGCGTGATTCGTGTCACGGGCGGTTGTGATTGGGGCACGCGCGTGAGCTCAATTGGGACGGCAATCAGAGACGTTCGGCAAAGTTGCCTACAGGTTCTGCCACTGGTCGGGGTTGCGGCGCAAATGCCAGCAGGGATCGTTGCCGCCCTGGGGAAAGAGCGAGCGGGAGCACGGCACGCTGGATGTGCCGAGGTAGTCGTATTCCTCTTTCTGGCCCTTGAGCGGAACGCCCATGTAGCGGCTGACGTTGACGGTTGAGGTGGGCTTGCCGCGTAGGTAAAAGGCTGCCGAGTCGCCGATCCAGGCAACCACAAAGCACACGGCAAACGCGAGAATCAAACGCAGCAGCCATCGGCCCAGCAATCGGTACACGGTTTAACCTTCCTGAAGTGAAAGCAATTGCGGATTCACCCCTTGCCGAAAAACTCGCACAGGCTCAGGAAACAGGCGCCTTGTAACAGGGCACGACTTTAGTCGTGCCGAAAATCGCTATCAAAATGATCGGGGCTTTAGCCCCTGAGGGACGCCTTCGCGATCTCCCGCTTCGCATTGCGACTTTTCACGCATTCGGTTCAGCTCAACACCGGTCAATCCGAGCCGCCGCGCTTCACCAAGAATCGCGCCAAGCTGCGCCGCAGCCTGCGCATAACTCAAACCTTCAGAGCGAATATTCGAGATGCAGTTTCTTTCAGCATCCGTGCGGCCCACGCGCGGTTCCCATGTAATGTATACGCCGAGCGAATCGGGCGAGCTTAACCCCGGCCGCTCGCCGATAAGCACAACTGCAATCTGCGCATTCAGTGCCTCGCCTATCTCATCGCCGATTGCTACGCGTCCTTGCTCCACAATGCAGATGGGCGCCAGCCAGTCGTGCGATAAACGCGGCAGAAGTTCGTTCAGCAGCGCGGGGGCATGTCGCTCCACGGCCAGCGCAGACAGCCCATCGGCGATAACCAAAGCCACGTCCACTCCATCCGTGGGCTGATCACCCAGAACCGCGCGACTGGCCTCATTGAGCCTGCGGCCCAGGTCAGGCCGCTGCAAATACTCCGCCCTGTTTGCCGCCGCCGAGTGCAACTGAAGTACCCTCGCGCGAATTCCGCTTTCGATTTCCGTTGCCAGCGCAGCGGAGTTGAGCCGCGCATGAACAGCGTCGCGCGCCAGTGCGTGGCAGCGGTCGAAATCGAGACGCGCGCACGTGGGCAGGCTCACCCCGGTGCGGCCGAGCGCCACGCGGGCCGGCGTAAGCGCGCGCAGGCGGTTCGCAGCCGGCAACTCCAGCAGGGGCGTCAATTCAGGCTTTTGGTCGCTCATGCCGTCAGCAACCTTTCAGGCAGATCCTCAGGATTGCCTGCTTCAAGCGCGAGACGCCTGAAGCCGTCGCCCTCCATCCACGCTTCAAACTCGGGCGCGGGGCGCAGGCCGAGTACGCGGCGAAGATAGAGCGCGTCGTGAAAGCTGGTGCTCTGGTAATTCAGCATCACGTCGTCGGCGCCGGGCACGCCCATGATGTAATTCACGCCCGCCGCGCCCAGCAGCGTCAGCAGCGTGTCCATGTCGTCCTGGTCGGCCTCGGCGTGGTTGGTGTAGCAAACGTCGCAGCCCATGGGCAGGCCCAGCAGTTTGCCGCAGAAATGGTCTTCGAGCCCGGCGCGGATAATCTGCTTTCCGTCGTAAAGGTATTCGGGGCCGATGAAACCTACGACCGTGTTTACCAGCATGGGATTGAAATGCCGCGCGACGGCGTAGGCGCGAGCCTCGAGCGTCTGCTGATCGACTTGATGGTGAGCGCCGGCCGAAAGCGCTGAACCCTGCCCGGTTTCGAAGTACATCACGTTCTGGCCGGTGCTGCCATCGGCGCAGACTGCGCCGCGGTGCAATGCCTGGCCGGCCTCATGCGCTTCTCGAAGCAGGGAAAGAGAAACTCCGAAGCTGCGATTTGCGGCCTCGGTGCCGGCGATGGATTGAAAGAGCAGATCGACAGGCGCCCCGCGCTCGAGGGCCGCCATCTGGGTGGTGATGTGGGCCAGCACGCAGCTCTGCATGGGAATGTGGAAACGCAGGCGCAGCGCGTCGATCATGCGCAGCAGCTCAGTTGTACCTTCAACCGTGTCGGCCGCGGGATTGATGCCCACTACAGCGTCTCCCGAGCCCATGAGCAGCCCATCGAGAATAACGGCGGCAATTCCTAAAGGTAAATCTCTTGGGTGGTTGGGCTGCAGGCGCGCGCTCAGCCTTGCCGCCAGCCCCACCGTCGTGCGAAACCGAGTGACCACGCGAATTTTGCGCGCCGCGGCAATCAGGTCCTGCACGCGCATCAGCTTGGCTGTGGCTGCCGCCATCTCAGGCGTGAGGCCGGGCGAGAGAGCTGCGATGCGCTCACCTGTTGCCTCGTCGCTGAGCAGCCAGTCGCGCAGCTCGCCCACCGTAAACGAGCGCACCGACGCGAAGGCCTCGGCGTCGTGCTTGTCGACGATGAGCCGCGTGACCTCGTCAGTTTCGTACGGCACAACCTGCTCTTCGCAAAAATGGGCAAGCGGAAGATCGGCGAGGGCGTATTGCGCCGCAACGCGCTCCTCGGCGGTGGCGGCTGCAATGCCGGCCAGCACGTCTCCGCTGCGCAAGGGAGTCGCTTTGGCAAGCAGCTCGCGCAGACTGGCAAAGGTGTAACGCCGCGCGCCGATGGAGTGAGAGAAGCTCATGCCGGTGCAACCACAGGATACGGCGGCGGCTGCTCAGTTGTGCAATGTACGCTGGTAAAATTCAGCTTCGCGCGAGGGAAGGATCAAATCGCCCATGAAAACCGTCCGCAATGCAGTCATCGTCTTTGCAGTTTTCGCCGTATCGCTGATAGCAGCCGTCCCGGGGCTCGTTCTTGCTCAGGAGTCGAACACCCAGCCCGACTCACTGGTGGTTACCACCACGGCCGGGCAGCTTCGCGGCAAGGCGCGCAAGGGCGGCGGCGCGCAGTTTCTGGGCATCCGTTACGCCGAGCCGCCGGTGGGCGACCTGCGCTGGCGCGAGCCTGTTCCGGCTAAACCGTGGAGCGGCGAACGCGAGGCGGTGAGGTACGGCTACTCCTGCGCGCAGCCGGTGCTCGGCGACTGGAACAAGGTCGCGGCTTTCTTCAGCAGCGAGGATTGCCTGTACCTGAATGTGGTTACGCCCGAGTGGCCGGCAAAACGTCTGCTACCGGTCATGTTCTGGATCCACGGTGGAGGCAACGCGGGCGGGACAGGGGGCGGCGCGCTCTACAACGACGGCACCCTGGTGAGTCACGGCGTTGTCACCGTCAGCATCAACTACCGCCTTGGCGTCTTTGGCTTCCTGGCGCACCCTGAGCTCACGCGTGAGTCGCCGCATCACGCCTCGGGCAACTACGGCTTGATGGACCAGATTCTGGCGCTGCACTGGGTGATCGACAACATTGCAAAGTTCGGTGGCGACCCGCACAACATCACGGTCTTTGGCCAGTCGGCCGGCTCCATCGATACGGGAATGCTGATGACTTCGCCGCTCGCAATCGGGCTGTTTCAAAATGCGATCGGCGAAAGCGGCGCGGTGTCTACCGTGCTGGTGCCTCCGCTCGCTGAGGCTGAAAAGATTGGGGAAAAGTCAATTGCTGCGCTGAATTTGCCCGCGGGTGAAGAGGGCATTGCCGCGGCGCGCAAGATTGGCGCGAAGGAGCTGATGGAAAAGCTCGGCCAGCACGCCGATTCGGGTCCCGACGTGGATGGATGGGTGCTTCGCGAAGCGCCGGATAAAGTGTTTGCCACCGGGCAGGAGGCACGGATACCGCTGCTGCTCGGAACCACGTCGATGGAATTTGGTTACACCATGCCGACTGACCAGTTGGTCCAGACCATAGACCGTGAGGCAGGCGGGTTGGCGCCCAAGGTGAAGCGCATCTATGGGCTCGATCCCGATGCGCAAGGCAAGGTTAATCCGCCGACCGATCCCTTGTACGGCACCGCCGCCCAGCAATGGACGGCCGACTCCAGATTCCATTGCCCTATCTCGAGTGAGGCGCAGTGGCACGGCGCGGCGGGCAACTCGACGTACGAGTATGAGCTTGACCACGCGATTCCGGGGCAGGAGGCGCAGGGCGCGGTTCACTCTTCCGATCTGCCCTACGTGTGGGGATATTTTCCGAAGGCGGGCAACATCGGGGGCGCATTTGGCGCGGTGGATACAAAGCTCGCCGAGCTGATGGAGAGCTACTGGACCAACTTTGCTCGCACCGGCAATCCCAATGGCGATTCGCTGCCATTGTGGCCGGATTTGCGGTCGGCGCGAACTTATATGCAGTTCACTCAAAGCGGCGAGGGCGTGATGAGCACCAAGCCGCTACGCGCGGCGCAGTGCAAGGTCTATCGGGAGTTCACGGCTGCGAAGATGAAGGCGGCGAAGTAGCCGGTTTGGCGTCGAGCTGCGATGGCGGTCGGGACGCCCCATCATGCTAATCTTGCCGCATCATGCGCATCGGGCTAATTTCTTTCTTGCTGGTGGCGGCTGTGCTGCCTGCCTTTTCACAGGCGCAAGTCGCAACCGTACCGCCTCCGCCTAAAGATCCCCATGCAATCTTTGAGGCAGCGGCGCCCTATTACAATTTCGCCGATCCGTCGATGAAGCCGTGGCACCTAACCCGCATATCTACCAGTCCGATTGCCGATTTGGGTGAGTCGGAGCGAGGAAAATAGCTGGAAAGGCCGTCTTTTCTGTGTCATAACTACGTTATCGAGACGGGGTTATGGCCGAGGAAAGGGCGGCCTTTCACATGACAGAGTGTAATCAAGAAGTCTTCTCGTTTGCATCACATTGTTCTCGCCGCGTCGAGGCCAGTTTCACTGCGGGCCAGGTATCGACCGATGGCGGGGCGCTGTTGTTGCGTCAGGCCGATGCACTCATCGAGGCGCAAACGACTCTCCGCGCAGCTCTGAAACGAAGCTCTTCCGCATTTAGCTCTCCGACCTCGAGGTCTCGAAAGTAAACTCTGTAGAACCCTGGTGTGGTTAGCTCAAGTGCGAGCTGAGCACGCGACACATGTGATCGGCAGGAACAAGACTGTCCAGAACCACGGGAAAGAGTGTGCCCTGATCGCGGCCTTCACCTTGGATATATGCCATAAACGACGATGTCCTCGTGCTTCCGAAGACATCGTCTCATCGCTAGCTGTTTAAATCACACAGTAGAACGTGACATCGAAGCATGCGCGTATCCATGTTCGTGACGAGAAGCGCGCTTAAAGGGACTGACTGCCGCTCGCTTTCGGTGCTTGTTCCATTAGCGTCGGCATCCTCGCTCCAAGCGCGCCGAAGAAGGTTTCGATTTGCGGCATGAAATCAACCAGAGTCCGATATTGTCCGCGTTGTGAAGTGTACGTCTGCAACAGAGCAACGAGATCGGGCGTCCAGATGAATCCCTTCTTCTCCTCCTCTACGATTTGGTTTTGAACCTCGACATCGGTCGAACCATTCTCTTTGAGATAGAGCACCACACAGGCCCTTACAAGAGATTCCTGCAGCATTACCTTCGTGTTCCCGTATGCGTTTTGCTTCATCGTCGTGCCAACGGCGTCATAAACCGTTTGAAGCCCTTTGAATTCCGTGAAGCGCGACTCGACCAAAGGGTTTATGAAGGAATGATTGAACTCGTGGATGACGGTCGGCAGATAACTCCGGTCGAACGTCGGATCGCCTTCGGCATCTTTGGTCCAACTGCCCATGATGGCATAGAACTCCTGTGTCCCATCAGGTTTGACTAGCCGCGGGCCATAGTTCGCACCACCGTCGTTCAGGCCGATGATGACACGGAATTTTGCGGGTGTGGGCATGCCGTAGAAGGTGCTAAACCAGTTCACGTGAATATTCGTTAGTGTTGCGGCGAAGCGCTGCTCTGCGAGAGCGTAAAGTGCACGATGCGCCTGAAAGAAGGCCTCAAAGTGGGTGTCCGTGTAGAACTGCCGGAGCAGCGAAGCGAACTGTAGAGCGTTCTCTTTGCTTCCCCATCGCGACTCTGGCACTGTTCCCGAGAACGGAACTAGGGGCTGCAACTCCGGAGGCTTAGAAAGCGATATCGCCATGAACATAACGGCATCGAAGCCGACCCCATTTTCATCGGCCAGCTTCTTCGCCATCACCACAGCAGGGTGTGTTTTGAATGGGCCAAACTGACGGTCTATATCACCCGTGTAGCGATCCAGCTTGCTCATGTTGTACTCGAAATTCCCAGCCAGACGGAAGACAACGCTGAGCAATTCAACACGCTCATCGACTTCAGGGGAAAGCTTTGCGGTCGGCTGTTGACTCAGGAGAACAGGTGAAACGAACAAGAGCAGGAGTACCACCAGAAATAGCTTTTTCAAAGGCTAGCCCCCGGAACTAGGTGTCAATTTTGTAATGATACAGACTTCACAGAAGTGGAAAAGGAAGCCGCATTGCAGTTCTTCGCATGAGAGATTGGGAACATGAAGTGGGCGGGGCAGCAGTTATACGAGAAGTTCTACTGCCAGCGCGGCGAGATGGAGAACCGCATCAAGGAGCAGATGTGCCTGTTCGCCTATCGCCTCTCGACGGAAGAAATGAAGGGCAATCAGCTCAGGCTGTACCTGTCGGCGCTGGCTTATACGCTGGTTGAAGCGCTCAGGCGGCTGGCGCT
>JBEKCW010000035.1:0-20476 GCA_050014675.1 Occallatibacter sp. | reverse complement strand
AGCCGAACTGTGGGCTCGACAAAGTTCATTTTTCCTTTGGCACGATGGTTATATCTACGAAGCAATGAAAAACTATCTGCCCGAAGAGGCTCTCTACATGCTGCGCTATCACTCGTTCTATCCAGGGCACAAGCATGGGGCATATCGGCACCTGATGAATGATCGAGATGTGGAGATGTTTCGCTGGGTCAATGAATTCAATCGGTACGACCTATACTCCAAGGGTCACGCGAAGCCGAAGATGACGGAATTGAAACCTTACTACGATGATCTTTTCGCAGAGTTCTTACCGGAAAAGATCGCATGGTAGGACAGGGGCGATTCCGGTTCCCGCGTTTTCGGGTACTTGCCTTCATTTCGAGTCTCCATTTTGGCTTTCAAGCCCTGGCCGAATCATGCAAAAAAGCGTTTACAAGAGATTCGTTTCCGGCCGCAGAGGAGTTTGAATCGTTCCTGCATGCCCACCAGCTTTCCACGCTGTGTCAGGTTCGCTCTGCCTGAAGGGCGCGAGCGAGGAGTTCGACCAGCAATTGAACTCGCGCGTTCTGAGATGAACTAATTACTTGTGGGACGCGACAGGAGCCGCGCCGATGGCGCCGCTGCTCCGTCCTAATCATGTTGGCCTTGCGTTCATTGGGATCTGGGCCATGATTCCGCTCGTTCCGGAAGCAGGCCCACGCTCCTCATGGCTGGGAGCCACTTGTGCATGGGCATGCCCTCAGGAAGAAGCGGACACTTCAAGCTGAGGTCTTTGGGCTGACAGTTCCAATTCGATGGCTCGGGGAAACAGAATGTTGTTTTCCAGATGAATGTGCTGGTGAAGATCGTGCTGAAATTCCTTCAGGCCACCGTAGAACGCGTGATACGTGGGACAGGCGCCAACGGGCGTGACGAAGTTGCTGCTCAAGCTCTGGATTGCCGCAAGAAGCGTTCCGGCGGCCTCATGCTCGCTGATCATCATTGCGATGGGATTTGTTACTGCGCCGAAGCACGCATCGGGAAACGCGCTGCCGGAGACCAGTGCCGTGTCCAGTGCAGCGATATAGGGAAACAGGATGTTCTCTTCCTTGGCAAGGTGGTGAGTCAGTTCGTCGTCGAGTTGCGCAAGGGCGCTCTGAATTGCCGGCAAATGGCGCTGCGTGTCGCCGTGGCGATTCACCACTTTTTGTGCGAGTACGGCAAGGCGCGGCAGTTCTCTCTTTACGTAGGCGTGATGCGTGGCGACAATATGCTCAATGAGCTGGCGCAGTGATGCCTGCGACCAATCCATGGCTAAGGGAGTTGCCGTGTTTGCTGCGGAATCCAGCGCGGCCAGGACTTCATCGGCGGAAAGATTGCCGGCCATGCAAGCTTCGCCGAGGGGCTTGCGGCCGCCACAGCAATAGTCGATGCCGAAGCGCTCAAAGACGCGGATGGAATGAGGTTGCTCGAGGGCAATCTCGCGAACGGTCTGTGTAAGGATGGTCATGATTCTCTCCTTCGATCACCTTAGAAGGGGCCGGCAGACGGCGCAGCGACTTAAGTCACTCGGGCTCAAATCCAGCGGCGGGCCATCGCGATGCTAGACTTTCTCCCATGGCGAGCGAAAGCATCGATCTGGCAACGACACTGGAGAAGACTGCGCTCCTCTCCAGCTTGTCCCGTGCTGAGATTCAATCGCTGGCCGCGCGTACGGTGCGAAAGCACTTCACAAGCGGCGAGTTGCTGTTTTCAGAGGACGAGCCGTGTCACGGGCTGCACATAATTGCGCGGGGCACAGTGCGCATCTTCAAAACCTCGGTGAATGGACGTGAGCAGGTGCTGGCCCTGAACCATGCGGGGGAATCGGTGGCCGAACTGCCGGTATTCGACGGTGGTCGCTATCCAGCTTCTGCAATGGCGATTGAGGATGTGGAACTGGCGTTCATTTCGCGTCCGGATTTTCATGCGTTCTGCCTGGAACACCCCGAAGTGGCGCTCAAGATGCTGGCCGTGGTCGGGGCTCGCCTGCGGAGACTTGTCGGAATCATTGAGGAGCTATCTTTCACCACCATTCGTCAGCGGCTCATTTCGGTGCTCCTGCGCCTTGCAGATACTGAAGGCCGGCAAACTCAACGAGGAATTGAATTCCAATTGCCGGCCAGCCACCAGGAGTTAGCCAGTCAGTTGGGAACGGTGCGTGAATTGATCTCGCGCAACCTCGCGCGGCTGCAGGCCGAGGGGCTGATCGACGTAGATGCGCGGCAAATCGTGGTCAAAGACAAGTGTGGTCTGCACGCGCTGTTAACGTCAATGTCTTAGCAGTCTCAGTGATCGTAGCGGTCTGAGTTGGGAACCAGATCCATGTAAATCAGGCGCGAAACATTGGTGTACCAGTGATTGGTGGCGCGCGCCAGGCCGATCAATCCAAAGAAGACAACCGCCAGCACCGCGGCCACAACTTGCGGTTTGAGAGCGCGGCGCTGCCAGCGAAGTTGCGTTGCCTGCGGCGCTGCGCGATCCACCACGCTTTGCGGCCACGGCGGAAGCGATAGCTGCAGCGCATTCTCGGCTGGACAAACGGCAATGCACTCCATGCATCCGGTGCACTCCACTGAGCGAACCTGCACCAGCTTGTCGACCGGCAAATGCGAGGGGCAAGCCTTGTTGCACTTACCGCAGTCAATGCATGCCTGGTCATCGCGCCGAATCTTCACGGGGCTCACAGTCGAAACGATACCCATCAGCGCGCCGTAAGGGCAAAGAAAGCGGCACCAAGCGTTCTGAATAAAAAATGACAGCACCACCAGGAAAGCAACTACGACAATTCCCACGCCGCCAATGTGGCGGAAGAAGTTGAGCATCTTTACGTCGGCCACAATGCCGAACGGAGACGCGAGAAAACCGCCCAGCGCCTCGGTTGACATGGTGAAGACAATGAACACAAAGAAGGCAAGGAGCAGGTATTTCAGACTGCGCAGCAGCCAATCCAGCCAGCGTGGCAGCACCAGGCTCCGCCCCATCAACTTGCGGCCAATCTTCCACAGGTACTCTGAAAGCGTGCCGACAGGGCACAGCCATGAGCAGAACGACTTCTTGATCAAAAGACTCGCCACGAGGAACGCACAGAAAAGCACCATCGCCGACGGATGTATTTCCGTTATCTTGCCGGTGCCGACAAAATACCTCAGGTTCATGAGCCCAGCAATCGGCAGCCACCCGTCCACTCCGGAGGGCCGCTCCACGTAAAAGGAACTGCCCTGGCTCTCGAAGAAACGCACCCAAAGAATGAACTGGACGCCGATCCATGCATTGAGCGCAAGAAAAGCAAACTGCACTGCGCGTCGAACTTGTTGCGAGCGGTCGGGCGACAGTCTGCGCACCAGCACCTTTTTCTGTTTCGGAGGCGTCGCGACCTTGCCGGGAGATGCGGAAGCAGTCAACATGGGGACCTTCTGCAACCTACGATATAGAGCGTCTCCACTTCACCGTATGACTTAAGTCACAGCAGTTATGCCGGGAGCAAGATAAACCTGAGGATGAACACGGATTAACTGCAATCGCATCGGCGGCACAGAGAATGAAAGAGAAACCCATGGCGAGCGAAAGCGCAAGCATGAGCAAGGCGAAACAACCTCAATCCAAAATCTGGTATCTGCCCCGCGAACACGGAGCGACGGCGATGCTGATGATTCCAATCGTCTGCGCAGCGATTCTTGCCCGTCAGTGGCGCTGGAGTGAACTGGCCACGTTGACGGCAGCATTCGCGGCTCTCGCGGCTAAGGATCCCATGGTCACGCTGGCGCGCCAGCGCTTTGTGTGGAAACGGCCGCATCCTGAGACTGCGGTCGCCGCCAGTTGGTTCGCTGGTTGGACTGTTTTGCTCTGCCTCAGCGGGTTGGTGCTCCTGATGACCTGGCCGTTCAAAGCGATCGTGGCAATGGGTCTCGGGGTCGGCGCATTCTCGGCACTGGCCATCGCGGTCAACGTCAGGAATCACCAACGCTCGACGCTTTTTCAAATCGCCAGTGCCGCGGCGCTTACATCCAGTTCATTGGCCACTTCGCTTTCCGCAACGGGCGGCATCGCGCCCTGGTGCTGGTTTTTGTGGCTCCTTCTGGCCTTGCAGGCTACGGCCGGGATTCTGGTGGTACACGCTCGTCTGGACGCGCGGGTCGCCATGCGGAGGCCGGCTTCTGGCACTGAAAAATCCGAACGATTCCGGCGCGCGGCCCAAATCTCCATCGCTACATTGGCCTGCGCTGCAGCGGCCACCGCTCTCCTTGGACACGCCTGGGTCACCTTGGCCCTGCTTACGCCTGTTGTGGGCTACTGGTACGATCTTCGCCTCCAGCGGCATGCTGAAAATCTCCAACTTCCGTTGAAGAGTGTCGGGCAGCGCGCGCTTGCACTGTCCTCCCTCTTCGCAGTCCTGCTCATCGTGGGATTCTGGTAGACAAGAAGTGAGTTACCGCCAACCGGCAGAAGTGCTCACTGAACCATTCAAGCGGATCAGTGTTTTCGGCAAGCGGCCGTAAACCGGGTTCACACCCATGCGGTGGTTGGCTTCTGCCTTGGCAGCCAGGCGGAAACGCGTAACTCGTTGAAATCATGAGCCACGGATGTCTCCTTTTGGCGTCCAGGGACAACCTGGCAACTGATGATCGAACCCTTATCGGAGCCGCGTCCTCTGTCCACTTGATGTCCAACGGCTCGATTTTCGGTACGAAGCTCCGTACCGGCCCAGCTGCTTTCTAAAGGCGCAGGTCCCTTGCACAGCAATCGAGCGAAGAACAAATGTCTGCTTGATGAGAGATCAAGAAGCATCCCGTTGGTCACGGAGGGCTCAGGAAGGGGCGTCGGGCTATGCGCTTCGCGCAAAACATTCAAAAAAGGTTGTTGGCAAATTCACGTTACTTCAGATATAGTCTGCTGATCACGGGAGTAACATTGGAGAACCACCCCGGAAGTACCATCGGTCCAATTCCAGAAAATGCCATGGAGCCGGCACCCAAATCTTTTTTTAGACACCGGAACGCCTGTTCAATGTGCAAAAGATTTTAAAGAAAATAAATCAAACTTTTCCCCGCATATTCTGCCAAATCGACAGCTTCCCACCGGGTCTCTGAAAATCTTATCTGCTTGAACTGACACACATTCTGGCTCGTTGAACTTTGCCCTGCATTAACTCGGAGATAGCAATCTTGCAAAGAGCAAGAAGTCATTGGCTATCTTTGTCGGTTTAGTGCATGCAATTGCCGAATCCCTTTGAGGAGATGCAAGTCGGCCCCTTGATCCGAGCCGCAGCTCCCCAGCCGTTTCCCGTTTACCTCACCGGCGTGCTTTCCCGGAACGCCCGAAGACGCACTTCGTAATTGGAGACCCCCCATGGCAAAGAATCTAACCTCCTCCGTCAGTAAGATTGTGCTACCCGTTTCAGAAGGCGCAGTGCAGCGCACACCCGTCGTCAAGTATCCCCGGCCCATACCGTATCCCATCAATCTTCAACAGGAGTGGGCGCCGGCCTGGTTTTACAGCGCGCTCAATTGGCTGGGCAAGCCCTACCAGGACGCGGGCAATGTGACGCAGCGATTTGGCCCGTACCTGATCGGTTCTGACGTTGACCCTTACATTCATCTTGGGTCGACGCGCTTGTTCGTCATCTCCGTGGTTCGCGAGACCTTGTTCCAGCTTTCGCTCGCGCAGGACGTGAACTCGCTCGCACCGATGCCTACTGAGGGGGCCTTGTATCCGAACACGGATGCAGGCATTACCGCGCTATACCAGGCCCTGTCGGCAAGCTCCATCTTCTCCGCGGTAAATTTTTGCTATATCCCAGGCCGTGTCGGAACCGATTTGAGCCTTGCCTATGAAGCCCTGGCAGGCGTCGATACTGGTCTGTCGACCGGGTACGATCCGGCGACGGGCCTTCGCAGCATCGTGCTTGGCTCGGCGGTGTCGCAGGCCGTTCCGCTGGATGAATTCCTGATTACACACAACGTGCAGATATACGACGATAGCCCGGCGATCGTGCCCCTGGTGACGTCACTGGTGTACGACGTAACGCAGAACAACGCCCTGGGCGCGACGACGTTTTTTCTTCCCACTTTTTACACACGAGACCAGGTGTCGCCCAACAACTACTACGTGAGCAGCTTCGGCGCATCCACGGCAACGACCTCCGGCGACAATGCTAATTGCGGCCAGTCCGTTGTCTTCCCCGGCGGCCCAGGATACGAAGCCGCGGCAGCCACGGCGCTGAACCTTGTATCCACGATCTCAGCCGCACTCTACGGCGGCGACACGGTTACCACTTACACGTTCGACACGTCGACCGTTGTGACTACGTCGACAATTCAGCCGATGATGGAAGCGGGCATTATCTCGCTCACCTTCTCGGGATCTTCGCCGGCGTCTATCTTCGCCAGCCAGCAAATCATCGGCTTCTATCGCGAGAACGCGTGGAGCACCTGCCTCGGTCTACCCATCTACGACTTCGGTGAGAATAACGCCAGCTTTACCGCGACTGCCACTACTCTCAACCGCCCCAACCTCATCTACGATCCCACCGCTCCGTTTCTTAACGGCGGCTCGCTGCAGAATGTTGTCCGCAGTCTCATCCAGGCCGCGTACCTGTTTTCAATTGATCGGTTAGTCTCCATTCTTGATGACGCCATCTCGGCGAAGGGCGCAGATACCGGTGTCGGTCTCAGCGTCACCACTTCCGCGCTCGACTTTGACATGAGTTCGACACCCGCTGCCGGCCTTGTCGAGCAACTGGCCGTGCCTGTTATCGCAACCGTCACCACGACACCTCCGGCGTTCAGTATCTCCATCGCCGGGGCCCCGAATGCCAACTCTTTAGAAAAGACCGGTGCCGCTCAGGCTGCAGATGCAAGCCAGGCCAGCGCGCAGTTGAACGTGCCTCAACCCAAAGTGGCGAAGGTGAGGGGCCGAAAAGCGGCTGCGGCCGCCAGCGCTGAGGCAAGGGTGGCTGACGCGACCGCTCCACCGGCGACGGCAACAACTGCGCAGGGGATGATTTCCACCCACTCCACCAACCTCATTGCGACCACGCCCATCGGAGGCGCCGCCAACAATCCCCCGCCTGTTCAACAAAGCCCTGTCACGATTCAGGTGGGGCTCACCGCATCCATCCCGCAAGAAGCGCTCATTGGCACGGGCATCACCAGCGTTGAAATCGGCACTCGCTTTATGGAGCAGAATCTGGGCTCCGGCGCGGCGCTTGACGCGGAGACCGCGGGCGTTATTGTCAACCTCTTCAATCCGGGCACGCCACTTTCCTCAGTGGCTCCATACAGTCTCGCCATCGCCGCGGCGGGAGTCACTTTCAACGCCGGCATCTCATATGTGCTCTCGTTGACCGGACAAAATCTTTCTGTCCGCGGCTCCGACGGTTCCACCGTGACATCGGTCGTAACGGAGAGTACGGCGGACGCGGCCTTCACATTCGTCGGCTCAGTGATGTACTCGTCGTCGATAACGTCCGTCACGCTCTACCCCAAGCTGTCACTCACTCTGCCGGCTCCCGCGGTCGGCAGCTACGGCATCCAGCAGGGTGCAAGCTACAGCGTTCGCCTCACCGTTGGCGATGGAAGCTGTGAGTACGACATCGTTGACGCAACGCAGACTGTGCTTGGCTCCGACATCGCCGTGCCTAATCCTACGGCGGGCAACAACTCGAACCCGCAGCAAGGTGAAGTCTACTTCGGCAGCTTCCTGGGCGGGGCAACCGGGATGACGGTATGGATGGTGCCTGTCTTCCTCACCGTTGTTCCCACGCAGCTTACCGGCGCAAGCTTTAACGGTACAGTGACGCTGGACGCGCAAGCCAGCGGCGTTCCCGATTATCAGCTCCAGATTACAGACAGCTCGCTCTTCGTTTATTCCAATATCAACGTCGATACCAGCGCCATTGGCTCGCTCAGTTCCAGCAACGTTTTGCTGGCCAGCGCCGTCATCAATTCCTCGCCCGACGACACAAGCTCGCAGGCGTTCGCGCCCTGCAAGGTGCTTATGGGCCTGGTTCGCCAGGTGCAGATGGGCCCGGTGCTTCAATACGTCTTTGTGCCTGAAGATGACAGCGTGGTGATCGGCACAACGCGCTACATGCTGAGCGTCATCAATCTTGAAGGGATGGATATCGATCTCACCAAACTGCCGTACCCGCCGGTCTTCTGGCCGGGGTCGCAGTACTGGCAGTTCGCCAACCGTCACAATCCCTACATCGATGTGGGCTACACCGGCGAAACACAGGCCGACCGTCTCAGCACCGCCGAGGCAGACACCGTGAGAATAGGCCTTGCGACCTCGCAGGCCCAGGAACCGATGCAGCTGTATCTCGATACCGATAACACCATCATGACGGTGCGGCCCATCTTCGAATTTCCTTTTGATACAACCACTCAATCGATCGATCAGGGGCAGCTCACAGACATCGCGAATACGATTCTCAGCTTGTTGAGCACAACTTTTCCGGCTAAAACCGTGCAGGCTCCCAGCGCATTGGACGCGGAGAGGATCACTGTGCCCGCGGCACTCCAACTCGACAATCCTTACACTGCGGGTGTAACTGCAACGGGAGATGCGTCTGCGCCATCCACTACCGCCGCGGCAACAAGCATCGTCGCGTCCGCTGTGATCGGCCAGACCGTCACCAATCTCGCTCCCAACTCCATTGCCGGAGCAACCGCAAAGGGGCTCGCCGCAAAGCAGAGCCTGGCTGTTCAACAGGCGCAGGAAAGCTTTGCCGCGCTTGGCGTCACCAAGGCCATGACTCCTCAGGTTGACGTCACTCAAGCTCGAAGCTTCGCATCGGGCGAGCAAAGAGACGAGGCTGCGAGCCGCGACTACGACAACATCTACGGATTCTCTATCTATAACTCGGCTACTGGAGAAGCTTACCTGGTGGAAGTGGTTGGCGCCGATCTCAACATTCCCGATCAGATTCCTTACACCACCGAAAATGCGGACTACGATCCCTTCTATGTTCGCGTCGTCTTTCTCAACACCCTCACTTGCTACAACATGTCCATCATCGTGCCGTCGATGGTGCACGACCAGTACGGTCACTTGGCCCACCTGAACAACGCCTACCAGAATGTTCTAAGCCAAACCAACCAGCTCAATCTCGGCTATCTCTATTCCGTTTACGACAGCTCAAACAACTTCGACAATCTCAACTTCAGCCCCTACGGTGCTCAATCCGGCCAGAGTCAAATCAGCGCGTCCGAGTCCTATGTTTATACCAATCTGCCGTACGCCGCCGGGCCGACTGCTGTTTTCAGTCCGGCCAGCCTCTTTGGCGAGCTCTCGACAATGATGAGTCTCAGCGCTTCAGTTGAAAAGGCAGCGCCGCGCGTCGATATAAGTTCAGAATCATCGAGGTTCAATCTGTCGGGGATCTCATTTATCGAGCCGACAGAGCCGTTGCCGTTTTTTGTGTGCCGCCGCCAGAACTGGAGCGCAGATTGTCTGCTAATGCAGGCCACCCAGCCCGCGGGTACGTCAATTTATCTTGCATTTGGCGGAGGAGACCTCATACCCTTCCGGCTTGACGCGCCATTTACCGTCGACAAACGCCAACCCGCCTATCTGTACGCACTCACGCACACCTTCTCAGAAGCTGAATATGCCGCGGCGCAGACCATCTCTGTCGGCAATGTACCCTACGTGATCGGGCTCTCCACCGAGTACGGCACCCCGCAGTTTTACAACTTCTCAATCAACGCTACCGCAGGAACAGCGGACCTGCAGACCGGCACGGTGCAGCCTCTGCAATTTCCAACGGATATCTACATCGCAGGGCAGGCAAGCGCCACGCAGACCTCGGTAACCAATCTCGAAGGAGGCCTGCTGAGCGACACGAGCGGCTTCTTGAATCGCGATTCCGGATTTAACGCGATCAACCAGCCGTTCCAGGTGATCCCTTACAACAATCTTGTTTACCTCATCCGCGTGGTCGCCAACGCCTATCCATTGGGACTGATCGGCTCCACTGGCATCAGCTCAGGTCTGCTGATCGACACCCTCGTTCCCTCAACGAGCGGTAACCTGCAGCTCGCACAGGGCGCCCGCTACAAGCGCAGCGGCCTGCAATACTTCGGCGCCAGCTACACGCCCACAACCATGGTCGACAGCCTCGATAACCTCGACTTCACCAGCATCACTAATGAAACCTTCTACGCTCCGACCATCTTTATTCCCATTCCTGAGATCGATTCAACTCAAAAATTTGTCGCGGACCTTTCGAACTTCCTCGGCCAGCAGTTGTGGACATTCATCTACGCTGAAATCGTCGCGCAACCAGGCGCGAAGGCGAATGGGGTCGCTTATACCGACGGCTACAACCTCGACGTCGAGGGCATGCCGGTGCTCAGCCTGCAGAAGCTGCACTTCGTTTACGATCCGCTTGCGGTGCTGTTCACGCCCAACGATCTTACTCACAAGTATCCGATCCAGCCTAAGCAGCAGATACTCGCGCTGACTAATGGCCAAATCCAGGAGGGCATCTGCTGGCGCACCGCCAACCCATTGCCGCAGAATCTGCCACCCACCAACATCAACGCCCAGCAGTTGCTCACCAGCGGCCCTGAGATGGACGCGCCCAATATCGTGTATGGCTTGCACAACCGGCCAGTGATTACGCCCATCGACAGCAACTATCTGGGCATGTCGGTCAACAGCATCCAGTCTCTTTCGGGTGTGGTCTACAAAGTCGAGGAGTCAGCGCTCGCCAACGACCAGGTCGGCACCGGCTTTATTTCTGCTGTCTCTTCCACCGCGAACATGCTCATCGGCGTGCTGTTTGACTACAACAACAACGATCTTGGCACCTTGTCGCCCTACAACTCCACTGAGTCGACCAAGGGCGTGGTGTTCCTCAACGGCTACCTCAGCGCCGCCGGGTACAGCTTCTCCAGCCCCGATCACTTCGATGTGGATGACGTTCTACCCTCGCAGGTTCCACTGCTCGATCAGATTGCCAACGCCATGGGTCAGGACGTGGCTTTTTATAACCCCGATGTAAGCCTCCCGCGCCAGTATTGGAACTTGAGTTATGACACCTTCACCGGTCCCGGGCTGCCCAATTTCATTCCCAATGTCCCGCCGTCCATCGTCGACCCCGGGTTTAGCAATCGCACCCGCTCGCTGCTGCTGAGCATTCAGAACCCCGTGCGTCCCGATGCACTCGGCCTGGTTGACACCTTTAGCTCGGTCGTCTCTGCCAGCCTGCATCTGCAGAACGGCGTCACCGGCTCAGTCTTCCTCAGCAAGAAGGCCGACCGCAACGTGGCCTCAATCGGAAGCAACCCCGCCGGCTCGACAACCCTCTATGGCCTGCCCACTAAATACGATTTCTTCATCTTCTCGCGCGATCACTACAACACTCTCGAGGATGGAGCGTTCGAGCTCATCGACCAAGGCTACGCCATGTGCCTGGTCGACGACGGCTCAGGTACCGGCACCAAGGTGGCCAGCTATTACGTCGACAGTGACGGCAATTACAACGAGCTATATACCTATGTTCTCTACTCACCGAACGGCGGTGTTATTGAAACCAACAGCTTCGCGCTCAAGGTTACTCTCGGCGCACCTGCCAACCTCAGCGCCACGCCGATCATTCCCGAGACGCCGAACAACGTCAACCCGCAAGACCTCGTTGCAAATATCAACAAGCTCTCGAACCTGATTTACGCCACCACGGGCCCGTCGAGTCCCGGCCAGCCGCCGGCCTACATTCCCATCCAGGCTGTCGGTGGAGAGGCGCCGGCCAATCCCATTATTGGACCTCCCGGCTTTAATGGCTACACCCTCAACGTGATGGGTGCGGGTCACCAGCCTGTGCAGATCACGCAGATTTACTCGGGCGCGGTCACCTACGCCATCGCCGGTTCGACCCAGATCGTTCCCTATAGCGCCAAGTCCGGCAAATCCGTGCCTTTTTACGGCTCCATCTCCCATGGCCTCGATATGCAAACATCCATTCCGGTGCTGCAGTTCCCAGGCCAGCAATTATTCATACCGCGGGCGACCGATCCCGTGAATCCCGGCCCGGGTGTATTTGGCGGCTGCGGCCTTGGCGGGCTCATCAACACGCAGTTCAGCCGCGTCTTCCAGGGATCGGGAGCGGTGCCTCCGGCGCTCATCACCAACCCCACGCCCGGCACCACCATGAAGGCCGACGACCAGGTCTACTACACTTTCAACGCAGTTAGTAACACCATTTTCGATTCCACCGGTAAAACCGCAGCCGCAGCCGGCGGACAGTATTTTATCGACGCCACCGACCCGCTCAATCTCATCTACGTGGTCGTTACTCTGCCCAAGTTCACGCTGAACGGCAATTCATACACCGTGAACCTCAGCACCACTCTTTCAGACGGCATCACTTCGCGCTACAGTCTCGTCGTCGGCGGAAAGAGTTTCCAGTTCGGACCAGACAACGCGCACGTAACAGTCGATCGCACCCAATTCACCTTCAACCCCATGATCGGCGGCATCTACACCGTGACCTATGCCGACCTCGATGCCCCGTTGGCAAACGAAGCGCCCAGCCCCATCACACTCACCCCATTTACCATGACCGCGGGCGGAACGCCGGTCGAGATCGATGTCTTCAACCAGCCGGCATTATTGAACGTCATCGCGACCGGCGTTATAGGACACGATTACGCATACAACCCCATTCAGGGCACCGTCACCATCACGCAAAATGCGACCACGGCGACCGTGCCGCTTCAGACCGGCCTGGTCTTCGCTTCCTACAGTGGATACGGCTACGTCATCGGCTTCAGCAACGAGGCCTATACCATCAACGGCACGCCCATGTTCCCGTATTCGGCCTCGATGCTCGGGTCACCAGCCACTTATGCGCTCATGACGGCGCCGCAGATGTTCACCCTGGGCGGTAACTTCTATAGCTTTAATCAGGATCCCCTCGGCAATTACCTCAGCGTGACGGGCAACAGCCAGACTTATCCCATTAACCCCTATCAGTTCTCGATCAACGGCGCCATCTACATCATCAACACCAACGTGCAGCCATACACCGTGGTCGGGGGCGGCAATACGATCGCGATGACTGCCACGAACACCCAGTTCATTCTTGACGGCGTGCAGTACACCATTACGCTCAAGGGCGCTACGCTGAGTGGGGCAACCATCTCGGGGCAATTCAACATTACCCAGGCCAACGTGATCGTGATGGAGAACTACGTCTACCAGCTCGACACGCTCAACGGCCAGATCGTCGGCAATGGATTGAATTACCCACTTACGACTTCAGGCTTTACTTACACCATTACCACCGCCAACAACAGCTTTACCGTCACCACCGAACCCAACGCCACAACCGTCAACATCGGGAAAATCGAGTATCTGATCAACAACACCACGGTGGTCGGCGACGGCATCACTTATCCCATACTTACTTATCGCACCTTTGTCGACGGCACATCCACCTTCAACATCGGCCTCGACGGAACCGTGTCAGTTGCTCCGCCTCTGGCGTTGTCCGCTGCCACTCCGCCGACTTTTACTGACGGTTCTACCTACTCTGTGAATGCACTCGGTGCATTCGACGGCACTAACTACTACCTCATCACCGGCACAGCCCTGCTGGGTCAGTTCACTACGTCCGCGCTGACGTACTCGCTCCGCACCGATGGCGTCTCCATTGCCGCCGGACCCGGCAAGACTTACATCGCACAGCCCAGTGGACCGCTCGTCACCACGCAATTTGCGTTCGGCAGCCAGACCATCTACTTCGGGCGTCCTACGGATATCGCCGCATTCGACGGCCAAAACTACTACGCGATCACCAATAATCAATTCACCGATTCCAACAAAGGTCTCACCTATACATTGAGCGGTAACACCGCAGTGAATGAGGGCAACAGCTACGAGATATACAGTGGTCTCGGAACTATCACGGCGCCGTATTTCCAGGGCGCCGACGGCGCTACTTACTACGTCAACATCTCGGTCGCCGACCTGGACACCGCGTCCGGCAATATCTACAACGTCTTCCCCATCAACACCGGGATATTTACTATTCCGCTTCAGTTTTCCATCACCGTAGGCGGAAACACGGTCAGTGTCGCCTCCTTGACCTATGGCGCCAGCCCGGTTGTTGTTACTACACTCACCGCTTCCGGTGGTCAGATCACGGGCGGTGAATTTGTCGACCCGGTCACTAACATCGGCTATGTCTGCCTGGTCGACGGCGCCACGGTGAGTTTCATCGACTCAAGCAACACCATCTATCTCTGCACGATTTCCGGCTCCACATATTCCTTTGTTGCCTCGGTTGTGGTTACAACCGGCGTGAGCATGGCTGTCGACAGCCAGGTGCCACCGAACATATATCCCGTTCTGAATAGCCAATTCGCTGTCGGCGCCACAACCTACACGGTGAACATGCCAATTGCCTACACCGATGCTGCCGGCCCTTACTGGCCCATGGTCAACGGCCGCTTCATCGTCCCTACCACCACCTCCGCCTCCAGCATTGCCTACACGGTGGGGACCACGACCGTCACCAAGGGATACGTGCTCTCCAACGACGATCAGTTTTCGGTTGATGGAAACACCGTCTACACGGTCAATGCGGTCAATGTTGTGAGAGCTACTAATCAGGCGACTCTGGGCGCGGCGGGGACACCACAGACTCTGACAGCCGGCGCACTGACTTACAGCCTCAACGCCACAACCGGCCTCGCAAGCATTCAGCCCGCCGGACTCACATATAACTCGGCCACGGGACAATTCACAGTTCCGTATGAAGGCGTCAATGTCACTTACACCGTAACGGGCACATCGGTGTCTGACAGCCGGCACACGCCGACTCCGTTCACGGGTGTTGTCAGCGGTTCACAGTTCAGCTTTACCGACACAGTAAACGGCGTCAGCTTTACGTTCGATGACAGCGGGAACAACCCAATCACGGTCGAGTTTCCCTACTCCAACCAGTTCTTCATCGATCTCATGACAGGCGTCACTTACTACATCGATGAAACCGGCAGCCTGGTCGAGGCGCTTTCTTATCTTCCCGAAACGGCCCAATTCGCCTTTATTCCCGCCGACGGAAACACCTATCTCATCCACTACAGCAACGTGGGAGTTTATTTCCCGGTCATCTCCGGCGCCAACGTCAACGCGGGCGTCTCCACGGTCGGCTCAGATATCTTCACCGTCAATATCGATCAGGTCGATCTGTCCAGCGGTGGAACGGGCATCCCCATTAACAGCAACTCCTTTGAGATAAACGGCAACCTCTACACGATTACAGGCACGCCCGTCGGAGCGAATTACATTTCCTGCTTCGTGGTCGGCGATTCCATCGCGGCCATCCCGTTCCTCACGGCAAATACCTTCAAGCTCACCGATCCCAATGTTACTTACACGCTTCAGCTCGACGCGAACAATCTGCCAGTGGCCGTAGTCGCCACATTCGTCGTGCAGCCGAGCAAGAACATAATCTCGGTCAATGACGATGTCTACATCATTACCTACAGCACCGTCAGCACCGGCTCGCTGCTCGGGCAGGGAAAGGCTTCGATCCCGATTACGAGCTCGAGTTTCAAGCTCACCAATCCATTTGATGCCACGGTGGGCAAGTTTACTTTCGCCGACCTCAACATATACGACTCGGCATCGGTCGTCGGAGTGTTTTCAATTTACCTGTCGCCCACGTTTTTCATGGGCAACTCCACCTTCACGCTCAATCCCGTCGCCCTGGTGGTGACTGACAACAACAAAGTTCCCCACACGCTGCTGCCGAACCCGACCATGTTCAGCATCAACGGCTTTAACTACGTTATTGACTCCAATCGCGTGCCCCACGCCATCGTCGGCAATAACAACGTGTCGCCGATTTCAACGGACGTGACAGTGCAAAACGGGCTGCCTGTTCCTAACTCGACTTTCACCCTCGGCGGCTTGATCTATAAATACACTGAGGACGCCTCTTACAACCTACTGACGGTTACCGGCACCAAGAGCTACATGATCGCGCAGCCCGGGTTGACCTTCAAGCTCGACTCGAGCCTCGTCTTCACCATCGTCAAGACTGCTCCGTCGCCAGGCAACTACGCAGGCACGGTCGTACCCATTGGCACCGTCACGGCGGGCGCAACCACTGTAACGCCCACTATCCTGAACCTCTACGCCGGCGTACCCCAATCGGGCAATGCGGATTTCTTCCTTTACAAAAATGTCATGTACACGATGGTTGAGTCAGAGGGCGTATACGTGGCCGTGCAGAAGTCATATGCGATTTACGCATCGCTGCCGACGCCGAATCAGCAACAACTGGCGGTCTTCAATCTAAGTGGCACCACTTACATGGTTACTGACGGCACCACCGCCGGCGCTCCCACGCCTTCAGGCATCAACCCTGGAAACATGTGGGCCGCGACATCGAACCTTCCCCTTGAGACGCAGTTCGGCCTGGTTTATGGATTTACAGCGCAGCCCGTCAACGTGATTCAGTCACCCACGGGAACATTCCAGTTCATGGTCACCGGCGCTACCGGAATCACCACCTTGTACGACATCCTCTACAACCCAGGTACCAATGCCAACCTGGTCAAGGTCGATGTCCCCACTGTGCTTCCGACATTCATGCAGGCCGGCCCTTTCACTTTCGTGCCATCGTCACCGCTCACTTTTGAGACCGGCGGCTATAACGCTTTCACCACCTTCGTCGCGGAGACCGTGACGCCCAGCGAAAGCTTCGCCGCTGCCTATAAAACTCCAGTTACCTCCAGCAGTCCGCTGGTCGACACTCTTATCGGCGCCCAGGGTGACTTCAGCCTGGAGTTCTGGCACTCGCTTCCGCTCGCCATGCCGTCCAGTTATCACCCATTTACTTACTCCGCCAGCACCAGCACGCCGAGCGTCTACTTTATCGACGTCGACTTTGAGCTCAATGCGCAACAAAATCCGGTCATCTATGTCGGAATCAACAACTCCGTCATGACGACGACGCCAACGCCGCCCGTCATTTCATCCAACTGGCAGCACTTCGCTTTGAGTTATGTGCAGCCTTATACCATGCTGTGCAACGGCGCTGGATTCCAGGTCGTGCAGGCAGACGACTTCAACTTCACTCGCGACTTCAGCATCGCGATGACGTTCAGCATGTCCGATGTGAACACCACGCAGGGACTGCTTTACAAGGGAACCGCGAACGGCTCTACCTCGCCTTATACCGCCATGTCTTATCGGGTCGGCGTGTCCGGCGGCGCGGTTACTCTGCAAATCACCGATGGCACTTCGACCATCAGCCCCGTATTCACGGGTCCGCCTATCAAGGCCGACCAGTTCTTCCAGGTCATCATCGTCAAAAATACAACCAGCCCAACCGGCAACGACGACAGCGCCGATCCTTACGCTCCGCCCTTCAACGTGAGCATCCTGGGTCCGGCGACCGCGAACGGGACCAGTTTCAGCGCGTCTGCGATTCCTACCCAATCCCCGGGCACTATCAGCGTTTCAAAGATCGCACCCAACACCCCAAGCGCCACGCCGGCGATGGATAACTTCCTTACCAAGTTGCAGAACCTTTCGAGCGCGGGCTCAAGTTACACCGTGACCATTTCAGTGCGAACGGTCAACGACGACGGCACGTTCGGCACATGGACCTCAGTGACCACCAACAACTCGGTGCCAAGCGATACCGGCCTCATCGTCAATCCCACGGGCGCGGCGAATCTGCTCATCGGCCAGGCCTACGATGACAATGGAACATCGGTGCCCCCCGGCGGCACAACCGGCTGCAACATCAGAGATGTGTATCTTTTCAACACCGCAATCAACGCCGACGGCATCACGACCAGCGCGGGAGTAGTCGACATCGCCAATGCCAACTCAGAGCAACTCAATCAGGCCGGCATCCTTGGCTTCTGGCAGGCCGCGTACGATCCCAACGGCGTTGTCAACAATCTCATCGACAACACTACCGTTGCCATCTCCACCAATAACTCCCTGGCATATCTTGCGCCGCTCACCGGCCACGAGTTCGAAGGCACAACGCTTTATATTGACGGCGTCGCGTTGCCGCTCACCATGGTCCCGGTCAAGAATGCTCCGGCTTCGATGACCGGATACACCGCCGGCACATCGTTGCTGAATTTCAACGCCGGCATTTACATGCTTCAGGAGATCAGCATCTGGCAGATGGCCCGCCAGGCCTACCAGATTATCGATGACATGTTCGGCAACCTGGTCGTGACCAGCGAGCCTACTCTGGTCGTCTATCTGCCCGGCTCATTTATGGCTCCCGCGCTCAACGCCTCACTCGCCACGCAGCCGCCGCTGTGGAGCCCGGACCTCACCATGAAGAAGTACATTGACAATATTCCGGTCAAGAACGACGCGTCGCTTGCCCTTGTTTTCACCAACGCGTCCCTCGATCTTTCAGGTTGCCCGGCTGTTGGCCGCTGCGGTCCACTCATCACGCCGAATCTCTACACTCCGCCGGGCGTGGCGTTGACGCTGTGCGATACGCCGCCGGGGCTCACCACCTACTCGGTCACACTCAACACCACCACCGGCACACTGGCCGGCGAAATCAACGAGGCGTGGGTCTACATCAAGGACTCGGTGCTTACCCTGTATGCGGGTAAAAAGGTTGGCGACCTCAGCCTGTCGTGGGTATCGCAGCAGCAGGGGAATGTGCAGATCCTGGGCTACATCGAGGGCGCGCCTCCTGCGCCGATGGCGAACCTTACTAACAAGCCTTCTTACACGGGTGCTACCTCAATCACCTTCACCGCCCCGACATCGATCACCATGAAGTACGAGGAGTCCGACGATAACTCGACGCAGAGCCAGTTTACGAAATCGATCAACTACGGCGCGGGCTTCGGCTTCGACACCACTCTTGCCCCCGTGGGCTTTGGACTTAACTTTGACAAGAAGGCAGCGGTTGACCTGACTGCTGCTTTCATCGGCGACGAAACCACCTCGACAACCGGCGACGTGAATACGCAGGAAACGTCGACCGTCAAACTGGACGAGTCAAACAAGTTTACGGTCAAAATGCAGGGCGCCATGCTGCCCTACACCAATGACCAGTTCATGGCCAGTCTGAACGCACTTACAACGACCAGCAACACCGCAGGCACGCCTAGCTCGAAGACCGCGATCCTGCCCGATCCAAATATTGGCGGATTCACCGCATCGAATCCACCCAGCCCGCTTCCCAAGACTGCACCGACCGAAGAAAAGTTTGGCCAGCGCATGTTTGCTCCATCGCCTTACGGGATAGCTTTCGTCGTCTCGCAGACGCTGGACGTTTATCAGCAGACGCTGATCCAGACCAACACGGTCTATGGCTTTGTGAGCATCCCGAACACGCAGATTCCGCCGGACCTTAACATCGTCTCCTTCCGCATGAGCAGCAAATACATTCGTCCCGGAGTGCTGGATGGCGTAATCGGCTACACATACAATCCTGCGACGCTGCCTAACGGGTCGCAGGCCTACACCACCTCGACCGGCCAGATGCAAGTGCTCTACGACGGAAATTTCTCACAAGGAGAAGTAGGTCACAATGCCAGCTACATGCGAGTGATTGAGGCCTACCAGATAAAGAAGCAGATCGATCAGGAATCCTTCAACTCCCTCGCCATTTATCAAACCGCGGGGGGCGCTCTCTCCAGCGATCCAACGTTCAGCAATGGCTCGCCGCTGTCCGGCAGTGATCCGTCTCTGCTGCCCGGGCTCGATTTCTACAACGAGTATGTCTGGTCGTCGCGCGGCGGCACGCAGGAAGTGAAGCATACGTACACCACCACTTACGAGTCGGTGTATGTCACGTCAAACATCAGCTCCGACGCCACCATGAACGGCTTCGATCTAAAGCTGAGCCTGTTCACCATCATGTGCGAGAGCAAATTTCAATGGACCAACACTCCGAAGAGCACTGCCAAATACACCTACACCACCTCGGGAACGCAGTCCTTTGATATTGCTGCTACGTTCGACGGCATCGAGAGCGATACGCAGATGCGCTATGCCTCCTCAAACGACGCCCACTTCGTGATGAACTTCAACTCGACGTTCAACCCCAACAACCAAAGCGGCCTCAATCTCGTGATCGGCTCAGACGGCTTGGTTTACAACATCGTCCCTTCGGTGACATCAGGCGCGGGCCTGCCACTCTCTGACAACATTGACGACAGCGAGGCTTACATGCAGCCCCAGCCTGCGTACACCACCGGCAATGCCGATGGCATCGCCGGTAACCTTGAACCATACGATCGTCCCGGAAAGGTCAGCCTCTTTCGCACCTACACATTCTTCCTCCAACCCTCCCAGGGCAACTCCGACGAGTTCTGGAACACGGTTATCGACCAGGTATGGCTGGCCAACAGCCCCGACGCCGACGCCGTGGCCATGCGCTCGGCTCAGGGTAATCAGTCCATTCCGTGGCGGCTGCTCTATCGAGTCACCTATACGCAGCGCTTCCTTCCGCCGGTGGCCAATG
>JBEKCW010000034.1:0-20757 GCA_050014675.1 Occallatibacter sp. | reverse complement strand
GCGGCGAGCGCGAGGCCGATCAGCGAGCCGCATGAGGCAACGGGAATATCGTACGCGGGAGTGGCAGCGAGGCCGAGGCCGTTTGCAATCTGGCTGGCCGGGCCGGGGCTGAATCGTGGCGCGGAGCCCGAAGCAACCAGGATCATGCCGAGATCGGCAGCTGTTTTTCCAGCATTCGCCAGGCAGTTTTGCGCGGCAAGCAGGCCGAGTGAAGCGACGGTGTCGGAGTCAGCGGCGTAGCGGCGCTCTTCAATGCCCGAGACATCGAGAATCCACTCGGGTGTTGTGCCAACCAGCGCGGAGATCTCGGCGTTGCTGACGCGGCGGTCTGGCAGGTGGGAACCGAAGGCGTTGAGAAAAGACATCGATCAGCCTAACTTGGCCGATACGTAGGCCGTTACCTTGTTGAGCGTATCGAACTTGCGCGCCGAGAGATCGGAGTCGGGAATGGAGATGCCGAACTCCTCTTCGAGACCGGCCACGAAGTCAGTGAGCGCAAATGAATCGAGCAGGCCTGATACGAAAAGCGAATCCTCGGGGGCCGGCCCGACGTCCTTCCCCGCCCCGACTTCTTTCTTGGTGATGGTGTTCAGAACCTTAAGGATTCGTGTTTGCACTTCCATCTTTCTCTCCCTTTACGGCTGTCTGGGTGGTGGGCGAGTTGCTTTCTTCATAGGCCTGATAACTGGCCATCAGGTCAGCCATCAGTGCGTCGGCGAGGGCGCGATATCCGTCGCCTGTAAAGTGCGTATGGTCAGGTTGCGCCCAACCGGCGTAGGCCCACTGCTGCATTGAACCGTCGCCGCCCATGCGCTGCTGCCAATCCCAATACGCGCAGCCGTGCGTGCGGCAAACGGTACGCTGGGCTTCAACAATTCTGTCGGTGCCGTCAAAGGTGCGCCAGGCATGGCGCTGCATGGTGGAGCGATCGGCCGGGCCAAGCACCAGGATGGACGACTCAGGCACATAACTGTGAATGGTGTCGATGATGTTGGCGAAGGCGGTGCGGTAGCTCTCTTCGTCCCAATCTTTGCTGGCGGCCTCGTTGGTGCCGTAGGCCAGCACGACAAGCGCGGGTGAATTGTCTTTGATGTATTGGGCGAACAGCTTCTGGTCCCAGCGCAGAATGAGCGGAGCCTCCGCGCCGTTGATACCGATCGCCTCCCAGGTGACGCCGGGCTGCGTGGCAACCCAGCCAAGCAGTGTGACGGGCAAGCTGTCGGCTTTAGTGAGCAGGAAATGGTGATCGCCGGCCGGGCACGTGTAGTGGAACGAGCCGGGGCCGATTGCGTCGGCTGCGGTGTCAACCTGCACCGGGTCGCCGCCGTTGTCGGTAAAGCTCAGGCTGCCGCCGCCAGGCTGGGCAAGGAACTCGAGATCGAGGCTGGTGCAGCTGGCATCGAGCGAAATCCACTCTCCGGTGCGCGTGGCCGTGATGCTGATGCCACCCATTCCAAGTTCGCCATCGCCGAGAGCCAGAAAGTGCGTGCCCTGGGTCTTCCAGCCGGCGGATTGCCCGTGGTGCGAGCCGAAGATGCGGTACCCGGCAAAGGGATGGCCGGCGTAGGCAAACCCGATGCCGCCATCACCGAACTGACTCTGGAAGACGCGGCGCGCCTCGCCGGTAAACATGTCGGCTGCGGTATGCGAGTCGCCCCATTGCAGCACGCGGACAGTGCTGGTGGGGGCAGCGCTATCTTTGCGCGAGTCCTGGTACGCGGCGAGATCGGCGAAGAAACCATCGAGCGCCGTGCTGAAGGCAATGGCGTGGTCTTCGGGCTTTTTGAGCCGGTCTGTGATCTCGTCAACCATTTCGGCGCGGCGGGCCGGATTGACGCGCTGCACGTAATAGTGAACAGCCGTGCGGTGGTGTGCGCGGGTTGCGGCGGAATGGGCCGAATGCGTGGTGCGGGATTTTGAGGTTGTGGTGGCCGCGTGCCTGGTTGCGGGAGTGGTGTGCGTTTTTGCGTGCGCCGGCGCAGTGCTTTGAGCCGGCGAAACGGCCGCAATCGCCATAAGCGCAGCGAGCGCCACAACAAGCTTGATTGCCCTGGAGAAACCTGCGCTCACTTCGTACCGGCCTTCTTGCCACGGGTACGGCTGGCGGCCGCCGCATTCAATGCGGCATTGATTGTGGCGGGTTTGGCAGCAGGCGCTGCTGGGGCGGCAGGCACCGCGATTCCGTGTTGCATCTTCCACCGATCATAGCGCAGGGAGAGTTGACCGAGGAAAAGCCCGGCCACAATGGTTGCGCCCTGTGGAGTTGGATGCAACAGGTCGGCGGTAACCAGTCGCGGCGATGCAGTGTACCAGCGCGCCATAGTGCCGCTTGAGCCCATGGCGTCGTAAGTCGAAAAGAACGCGCAGTGCGTTTCTGCTGCAACCTGGCGCTGAATGGCCACAATCTCGGGGATCGTCTCCATGGTCTCGATCTCGTCGAGTCCGGTACGCTCGCCGCGGTCCATGGGGCTCATGATGAGGATGGACGCGCCAGGCTCGAGTTGGCGGATGCGCGCGATGGCGCGACGCAGCTCGTTGGCGTATTGAGTGTGGACGAACTTGCCGAAGCTGCTTTCGTTCGAACCGTAGTTGACGATTACGAGCGCCGGACCGGCATGGTCGAGCTCCTGCTTCCAGATCTCCGGTTGCATCACCCGGGCCAGCACACTGGTGGTTGCGCCATTGAGGCCAAGGCTGTCGTAGAGCAGGCCCTTTTGACCGCGGCGGAAGTCGACGCCGAAGAGAGTGACATCGCCGGCGAAGGGCTGAATGGAGACGACTTTGGTTCCGGGAGGAATGGCGGCGCTGAGAAATGCCGCGGATTGCGTGTCGGCCGCGGTGGACTGAGAAGCGATTTGATTGCCATCGGCCGAGACAATGAACGAACCGGCGCCGGGATGGGCGAGGTACTCGATATTGACGACAGATTGCGCCGATTCGGTGATGCGAAAGCTGCTCCATGCTCCCGGCTTGCCCTCAAAGGCAGCGCCGCCCAGCCCGTAGATGCCTTCGCGGATCAGACCCACCCCGGTGCGGATCTTCCAACCGGAACTCGTCATTTCGACCCCGCGGTGGCCGTACCAGGCCCATGGCTTGGCAACCAGCGTGTACCCGCGGCCGGCATCGCCAAAGCGCGCCTGCATCTGGGCGCGAATGTCGCCGGTGATGAGATCGGCGGTGGTGGGCGAGTCGCCGTAGTGGAGGATGGTAACTACGCCGTCCTGGCCCTGCTCGAGCTTGTAAAGGCTGGCAAAAAATGAGTCGAGGTTGTTGGAGTCGTCGACGAAGACGGGACTGGATGCGGGCAGTTTTGAAGCCTCAATCCGCGGCGGCACCGGGACGGGCGGAGCTGGACGCCTGGGCCAGCGGATGCTGAATGCGTCGGTGATGATGGCCGGATCGAGGCCCTTGCCGGGGTCGACCTTGAGCCGCCAGCCGATGAGCAGCGCAGTCACAACAGCGATAGCGAGCGCGGTCTTGAATGGAAAGCGGCTGCCGTGCGGCTTTGACGCAGGCGCAGGTGAGCCAGCCGGACCGGAGGCTGGCGCGTCGGCGATTGGCTGCTCGGAAAGGTTAAAAATTGCCATAAACAAAAGGAGCGGAGCCGCGGCCCGCCAGCGTTTGAATGACGAGGATGAGCGCAGCCACGGCCAGCCCCTGCGCCCAGAAGGGCATGCGGGCGACGAGGGCGGAAGAGGATTGGAACCAGCTTTCAGGCAGTGAGTGGAATATGGCGGCGATTACCAGCACCGCGGCGAACGCGGGCGTGATATTGCCGAGCGACCAGGTGAGCTCGCCCAGGCCGCGCAGAATGGCGAGCGCGTTGTCGAGGGTCGAGGCACGGAAGAAAATCCAGGTAAAGCAGACAAAATTGAATGTAACGATGCCGCCGAGAACCTTGGCCCAGATTGCCGGGGAAGGAACCGCGCGGCTGCGTTTCCACGCAAAAACCAGGCCCAGCGCCAGGCCGTGAAGCGCGCCCCAGATAAGGAAGTTCCACGAGATGCCGTGCCACAGTCCGCCGATGACAAAAGTGAGCACAAAGGCGTAGCTGTATGACGCAACGGGATACTTGCGTCGCTTGGGAAAGAAGTCGAAGAGGTAGTCGCGCAGCCACTCTGAAAAAGAGATGTGCCAGCGACGCCAGAACTCGGCGACGTTCGCCGCGAGGTAGGGGCGGCGGAAGTTTTCGGGCAGATCGATGCCGAGCAGTATGGCCGCGCCGCGGGCGATGTCGGTGTAGCCCGAAAAGTCAAAGAAAAGCTGGAGCGCGTAGCCGTAGACGGCGACGAGGATTTCGGAGCTGGAGTAGAGTGCCGGGGTGTCAAAGACACGGTTGACCAGGTTGTTGGCCAGGAAATCGGCGATGAGGAGTTTTTTGACCAGGCCGATGCCGATGAGCAGCAGGGCCTGGCCGGCCGCTTCAGTGGTGAGAGTGAAGGGGCGGGCAAGCTGCGGGAGCAGGTTCTTCATGCGCGGGATGGGCCCGGCGGTCATGGATGGAAAAAAGAGCGCGCCGGAGATGTAGGTGAGCAGACTGCGGGTGGGCTGCATCTCACCGAGATAAAGGTCGATGGTGTATGTAAGCGATTGAAAACAATAGAACGATAGACTCAGCGGGAAGAGCCACTGCCAGCGTGATCCGGTTAGGAGAGGAAGCATTTTGAGGCTGGCCAGGACGCCGACGTTGACAGCGAGCGAGATAAATAAGAGAAGTCTGCGAGTGGCTGGGCGCTCGAAACGGCCGAGCCCGAGGCCGATGAGGAAGTCAGTGGCGGCGCAGAACGGAAGCGCGAGGTAAACCAGGCTGAAGTGCGCCAGAAAGAACAGGTTAGCTAACGCCAGCAGCCCGAGCCTGAGACGCCGAGAGCCAGCCGACACCCAGTAGAGTAGACACACTGCGGCGAGGAAGACATAAAAGGGAGCTGCACTGACCTGCATGTCAGATATCCGGTCGAGATTACCGGACCTTTGGACGGAAAAACGGGGCCCGGAGCGAGAGGTGTGAACCTTGCAAACACTGTATCACGGGGCGGATTACGGACCGGGCAAAAGCGCTGGGGTGGAAACCAGCGCGTAAACAGGGTGTGGAAGCCGATGCCGCCCGGGGACCTATTTGCCGTCTCAGGGCCTGTTGAGCCGCAAAACGCACCGAAAAATGTGCTATTTATTCGCCTTATTTTCAATTATTTACCGTAAAGACTCTTGCTGAATACCGGAGTTTTGAGGTCCAGTTTAGTAAAATGGGCGGATGGTTGAACGACAGAAATCGCGTACTCTGAACGACAAACGATCGGCATGGTTCTGGGTGACGGGAGCATTAATATCCCTCTCAGTGGCCGCCGTTTTCTTTGCCGACTCGACGTTGACGGTGCAGGCATATACGCCGCTTGCCCGCCCTGCCGTAACCCTTCCCCCAACCGCACCAGCAAATGTTGAATCAAGGATTGTGACCGCGCCGGCGAAAAAGCCGGTTCGCGCATTCAGCGCGCTGAGGGGAATAGCCACCTGGTATGGCAAGGTGCTGAACGGACGCAAGACGGCTAGCGGGGAGCGGTTCAACATGATGGCCATGACCTGCGCCCATAAGTCGCTGCCCTTCGGCACTGTTGTGAGGGTGGTGGACCTCGACACCTCCCGGTCGGTGGTGGTGAGGGTGACGGACCGCGGCGAGTTGCCAGGGGACCACGTGGTAGATCTCTCCTACGCGGCGGCCCGGGAGCTTGGCACGCTGAAAACCGGCATCGCAAACGTGCGGCTTGAAGTGATTGGGACAGCTAACCCGTAGAAGCTGAAAGCAAAGTGGAGATGTGAGCCGGGCGATCTCTTTGGGATCGCCTGGTGGCATCTTGGGTGAAGGCGTGGGTCTGGAGACCTACGCTACCGCCGGTCAGGAGACCGGCGGTACAACCGGCCTGGAGGCCGGCGCTATTGAACCGTTGCTTCAATTCCCTTTCCGTCGTCGGCGACGGTGAATGCGAATCCATGTGCCTCGCGAGAGAGCGCAACCGGCTTCGAGTTGACGAGGACGGTTCCCTTCTCCGGCTTCCATCCATAAACCTCGGCGCGGATTTCCTTCCACCATGCAGGATATGAGCCCTGGTGCGCGCCGATGGTCAGGTGCAGGCCATCGTTCGCCACCTGGCAAGTGAAGCTCATGCGCAGGTAGGCGTCCTTCTTGAAGTCGAAGCTCTTTCCATCGTCCAGATAAAGCTCGCCCGCGCAGTTGGCTCCAGCCGCGCCTTTGTCTCCGGCATAGATGCGAAGAGTGAGGGGGCCTTTGGGCGTTTCGGTGGTGCTCTCAACCAGTGGCTCCATGGGCACGATGGCGCCGGCGCGTACGAAGACCGGAAGATCGGCAAGTTTTGGCGCGACACTGATGGAATAAGTGACGGTGCGGTCGGGCGCGCCCGGAACGGGCGGATCGGGCGGCGGAAGCTTGACTCGCTCGCCGGTCCAGAAGTCATACCAGAGCGGAGTGGGAAGCTCGACCGAGTAAGCGTCGGGCTCTTCGGGGTAGGGCGAAGGCGCGACCAGCAAGTCAGGGCCGAGCATGAATTCACCGGTCGCGCCATTGTCGAGATCGATGGGGTGGCCGTCTGAAGCGGCGTTGGGGAACTCAAAAAAGAGTGGGCGAACCAGCGGCAGGCCGGTGCGCGAGGCCTGGTCGGCGAGGGTGTAGAGATAGGGCATTAGCTGGTAGCGGGTTTCAATGAAATGGCGGCGAATGGCCTCCTGCGCAGGACCTCCGACCCATGGTTCCTGGTCGGCCGTGCCCTTCTCAGTGTGATCGCGGTCGATGGGCTGGAATGCGCCCACCTCAAACCAGCGCGTTAGCAGATCCATTGAGGGTGAGCCGGCGTAGCCGCCCACGTCCGCGCCCGTGAAAGCAAAACCGCTCAGGCCCAGATTCTCGATCATCGGCGTGGTCATGCGCAGGTGGTTCCAGCTGCTTGAATTGTCGCCGGTCCAGGTCGCTGCGTAACGCTGCCCGCCCGCATAAGTAGCGCGGGTGAGCACAAAGGGGCGCGTGTTGGGATCGATGGCGACGAGCCCGTCGTATGTGGCGCGCGAGTTTTCCATGCCGTAAACGTTGTGAATCTCGGCGTGGGTTGCGGTGCGCGGAGTAAAGCCCGGCTCGTCGATGCGGTGAACCACGCCGACCGGCATGGTAGCCGTGGGCGTATTGAAGACCGATGGCTCGTTCATGTCGTTCCAGAAGCCGTCGGCGCCGTCGTGCTTGAAATCGCGATAGAGTGTGCCCCACCAGGCGCGGGTTTGCTGGCGCGTGAAGTCAGGAAAGACGCTGGGGCCCGGCCACACTTTGCCGGAGTAGATTGAGCCGTCTGGATTCTTGACGAAGTTGTCGCCGGCGAGGCCCGTATCGTAGGGCGGGTAGGTTGGCTCGGGATAGTTGGCGATGTGCAGGTCGGTGATCATGACGGCGTGAAACTGCTCGGCCTTGAGCGTTGCCATCAACGCTTTCAAATCGGGGAACGCTTTAGTGTTCACAGAGAAGGGGCGGTTGTGATCCTGGTAATCAATGTCGAGATAGATAGCATCAACAGGGATGTGGTCGGCGCGAAGGCGATTGGCGATCGCCAGAACGCGCGCTTGCGACATGTAGCTGTAGCGCGACTGCTGAAAGCCGAGCGACCAGAGCGGCGGCAATGGCGGCATGCCGGTGAGCCAGGCGTACGTTTCGACGACTTGTTTGGGCGTGGGCCCCACGAAGGTGTAGTAGTCGATGGGCCCGTTCACGCTGCCAAAACTGTAGGCGTCGGGCAGTTCTTTGCCGAAGTCGAAGCTGGAGCGCCAGGTGTTATCGAGCAATACGCCCGCGGCGCGGCCGGCGCGATATGTCATGAAATATGGAATGGCTTTGTAGAGCGGATCGGTCGACTCCTGAAAGCGATATGCGTCGGTGTTCCAGAGGGTGAAGGCCTCGTTGCGGCGATCGAGCGGTCCGGTTTTGTCGCCAAGGCCGAAGTAGTGCTCGTCGATGGGCATGGCTTTTGAAATGCGGAACTCGTCGCCGTCAAAGCGAACCGGCCGCGCATCCTGGCTGACGATGTTTCCGTTGGAGTCGCGAACGGTGAGCTCAAGCGTGGCGGGGTCGATGACAACGGTGAGTGCAGGCGTACGGAAGCTCGCACCGCCTGCCGGAGTGACGGCTGCCGAGGCTTGACGCGCTTCAGCAAGCACGGCCCACGACGCATCTTCAGGAGGGTTTTCTCCGCGCCAGATGCGGACGCGGAGAACGTCGTTGCGCAGAGCGGTGACGCGCTCGTGCACATCGCCCGCCTGCACCTCGACGCCATTGGGAAGCGATAAAACTGCGGACCGTTGACTCGCAGATTGCTGCGCTTTAAGTGCAAAGGCAGCGAGAAAGAGCACAAGAATGACAGTAAAAGGGCGGATGAAGCGCATGATAACTCCCGTATTTGTTTCGGTGCATGAGCTGCATTTGCGGGATGAACGAAATAAGTTGTGCAGCTAAGGTGTGGAAACCTGCGACGCGACTGCCTCAACGGGAGACAGGTCGGGATCTTCGACCCGTTTGACTCCGCGAGCCTCGCGCTGCTGTTTAATGAGCTTCATCCGGTTGAGAGCTTCTATTGCGTCTTTGATGTCGCCAGTCTGCCGGTAGAGACGGGCGAGCAAATACTCAAGGGATCCGTCGGTGTCACTCGACTCGCCCAGCCTCAACTCTTCAATCGCCAGTTTGGTATCGCCGGTTTCTGCGTAGGCCTTGCCCATGAGCGCATGGATGCCGGGCAGCATTTGCGGTTTGACATTGAGGCTTTTCTTAAGATGCAGCTCGGCATCGGCGAACTGCCGCTGGTCGATGAGAGCCTCGCCCATAAGCAGGTTCCATTCTGGATCGTCTGGATTGCGAGCCAACGCGTCTTGCGCGAGAGCGATTGCGCCTTTGGAGTTGTAGTTGTCGAGATACGATGTGGCCAGGCCGAGTGCCGCGGCGGGATCGGATGGGGCGAGCGCGAGAGCCTTCTGATATTCGATCTGCGCGTCGTCGTACCGCTCGAGCTGGTGATAGATGTTGCCGAGAAGTACGTGACTCCGGGCCGAGTCAGGCTCGAGTTGTTGAAAATGAGCCAGCGACTGAAAGGCGAGGCGCTCGTTGGCCTGGATCGACCAGTAGAGCCCCTCGATGGAATGCGGATCAAGCGTACGAAGTTCGGTTGCCGCTTCAGATGCTGTGCGATTGTCGCCCGTTGAGAAAGCGCAGGCGGCCAGCAGACGGAGATGTGCGGCGTCGATCGGCTTTTGCCCGGCGTCGATTTTGTTTTTGCACGCCTCGAATTGGCCGGCCGCATAGTAGTCTTCGGCGGTACGAACCGGTGATGTTTCAGTTGATTTGGCCGACGCGTCATCGACGGCGGCCTGAGGGGTTGTGAAGCCCGGTTGGTTGAATGCGGCAAGCAGGGCATCGCGCGCGTCGGCAGGCAATGTGGAATTGTCTACGGCTGCGACATTGTTGAGGAAGGCCGAGGATTGCGACTCGGGCATGCCTTCAAGGAGAACCGCAACATTGGCAGCGAAGAACCCATGATCACGTTTCCAAAGCTCGCCGAGAGTCTTGAGGGCCTGTTCGGTATCGCCCTTTTCGATGGCGAGGCGAGCCTGGCCGAGCAGCGCCAGGCCGCATCCGGGGTGACGGGTGCGCTCATCGGCAAAGGCTGAAGCTGCGCCGTCTGCGTCGTGCTCGCGGATCAGCGCGAAACCAAGTTCAGAGCGGATGCACGGAGGCTGCGGGTCAGAATTGAGCAGAGTCTTCAAGAGGGTTACGGCTTCTCCGAATCGTGCCTGCTTTTCGAGCGATTCTGCGTAGAGCGCTCCTGCAAAGGGCGAAGCCTTATCCACGGAAGACATCAGGTATGCGTCGCTCTCAACCTGATCGAGGCGGGCGATGCCGAGCGTGAACCACGCCGCTCCGAGCTTCGAGTCCAGCGTAATTGCGCGATTGAGTTCCTTTGCTGCCGCGTTGAATTTGTCGACCCGAACGTAGGCACGGCCCAGTGCGAGTGGAGCTTGCGGATCGGTGGGATTGATCTTCTCAGCCTTGGTTAGATATGGAATTGCTTCTTCTGACTTGCCCGAATGCTGGTAATCGATGCCGAGAAACAGATTTGGCACGTAGAGCGACGGATTGATGTGCAGTGCTTTTTGAAAGCTCATGATTGCGCCGCTCGTATCTGAAATTTCGTGCTGCATGAGTCCAAGGTTCGCCCACAGCTCCGGTATCTCCGGATGCAGCTTTACAGCCCTGCTCAAGTCGGCCGCAGCCGTGGCGTAATCGTTGGCGGCCTGAGCCTTTTCGGCCGCAGCTACCAGCGAATCGAAACCTGGCGCCGATGGCTGCTGGCCAAGCCCCGCATAGGGCCTGACCAGCAGAATCAGCAACAGTAAGTTGAAGCAAGTTTTCACGAGCGATCTACCAATAGAATTTCCCTGCGAACTGGACGACTCTGCCAGGGAATGCTGTGGTGATGAGCCCGAAACTACCGGGGCTATACAGACTCATATTCCCAGGTCCCGGGGCATAGAAGTTTGGATGGTTGAAGGAGTTGAAAGTCTCAAAGCGGAATTGAGCCCTCATCGACTCTCGAATTTCCCAGTTCTTCTCAAGAGCGCTATCCCAGTTGGTGTAATGGGGTCCGCGCAGATTTGAGAGGTAGCGGGAAGCAGTTCCGAAACTGCCATAGGGCGCATAGGCGAATGCACTGCTGTTGGCCCAGGAGTTGGCCACAGTGCTGCTTATTTTTTGATGTGCCGGTTTTGGATTGCCGACGATATCAGGCCTCGGATCGCCGCCGTAGGAGTTCCACTGGTTTCCGAAAACGCTCAGTGGAATTCCGCCCTTGAAGCTTGCGATTCCTGAAAGTTCCCAGCCGCCAACCACGGCATCCGCCAGGCGGCCCATTCCCGAGCCCACAGCTTTGCCGCGGCCGATGGGCAGCCGATAACTGTAACTGGCCACCAGCGCCTGCGGAATATCGCCCGCGTCAACGCTCTTTTCACCGGCGATGTTGTAGTAGTTTGCGACGGCAGCCCAGTTGGCAGCTCCGTTGTAGGACCAGCCGTTGTTGCCCTCAACGTTATCGAGGAACTTGGAGTAGGTGTAAGACACCAGCGCGGTAAGCCCCTTGCTGATGCGGTGGTTGTAAGTAACCTGCAGGGCGTTGTAAAGGGATTGGCCCAGAGGCGCGTCATCCTGGGTTACTCCGCAATACTGCGGATATTTCAGAAGAGTGTCAGCCAACGGGATCGTCGCTGAGTCGAGGCTGTAGCCGGAGCAGCTGCTCGCTGCGACTTTTCCATTGGTGGAACTGGTGAGGTTTGTCAAAGCCGCACCCAGCGGATTGGGCGCCAGGGCGCCAAGTTGGTTAGAAGAATAGGTATTGAGATACGCCGGATTCAACTGGTTGTAATTCCAGCCGGCAGCAACCATACGAACACCGCGGTTGCCGATGTAGTCTACGTCCAGTTGATCATTCGGGGTGATGGCATACTGCACGCCCAGCATCCATTGTTGAACGTAAGGGGATGGGTTGTCCCGGAAGACGCCGCCCGTACTATTGCCGTCTTGCTGATACGAGCCGTTGGCATTGCCGGTAATCTGTGCGTATTGGCCGCCCCAGGGATTGCTGGTGCTGATATTCGGATTAGGAGTAATTCCGCCGTTAAGGCTCAGGCTGGCATTGGTTGTCGCGGTGTAACCATCCGTATCCATTGAGCCGGAGCTGCTAATTGCTTCAGGATAGAAGATCCCGTATCCGCCGTGAATAACCGCCCTCGGGATTGCCTGATACGAGAAGCCCAGGCGAGGCGCAATGTTTTTGTAGTTCGGGTTGTAAATATAGCGGTTGCCAGCCCCCAGGAACTGGAGCGCGCCCTGAACGGGATAGCCGACCGCGTAGCTGAGCGGGTTGACCGCATCCGGGTTGAAGATGGAACCCTCGTTGTGGCGCGAAGTGAACGGAGTTTGAATCTCATACCGGACGCCCAGATTGAGCGTCAGGTTGTGAGTCGGTTTCCAATCGTCCTGCACATACTCGCCGAAAAGATGGTTCGATACATACGGCGTGGTGGGTGTTCCAACGCTGGCGCCGTCCATAACGCCGAGCAGCGCCTCAGCCACTCCGTTACCGGTGAAGCTGACCCCCGTTGTTCCTGCCAGTGGATTCGGTCCGCCCGTGTAGTTGCCGTCGAAGGTAAGGGAATCAGAGTAATAGTTGTACTGGTCGAAGACTTCCTCTACACCCATAAACCCGAAATTGACGGTGTTCTTCCCGAGCGACTTGACGAGATCGACAGCCACTGTGCCGACGGGGCCGTGGTTGTTAACCCCCTCAGTGTTCCCGCTGAATGGGCCCAGCTGCGAAATGCCGTTTCCAAAGTTGACAGTTGGAAACAGGGGGGCCTCCTGGTTGACATAACCCGGAAGTCCAAGAGTCGTTGACGGGTTGAAACCGATCGACTGATTGGTAGAGGTTTCATGCCAGATCTGGACGCCCGAGGTGATGTTCATGGTAAAGGTGGGGCTGAAAATATGGGTGAGTCCCGCCCACATGCCCCAGCGATTGTTGGGCCGCTGATTGCCCTGGCCTGCCGGATCTGATCCCCAGTTATCGGCATCGCCGGTCTTCGCCTCTTCCTTGTAGGAGTACCGGAAATAGGCGTTGGTATTGGTGTTGAAGTTGTGGTCGACCCTGATCCCGTACTCATTCCAATACGTGGGCGCCTCACCGGCAAGAATCAGGTTGTCGGGCACATTGCCCGGCGTCTTCGCGGTCGGAAAATAACTGAGCAGCTTGGAGCCGACAGAATCCGGAGTGTAACCGGCAATGTTGGACAGAATGTTGCCCGGGACTGGGTTCCGGATGAAACCAGTCTGCGTCGCCAGGAGCCCTGTGCCATAGGGATTCGAGGCGCTCTGGGCATCGACCTGGCCTGCGGTTATAGCGTGGCCGCTGCGAGGATCGTAGACCTGACCGTTATAGATGGGCCGGCCGAGAGCATCGGTGGCCGAAGACGTGGTCGCCAGCTGCTCAGAGAAGTTGCCGGCCAGGAAGTTGGTGTCTGGCACCGTGTAGCTGGAAGGCGACGGGGTGTTGGCATGAAAGTGCTCGTAGAGGCCGAAGATGAAAGTCTTGTCCCGCTGCTTGTACACACCGGGAATGTACAACGGGCCTCCGGCAGTTCCGCCAACCTGGTTGCGGCTGAAGGTGCAGGTGTTGGTGTTGAGAGGGCCTGAGCAGCTGCCTGGTCCCTGGAAGTAATTGAGGGCGTTGGCACTGTTGCTGGAATAAAACTCGTAGGCCGAGCCGTGGAAATTACTCGTCCCCGACTTGGTGACGACGTTAACCACATTGCCCGTGCTCCAACCGTACTGCGCTGTGAACGAGTTGTTCTGGACCTTGAATTCCTGAACGGCGTCCACGCCGGGGACAAAGATGACTGCGCCCCACTCAGTGTCGGTATCCCATGAGCCATCCACCAGGAAGGCCGTGGATCCAAAGAAGCCGCCAGCGAAGTTCATGAACGAGATGTCCTGATCCGCGGTGTCGGTTGTGTTGCTGCCGCCGCCCAGCAGCAGCTGCCCTTCCGAAGTATTTTGCACGGAAGAGTTGAGCGTGGCCAGGCCGTAAACGTTCCGCACGTTCAGCGGTAGCTCCTCGATCTGCTTTGCATTGAGGCTGGAGGCAACATTGGAGTTGTCTGTGTTGAGTTGCGAAACGTCGGCAATCACGGTGACCGACTGGCTTTCAGATCCGACCACCAGCGGGATATTCTGAGTAGCGGTGTCGGCCGGATTCAAGACGATTCCAGTCTGGTTGTACGTCTCAAAGCCTTTGGCCTTGACAGAAAAAATGTAGGTGCCGGGTGGCAGTTGAGTAAAGGAATATCGGCCGTCGGCTGCGGTAATGAACTGGCGCGAGATACCTTTATCGGGACTGGTTAACATCACCGTTGCTGCGGGCACCACGGCGCCCGACGGGTCAGCGACGACGCCGGAGAGGGTTGCTGTGGTGGTTGCGATTTGCGCGTTGCCCCAGGGAGCGGCGCTTGCCAGGATGGCAAATAAAACTACCAGCCCGCTCCAAAACCAGAGAGACCTTGTTGGCCATTTAAATAGCCGATTTGCTTTCATATTCAATGTGAAGCCTCCCGTCATATGTTCCCCTCTCGATTCAGGACTCTGATAGAACTTATGTTGCGCAAGCGCCGAGAATCCTTCCTGATCGGGTATTACGCCAGCTCTCAATTCTGCCTGAAGCTCTCGGAACAGTTCCGTGATCCAGAGCAGAAAATATAGCTTGGGTAAATCGGGGATGATTCTAGCCTCCTCAATCAAAAGGTTGATAAGGTCCTTACGGAAGAGCCGCGCATTCTTTACGGCAAAGAGAGGTAAATTCTTGCTGCTTGCGGATGGATTGCCATTGATTCCCAAGCATTTACATCGATGGGAAAGTTAACTGGAAACAACGCATGCGGAACGAGGATATAATCGCTACTTCCAGCAGAGGACCTAAATGGGCGCAGCGCTCGAAGGCAACAACAAAGTTACATTGAGCCCGGCAGCGAAACTTGCCATCCACGAACAGTTGGATCGGCTGCTGGCAAGTTCGTATTTCAGCCACAGCAAGAGGTTCCCGAATTTCCTGCGTTTTGTGGTGGAACAAACCCTGGCTGGGGATGCGGATGACATCAAGGAACGCACGCTGGGGATAGAAATCTTTGGCAAGGACGCCGACTACGATACGGCAGCCGACCCCATTGTCAGGGTCACGGCAGCCGAGATCAGAAAACGGGTTGCCCAGTACTATCAGGAACCGGCGCATAATGGGGAACTTCGCATTACCCTGCCGTCGGGCTCCTACGTACCCCAGTTCCACAGCCCGAAGGGCGGCAACGTCGCAGGACTGCCTGAGAGCGACCCGGTGACGGCGCAAGTCGCCGTGCCGGCAGTGCAAGCCGCCGCGCCGGCAGCGCCGCCTCGCAGGAGATGGTCCATTGCGCCCGCGTTAATTCTGGTATTGGCGGCTCTGATTGCCGGGGGCGCCTACTACGGATGGAAGTACGCCACTCGTTCGGCATTTGAATTCTTCTGGCAGCCCATACTGACAACCGGCGACCCGGTTTTGATTTGCGTGGCGGATCAGACAGAGACCTCCGGGCAAATTCTGCGGGACTCCACCGATCCCACCCGGGAAATTCTGCTGAAACCGATGAGCAAACCGACAGACAACCTCACCACAGTGGCCATCGACGATTTAAGCGCTATCGTGAGAATCGCGGGCTTGCTGCAGTCCCACGGAAAAAAGTACAGCCTGCGCGGAGAAGGAGCGACCAGTCTGGCCGATCTTCGTTCAGGCCCGGCTGTTTTTATCGGGGCGTTCGATAACGCATGGACGCTCAGATTGACCAACCCGCTGCGCTATCACTTCTCAAACAATACGGAGATGACCGAGGTGAGGATTGTCGATGGCGCGTCTCCCCGGCAGCAGCCCAACTGGGTGGTCTCGCGCGCTGTGCAAGACACCACCAACAACTACCGCGACTATGCCATTGTGGCCCGCTTCACCGATACCAACACCGGTAAGTTGACCGTTATCGTCGCAGGCCTGGCCCGGGGAGGCACGATCGCGGCCGGAGAGTTCCTCACCGATGCGGGAGATATGGCCCAGTTGATGCGCGCTGCGAAGGCCGCCGGCGACAAGAAGAATATGGAAGTCGTGCTGAGCACGCAGATCATCGACGGCGAACCCGGAACGCCGAAGATGGAGGCTACTTACTTCTGGTAGTCCTGCCTGAATCGCGGAAAAGCTGACAGCCCCGCAGCGTCTTTCAAAAACCAACAGGGCGTGATTCAGCTGGCCGGGACTATCAATTCCGGGTTGTTGTTCCTGACATTGCCTACCGCAGCACTTACCTTCCAGGCTTTCATCTCCGCAGCCGCATATGGTTTCAGCAGGTCGATTGGCAAATGCGAAGGTTCAGCCGGCGCCAACCATCTCTCAAAATCCCGTTTGTGCAGAATCACCGGCATTCGGTTATGCAGCGATTCCATAAGCTCGTTCGGATCAGTCGTGATAACGGTGTAAGTGTCTAACGCCTTCCCTGTGGCTTTGTCTTTCCACGTATCCCACAGGCCTGCGAACGCGAACATTGAATCGTCCTCGAGCGCGATGGCGTAAGGCTGCTTTGTCTTCGCGTCGATTTTCTTCCACTCATAGAACCAATCGGCCGGGACCAGGCAGCGGCGGCGTTTGACGGCCTCTCGGTACACCGGGCTGGTGGTGATGGTTTCAGCCTTGGCATTGATCGTAGAGTAGGCGATCTTCAAATCCTTTGACCAGGACGGGACCAGGCCCCATCGCATGATGGTGAGCTCACGTTCTCCGGTCTCGCCGTCGAGCCTGACCACCGGCTGCAAGCTCTGCGGCGCGACGTTGTACGAGGGCGCGAAGTACGAATCGTCGAACACACTCGTGTTGTGCGTCTGCATCCACTCCGCGATGCGCTGTTTGTCTGCCCGCCTGCCGTATCGTCCGCACATAGGTTTACAGATTAAAACCGCTGGCGCAATCACGCCAGTGCAGTGCCCGGTGCATACAAATCATTCCGGCTCTCCCGACATTGTCGAGGAGCACTTTCGTGCCATTAACCGCCGACCGCAACCGCCCGCGAATAGCGGATCACCTCAACATTGGACACTGCCACCAGGCCTTCTTCGACCATTGCATCCAGGTGGGGAATCAACTTGGCGATCTGTCCCTCGGTGTCGATGATGCTCAGCATGATGGGCGCGTCTTTTGAGAATTTCCAATGGCTGGCATGGTGAATTCTGGTGCTTGCTCCATATCCCTCGATGCCCCGGTACACGGTTGCGCCGGCGATTCCCAGCTCCATGCATTTGGCCACAATCGCCTCATGCAAAGGCTTGCCCTGCCATTTGTCGTTTTCTCCAAAATGAATCCGCAACATGCGCGCTTGATAGTGGTCTTTCATGCGTGAACCTCCGTTCATGCCCTGGTACTGCTCATGCCTTGGCACTGCCCGGCTGCGATTCAGACTGATCGGTGTCGAGCGCGCGGTAGGAATACTTGATGATGTCTACATCGGACAAAACAACCAGTCCCTCTTCCACCATCTGGTCCACGAGGGCAAGAAACGATCGCAGCTTCTCCTCAGTGTCGACAACCGAAAGCATGATCGAGCAATCGTGCGACAGGCTCAGGGCCTTGTCTTTGTGCACGCGGCGATGGGCGCCATAACCGAGAATGCCGCGATAGACAGTAACGCCGGCAATGTCGTTCGCGCGCATGGCTTCAACGAGCGCACTGTAAAGAGGCTTGTCTTTCCAGCGGTCCGATTCGCCAATGTAGATGCGCATCATCTTTGCTTTGCCTTCCATCTTTACGTGCGCGGGAGGCGTGGCCTTCTTCGGCTTCGAGACCTGGGCGGGCTTGGCCACCGATGTTTCCTGAATCTCGATCATGCCGGTTCCGGCAAGCTCATCGAGCTTCCCGAGCAGTTCGTCGACCTTCTCGCGAGATTCAATGAATTCAATCTTCAGCGGAAGATGGTCAGAGATCTCGACGATGTTGGCGGAATGCATATGATGATCCGCGCCAAACCCGGCGATGCCCTTGGTCACAGTCGCGCCCGACACGCCCCGATAAAAGAGAAAATCGAGGATACTTGAGTAAGTCGCCGCCCCATGATGGGTGGCGCCTTCGCTGACGTAGATGCAAACCTTGAGAGCCTTGCCGGCATTCAGCATTTTTCCTCCCTATGTTCTGTGCACCACGTCCGCACCCAAAAACTCTTGAGCGCGCATACTGGCCGTTGGTGCGCCATGGAACCATTTTCGTCGATCAGGCCCAGTAAGGCCTCGGCTGCGGTCTGCGCGTCTTGCCGATTCGCTCTCACCAGATCAACCTCTCACTGCAATCCAGAGGTGTTTTTGCAGAATTTCGTCGCATTCAAAAGGCTGCCCACTTATCGTCCTGGCTCGCGGTTCGGGCCGGTTGGCCGGGAACTACGCTAAACTGACACTTCTCCCCGCTCATAACATCGGGCAGACTAACTTGCGGCAACCCCTGGAGAAATTTACGATGTTCATCCGGTTCCTGAATGTTCCAGCAATTCGTCTCTTGTTGCTTTTCTTCGTGCTTGGCGCCGCCGTCGCGGCTGCGGCGCAAACCGTTACGGTAGACGCGAATCCGGAAAAAGCAATCGCGTTCGACCCGGACAAAGCGCTCGGAACGTCGCTCGACATTCTGGTGACAAAGGAATTCGATGCCGTGTTCTCCGCTCCGGTCATCAAGGCGAGTTTGTCCGCGGGCTGGGGACCGATTACCTACCGGCAGAACACCGAGCTAACCTACGATGCCTGGCACTGGAACCCGGATGGGAAATGGAGCGACGAGGCGCACAAGAGCGGATATTTTGACGGGAATGCGGAACCGACGGGATTTCTGCGCGAGTCATTTGGCTATCGCCTGCCGCACCGCGGAACCACGCGCACCGACTCCGAACAAAACGAGTATTCGCGCATGACCGATGGCGATGCCGCCACTTATTGGAAGAGCAATCCTTACTTGACGCAAAAATACACGGGAGATCCGGATTCGGAACATCCACAGTGGGTGGTTATCGAGTTCGGGCAGCCGCAGCAGATCGATGCCATTCAAATCGACTGGGGCAGCCCCTATGCGACCCGATATGAAGTGGAGTATTGGACGGGAAGAGAGAGCCCGATCGACAAGCCGGTTGACGGAATCTGGACGCAATTCCCCTACGGCTCGGTAACTGGCGGAACAGGCGAGAGCAAGGTGCAAAGGCTCGCGGATCGCCCCATTGCAGCGAAATTTCTGCGCATCTTAATGACTGAGTCTTCAAACACCTGCGACAGTCATGGGAGTGCCGACCCCCGAAACTGCGTGGGATACGCTATTCGCGAAATCAGCGCCGGAAATTTCAATTCGCTTGGCCAGTTTGTTGACCTGGTGCAGCACGCGCCTGATCAGACACAAACCATCACGCAGGCTTCGTCTGTCGATCCCTGGCACACGTCGGAAGGCATCGTACCGTTTCGCATCCAGACCGGCTTTGACCTGTTCTTTACCAGCGGCTACACCAATCACCTGCCGGCGATGATTCCGATCGCCATGATCTATACCACTCCCGAAGATAGCGCCGCGGAACTTGCATACATCGAGAAGCGGGGCTATGCGGTTTCGTACGTCGAGATGAGCGAGGAGCCGGATGGCGCCTCCATGACGCCCGAAGATTACGGCGCGTTTTATGTGCAGTGGGCGAAGGCCTTGCACAAGGTTGACCCGAAGCTGAAGCTGGGCGGCCCTGTGTTTACCGGCGAGAATGACGATATCAAGACATGGCCTGATGCCGAGGGGCGCACCTCGTGGATGGGACGGTTCATTGATTATCTGAAGGCGCACGGGAGCATCGGCGATCTGTCGTTTGCATCGTTCGAGCACTATCCGCTCGATCCGTGCACGGTGAATTGGTCCGATCTATTCCGCGAACCGCAATTTGAGAAAACAATTCTGAATGCGTGGCGCGAAGATGGGGTTCCTGCCGGAGTTCCACTTATCAACTCTGAAAGCAACGTGTCGTGGTCGTTGACCGATCCGATGCAGGGCATTTTTTCGGGACTGTGGCTGGCCGATAGTGTCGGCGCGTTCCTCACCAATGCCGGACCCGGCGCGGCTTACTACCACTCACCCATTCAGCCGGAGCCGTTACAGCCGGGATGCCATGCGTGGAGCACGTATGGCAATTTTGTGGCCGGACCAGACCTCGAAATCAAGCAATACACAGCGCAGTATTTTGCCGGCCAGATATTGAACTTCGACTGGGTGAAGCACGGCGGCGGGATTGATGAGCTTTACACCGCATCGGTAAATCTGCGCGACGAGACAAATCTGGATCTGATTACCGCATATCCGGTGAGGCGGCCCGACGGAGACTGGTCGCTGTTACTCATCAATAAAGACCCCAGCAACGATCATTCGGTGAAGATCAGATTCGAGAATGACGGCGCGGACACGGGAGCGCAATTTGAAGGCACGGTTAAGTATGTGACCTTTGGCGCGGCGGAGTATGTTTGGCATTCGTTGGATGCTACAAGTCACGCCGATCCCGATGGGCCCCCAACGCGAGGCGAGATGCAGTGGAAAGACGGACAAAGCTTTCTGCTGCCGAAGGCATCGTTGACGGTACTGTCGGGGAAGGTGAAAGGGCTGTAACTCAGCGAAGCCCGCTCATGGGAGATGAAACCGTGCCCCATCCATCGAGCGTCTTTTGCTCGATGGGTGGGAGACCACAAAGACCAGCCATCGGCAAATCCATTCTGGTTTCTTGTCAGAGTTGCAGTCGCACCCGCCAGCGAGTCAGGAGATTGGCAACGGCGAGGATGAACGCTGTAAACACGAAGCATCGCACAACTCCCTGCCAGCCGTAATTAAAGTGCGTGTCAAGATAGGTGATGCCTGCCGCTCCGAGAATATAGTCCCAAAAGTCCGGAAGCAGATAGGTGGTTAGCGTATTGGCGCCGGCAGGACGGGCAAAGAAAGCCCATCCGGTTTTCTTCTTGATGTCGCAGATCCAATAGAGCGCGGTGAACAACAGAACCGCGGCGCCAATGCTATAGAGGCTCCAGGTGGGTGTCGCCCTGATCTTGGAGATGCCGAGCGGGGTGAG
>JBEKCW010000033.1:0-21074 GCA_050014675.1 Occallatibacter sp. | reverse complement strand
AGTTTACGCACGTAAGCCCCGATGGCGATATGGGATTCCCTGGCGCGCTTACAGCAAAAGTGAAATACACGCTTGCGGGCAACACACTGCGGCTCGACTACTCGGCGACCACCGACAAAGAGACGGTGGTGAACATGACCAACCACGCCTACTTCAATTTGCGCGGTGACGATGATGGCAACATACTGGGGCACGAGGTGCAGTTGAGCGCCGATCGCTTCACGCCGGTTGATTCGGGCTTGATTCCGACTGGCGAGCTGACGCCGGTTGCGGGAACGCCGCTCGACTTCCGCACTCCGCATGTGGTTAGCGAGCGCATCGAAGACAAATTTGAGCAGATGGTGCTGGGCCACGGCTACGACCACAATTTTGCAGTGAACGGCGCGCCCGGAACCCTTCGCCATGCGGCGACAGTGGTTGAGCCTGAGAGCGGGCGCAAGCTGGTGGTTGAAACTACCGAGCCCGGCATGCAGTTTTACAGCGGCAACTTTCTCGATGGCACTTTCACAGGCCGCCACGGAAAGGTGTACGCGCGGCGCACAGGCTTCTGCCTTGAGACGCAGCATTTTCCCGATGCGCCGAACCATCCCGAGTTCCTGACCACCACGCTCAAGCCGGGCGAGAGCTTGCACTCGACTACTACGTTTACGTTTGGGGTGGAGTAGGGAGCGGGTCGGCAGAGCAGCGGCGGAGTTTGAGTTTTTGCTGAGTCGTCGTTTTCGTTTTATTCCTAATTGGGTATAAGATGGTTGGTGAGGAAAGACTGAAGACTCTGCGCTGGATTGGATCAGCCAAGCGTGATTTGCTGGCGATGCCCGATCAGGTTCAGCAGGTTTTCGGATTTGCCCTTTACCACGCGCAGGTGGGGCAGATGCATCCGGCGGCCAAACCGCTTAAAGGATTTGGCTCGGCCGGAGTCGTGGAGATTGTGGGAGACTGGCGCGGAAACGCGTATCGGGCTGTGTATACGGTGCGATTCGCTGATGCCGTCTATGTGCTGCATTGCTTTGAGAAGAAATCGAAACGGGGAATCGAGACACCGAAACGCGAGATGGATTTGATCGAGGACCGTCTCAAGCAAGCTGAGGCTCTCGCGAAAGGAGCCAAATAATGGCAACGCCGAAAACAGCAAAAAGCGCTTACCACGAACTTGGCTTTCCTGACGCCGGTCAGATGCTGGTAAAGGCGAAACTGGCCATGAAGATCGCAGAGATTTTGCGCGAGCGCAAATTGAGCCAGCAGCAGGCCGCTAAGGTTCTAGGAATGACCCAGCCCAAGCTCTCAATGATGTTGCGCGGCCAGTTTCGCGGCATCAGCGAAATTAAGATGATGGACTGCCTGTTGCGGTTGGGCCGTGCAGTGAGAATTGTTGTAGGGCCTGAAAGTAGGAAACCGGCCCGCGGCATCGAGGTTGTGGCTGCGTAAGTAGTCAGCTCGCCCAGAAGCAGTGCCGACGCGCCGAAATCATGCACTCGACTTCGACGTTTAGGTTTCGCGTGGAGTAGCGGAGCGAGCCCGAAGGAATACCAATGAATTCGCTGGAAAGCACTGCCCCGACGCGCAGGAAGTTTTGCGCCGCGAGTCTTGGAACTCTGGCAACTGCGGTTCTTCGGGCGTGGCTGCCGGCGAGTGGTCTTGCGGCGTCTGCGATAGAAAATGCCCAGCCACTCGATCGACAGTCAACAATCGCGTTTCTTGAGCGAACATTCCAAAGCAACGATCCCGCGGCAATCAAACTCCTCAAAGACGTATACATTCAGTGTATATTGGGCGCGATCGAGGCTCCCGATCCTCCGCTTGAACACCGGTGGATTTCCGCCGGAGGGGGTTACCACGGGCAATGGCTGTGGGACACCACTTTCGTCGTCGATCTGCTCGCGATTCTCCCGGGCGAGGAGAAACTCATCCGCGAAGTCTTCCAAAACTGGTGGGATTTTCAACGGCGATGGAGCCAGGTAAAGCCGGAGCCGATGCATGGAATGGTTGCGAACTTCATCGCGCCATTCAAAAAGACGGGCTGGGTGCCGGGAGACCAGTGGCAGACGTTTCCGGCGTATTCGCAAATTCCGGTGCTGGCCTGGGGCATGGAGCGGGTTTACCAGCGAAACCGCGATATCGAATTAGTGCGCCAGGGTCTTCAACCGCTCGAGGTTTTCCACGAGTGGTACTGGAGGGAGCGCGATGTTACCAATTGCGGCCTGATCGCCGTTGGTTCCTATGACGGAGACGTGCAACACGCGCGTGATGAAACCTACGACAGCGAAGTTGACCTGGACGGCCTGAAACTGACGCCGCATCCGGGCAGAAAAGCCGGACCCGAAAACGGAAATTGGTACGGCGACATTCTCATCCCGGGCAATACCGCCTATCTGCTGCTTGGCGAAGCATCGCTGGCTCGATTGGCCGATGTAGCGGGCGATGCGGAGATGGCCAGTCGGCGGCGCAAGCGCTACAACGCCGGCGTGGATGCAATGCGCGCGCACATGTGGTCACAGAAGCATGGATGTTTTCTTGCCGTCGAGCGCGATTCGCTGGCGCAGATCGAGTCGCCCACGGTGGGCAGCTTTATTGCGTTGATGGCGAAGGTTCCAACCGACGCGCAGGCGGCCAGGATGGCAGAGGCGCTGGCATCGCCCGCATGGGCCACTCCGCTGCCTGTGCCCACAGTTGCCAGAACGAACCCGAATTTTCTATCCAGCACTTTCTGGCGCGGGGATACGTGGCCGGCCCCTGTTTTTCAAATTGCAACCGGACTCATGTCGTACGGGCTTGCATCAGCCGCCAATCGCATTGCCGACTCCATAGTGGCGAACGCCATCAAAGTCGGAATATGGGAACACTACGATTCGATATCAGGCGCGCCCCTCGGCGTGCACGGTCTTCCAATGTCGGCGACCATAGCGACGTTGATGATCGATGGATTGACGAGCAGGTATCAGCTGCGGCGAACGGCGCGTTGATCAAGCGAGTCAGCGGGTCAGCGAACGGTAGCGCTGTCCCAGATCTGAAAATGCAGAACTGAGGCACCCAGGTTCGTGCTATCCCACCCTTTCGGCACAAGACGCCGAAAGGATGGGGCACCCTCATGCCCTGATCTCCGCATCGTCCTCAAGACCCCGGAGACCATTCACTTCCCCCGCGCGTTCAATTCATCCAGCGTGTGCTTCAGGTCGTCGAGTTTTTGGCCAGCCTCTGATAGTTTGCCTTCTGACGTGAGGCGCTGGTAGTCGGTGAAATCGCTGCTCGCCCGTGCGATGAGCGCCTTGGTGTCGGCCGTGGGCTGGGCTGCGTTGCTGGGAGATGTTGGTGTGCCGGATGCCGAAGGGCCGCCCGGCTGCGACGGTTCTGACTGGACGATGGATGCGGCCTCGGAACCAAACAAAGAACTCAGCGCGGCATCGAAAGTCGGTCCGTAAGCGAGGCGGTCCTGCAAGGCGAGCACTACGAGGCGCAACTCGGGCATGGGGCTGCGCTGGGCCTGCAGGTAGATGGGCTCAGCGTAGAGAATGGCCTGGCCGCAGGGGATGACCAGCAGGCTGCCACGAATGACGTGCGAGCCTTGCTGATTCCACAACGTGAGCTGGCCGGAGAGTTGCGCGTTCTGGTCGATGCGGGCCTCGATCTGCTGCGGCCCATCGACGAGGCGCGTCTTGGGAAAATCGAAGACCATGGCCGTGCCGTAGTGGTCGCCATCGCTGCGGGCCGCGATCCAGCCGATCATGTTGTTGCGGCTGATGGGAGTGAAGGGCAAAATTTCGACGAACTCGAGATTCGATTCGCCGGGCAGCGTCATGAGCACAAAGTTGGGGCTCATGGGCGTGGCCTGATTGCCATCCTGTTGCGAACTGTTCTCAGTCGCTACCGTCCATTGGTCTTCGCGGTTGTAGAAGACCTCGGGGTCGGTCATGTGATAGAGGCCGTAGAGCTCGGCTTGCAGGCTGACCAGCATTTCAGGGTAGCGGACATGGGCGCGCAGCCAGGTGGGCATGGCCGACACATCTTTAAACAAGTCGGGAAAGATGCCGCGCCACGCCGCGAGGATGGGATCGGTTTTATCGAACACGTAAAACGTAACCGTGCCGTCGTAGGCGTCAACCACCGCCTTGACGCTGTTGCGGATGTAGTTGACCGGCTGGTTGGCAAGGCTCGACTGCGTGGAGTACGGATAGCTTGCCGAGGAAGTGTACGCGTCGATGATCCATGAGAGGCGGCCGTCGTCGCCGACCACGATGTAGGGGTCGCCGTCGAAGGTCAGGAACGGGGCCAGAGCCGAAACGCGCGCCATGATGTTGCGCCGCATGAGCAGGCGGCTGGTGGTCGTTACGTCGTCGCTGAAGGGAATCTTGGTGACGTCGCCGCGATTGAAGGCCAGCAGCACGCGGCGCAAAAATCCGCCCAGCTCAATGCCGCCGGTTCCGTCATAGTTCGAAAGGTTGTTGGTTGCGCCCTCGGGGTAGTTGAATTCCTGCTGATGGGTCTTTACATAAACATCGGTGTCGGTCAGCTCGCCGAAGTAAATCCCAGGCCGCGTAACTTTAAGGTCGGGCACCGAGCTCTGTACCGGCATGTTGCTCAGGTAGAGCGTGGGCAGGCCTTCAGGCGTGAATCCATTCACGGGATTCATGGTGATGCCGTAGCCGTGCGTGTAGATGAGCTTGTCGTTGATCCAGTTGCGGCTGCTCTCGGGCAGCTTGTCGACGTTGAGCTCGCGCACGCCGAGCATCACTTCGCGCAGCGAACCGTTGATTTTGTAGCGATCGATGTCGATACCGGGGAAGTCGTAGTAAGTGCGGATCTCCTGCACCTGGCGCAGCGTGTCCTGCAGCGCATTCACGTCCCACAGGCGGATGTTCTGAAGCGTTGCCTGGTTGTGCTCGGGATCGGCGGCGGCAATGGTTGTATCGGCGGGAAACTCGCGCTGCGTGAAGGTATCGAGGCCATAAGCCTGGCGCGTCGAAGCAATGTTGTCGGCGATATAAGGCCGTTCGCGATCGAGCTGGTTGGGCTTGACGACGAAGGTGGTGACATACCAGCCGGCGATGCCGAAGATGACGTAGCAGAGCACGGCGGGAGCCGCGGCGGCGAGGAGCCAGCGCGCACTGGGACGCGTTGCTCCGCCAACGATCGCGATCAACGCGCCAACCACAAGCGCAATGCTGATGCATGCCATGCCAAAGATGGTGACGTGCGCATCGACGTAGGTGATGCCGTCGAAGATGGTGTGGTGCTCGAAGAGCAGGGTGAAGCGGCCGATGTATTCGCGAATCGCGAGTGTGAACAGCAGGAGGCCGGCTGCAACCGAGACGCCGCGCCAGGGCAGAGAACCGGCGAATCTGCCGTCGAGCGCTCGCCCGCTGCCCGCGGCGATGAAAAACACAGCGGCAAGAATGGCGATGAATATGGCGAGCATGAGCAGCCAGCCCGCGATGAGCTGCCATGCCGGAAGCGTGAAGAGATAAAAGCCGAGCGGGAGGCCGAAGATGGGGTCGGCGATGGATTGGGCCGAGTGTGGCGCGTTCCAGTAGAGCGCGAGCGTGGGCCATTGCGATTGCATGGCGACGCCGGTGATCAGCGAAACCACCAGTGCCGCGATGACAGCCACAATGCGCATCGCCTTGACGACTGGCAGAGTAATGGCGCGAGGGCCGACGTAGATGGTATGCGTTTCAGGCAGGTCGCCGGCATGATGATGGCGCAGAGCGAAGAATGCCGCGATAAGAATCCCGAAAGTGAGCACCGCGAACACCGCGAATGTTCCCAATTCGAGGCTCCAGGACTTCCAGAAAACGCTGGCGTATCCGAGCGAGCTGAACCAGAGCAGATCGACCCAGTAGGAGATAACAGTGCTGCCGCCGAAAAAGATGAGGATGATTACGGCAAAAAGGACGTAGAAAAGTGGATTCAGGCGGCGCGGTTTGTCGCGCACGTGCCAGTCGACGATTTCGGGCATTTGACCCCTTACTCAGGCAAAATGTCTGCACTGAGTTACGCAAGAATTGTACGCCGGCGGCGGGGATGGCGGATTCTTGTTCAGGCGGTTCGGGCAATGTTAGCATCAAGTTCAGGCAGGGAGGGCACCCCAGCGATGAGCGAGATCATCTTCGAAGTCCGCGAGGACGAGGTCGACGGCGGCTATACGGCCACCGCGCTGGGCTATGGCATCCACACGCAGGGAGACTCGCTCGAGGAACTGCGAGCCATGGTCAAGGATGCGGTTGCCTGCTATTTCGACGAGAGCACGCCGGCCCCCAAAATCATTCGCCTGCACTTTGTGCGGGATGAAGTTCTGGTCCAGTGAAACTGCCGCGCGATGTTGATGGAACCCAATTGGTCAAAGCGCTAAGCGCGCTGGGTTACGAAGTTACTCGACAAAAGGGATCGCACATTCGGGTAACCACGCAACGTGACGGGGAAAACCATGAAGTCATACCCTGTCATCGACCGATCAAGGCAGGGACACTTGCAAGCATGCTCAAGCACATCGCCGCTCATCACGGAATCAGCGTTCAAGATCTTCTTAAAATGCTCGACCTGTAAAAGGTCACGCCCCTAGATCAGCTCTTCCCGCCCGGTCTGGCTCAATTCCTTCACCACTTTGCCCACATCCTGGGAGTGGTCGCGATGCACGATCAGCAACGCGTCCTCGGTATCGACAATGACAAGGTTTTCAACGCCGACCAGCGCTACAAATTTGCGGGGGCTGAAAACGTAGTTGTCTGCTGCGTCCAGCGCCAGGTGGCCGCTGGTATCGGCAACGTTGCCGTCGGGGTCGCCGCGCAGGCGCGAGTCATGCTGGTACTCGTAAAGCGAGGCCCAGGAGCCCAGATCGTTCCAGCTGAACTCGGCGGAAATGCAATAGAGGTTCGACAGGTGCTCCCCTTTGGCCGAACGCGGCTCGAGGACGGCATAGTCTACCGAGATGTTTTCGCACTTGGGGTAGAGCTTGTGGAACACTTCTTCAAATTCCGGCGTGCCGTAGGCTGCGGCAATGCCTTCAAGAATGGGCGCAGTCTCAGGCAGGTGCTCGCGCACGGCGTTGGCCAGCGTGCGGGCAGACCACAGAAACATGCCCGAATTCCAGTAGTAGTTGCCGGCCGCCACAAACTCCTCGGCGCGGTTCTGGTTGGGCTTCTCAATAAAGCGGCGCACGTGCAGGGCGACATCATCCGGGGCCAGGTCGCCGGTTTCAATGTAGCCGTAGCCGGTTTCGGCGCGCTGCGGCTCAATGCCCAGCACCACAATGTTGTCGCCCGCCGCGGCCACCGCAATGCCCTTCTGCAGGGCCTTGAGAAAGCGCGGTTCATCGGCGATCACGTGGTCTGACGGAAATACGCCCAGCACGGCATCGGGATTGTCGCGCTCGATCAGGAAAGCGGCCAGTCCGCAAGCCGGGGCGGTGTTACGCGCGCACGGCTCCTGGATGAGCTGCGCAGCGGGCAGGCCGGGCAGCTGATCGGCGATTTCGTGGGCCAGAAATTCGTTGGTAATGATCCATGATTTCTCGAGCGAGGCAATGGGCTTGAGCCGCTCCATGGTCTGCTGAATCATTGAGCGCTCACCATCGAGCGCCAGAACCTGTTTGGCGCGGGCACGGCGGGACCGGGGCCAGAAGCGCGTGCCGCTGCCTCCAGCAAGTATGACAGGACGAAAATCGACAGCTTTCGACATTGAAGACACATCCTATAAGAAGAAGACGGTACTTGCACAGTGACGAATAAACTATTCTGCCAGATTTGGCCTCCGCAGCGTGTGACGCGGCGCAGGCGAGGCCCCAAAGACCGTTGATGGCGATGGGTTTGGCGCTGTGCAGGCGCCCTGACGGCAGGGAATGGGGTAACCTATGTCCAATGCCAAGCTTGCGTCAGGGTTCGCTGCATCTTTTCCGCGTTGCCGGAATCGACGTTTTCCTCCACTGGTCGTGGTTCGTGATCGCGATTTACGAGATTGGCGGCGGGAAGGGACGCTACTCCAACTACGCGTGGAGCGCCCTCGAGTACCTGGCGCTGTTTGTGATTGTCTTGCTGCACGAGTTCGGCCACGCCTTTGCGTGCCGTTCGACGGGTGGCACGGCCAACCGCATCATGTTGTGGCCGCTGGGCGGGGTCGCATTTGTCGATCCGCCGCAGCGGCCGGGCGCTCAGCTCTGGAGCCTGGCTGCTGGGCCGCTGGTGAATGTTGTGCTGCTACCAATCTTCGGCGCGGCATGGATGGCTGCATCGTTTCTGCGGTGGGAACACTCGAATCCGGATCTTTATCAGCTGACGGTCAGCGTCTTTCTGATCGATCTAGGGCTGCTGATCTTCAACATGCTCCCCATCTACCCGCTCGACGGCGGGCAGATTCTGCGCTCTCTGCTGTGGTTTTTCGTGGGCAAGGCGCGCAGCCTTCAGGTCGCGACCATCATGGGCTTTGCGGGCGCAGCCGGCCTGGTGGTACTTGTGCTGCTGTGGCCTCCGATGCATTCCACCTGGACGCTCGTGGTTGTCGGCTTTATTGTGCTGAACTGCTGGGGCGGTCTGCAGCATGCCCGCCACCTCATCAAGATCGAGAAGCTGCCGCGGCGCGACGGGTTTGAGTGCCCGGAATGCCACACCAAACCGCCCATCGGCTCGTATTGGCGGTGCTCCAGCTGCAATTCCGCCTTTGACACCTTTGCCTGCCAGTCTGCGTGCCCGTTCTGCGGCACGGAGTTCAATACCACCGCGTGCCTCGATTGCGGCAGGACAAACCCGATTGCGGCATGGGCCAAGCCGAACCAGGGCGTGCTGAACGGGGTGCAGATTATTCCGCCGGGGTCGACGACTTACGGGAGGCAATGAGGGCATGCGCGGGACTGGAGACCCGCGCTACAAAAACCGGGTGCTCCGGGTCCCTCGCATCTGGGGACCCGGGAGACCACCTGATCTCTTCGACAGGCCTTAGCTCAGTTTGCCCAGAAATTCCTTCATCCGCCGCGTGCCTTCGTCGATATTCTGCTTGGTCACGGGATACGAGATGCGGATGTGCTCGCTGGTGCCGAAGGCCTCACCGGGAACTGTGACCACGTGCGCCTCATGCAGCAGGCGCGTGGCCAGTTCGGTGGCCGATTTCACTCCGCCCTTGCCGATGAACGCCCCGATATTGGGATAAACGTAGAACGCGCCCTCGGGCTTGGTGCAGGTGACGCCGGGAATCTCGGCCAGGCGGGCCAGCATGTAATCGCGCAGGTCGATAAACTCGGCACGGAACTGGCCTACGCACTCCTGCGAGCCGCTGAGCGCTGCGATGGCCGCCTTCTGCACAACGCTGGTGGCGTTTGACGTCTGCTGCGATTGCAGCTTGCTCAGGTTTGCGACAATGGCCTTCGACGCCAGCGCGTAGCCGGCGCGCCAGCCGGTCATCGAATAGGTCTTCGAGAGCGAGCCGAGAATCACCAGGTGCTCCTTGGCCCAGGTGTACGACCCGCCCGAGACGCACTTGCCGGCATAGTTGAGGTACACGTAGCACTCGTCCAAAAGCAGGAAAACACCGCGATCATGGGCGAGCTGGATGATGCGCTCGAGATCCGAGGCAGTGACCACCGAGCCGGCCGGATTCGAGGGCGAGTTGAGGATGATGGCCTTGGTGCGCGGCGTGATGGCCTTTTCGATCGCATCAGCAGTGATGCGGAAATTCTGCGACTCCTCGGTCTCGAGGTACACGACCTTGCCGCCCGCGTACTGGATGATGTCTTTGAAGCTGACCCAGTAGGGAACGGGCAGAATGACCTCGTCGCCGTGGTCCACCAGGATCTGGATGGTATTAAAGAGCGCGTGCTTGCCGCCGGTGGTGAAAATGGCTTCGTCGATCGCATAGTCTGAGCCAAAGTCGCAGGCGTGCCGCTCGACAATGGCTTTGCGCACGTCGGGAATGCCGGGCACGACGGTGTAGCGCGTAAAGTTGGCGTCAATGGCGGCGATGGCGGCGTCCTTAATGTGCCGCGGAGTGGGGAAATGCGGCTCCCCGGCGCCGAAATCGACCAAGTTGGCGCCCTGGGCGCGCAGCTTGGCGGCCTCGGCTGCTACCGCCATGGTGGCTGAAACTTCAATGCGGCCGATCCTGTCGGCAAAGACGTTTGCGGGAGCTGTAACGGTCATAACAATTTTATTGTTACAGATTTTGGGTTTGAGCGAAACCCGAAGGGAAAATCAGGCGAGCGCATGCCAGGGCCTGTCTTCGTTTGTTCCATCACAACTGAGGCTGGCCCATCCTTCGAGCGCTTTTGCTCGAAGCGTGGGATCGCAAGCATTTTCCTGGCACTTTTTGCCGCCCAGATGCGTACAGCTTTAAAACAAGCTTGCCCGCTCGCCACTTGGTTGGGGTATCGTCAATTAACCAAGTAGTAAGCACCGCTCGCCAATCGCTGTCCCTCAAACTTCTCAAACGCGTTCCTGATTGCAGGAGGATCGACCCGCATGGAGCTTCGAATTGAAGGCCTCACCAAGGTCTACAAGGGCAACGTTCGCGCCCTCGACGACGTAAACCTGACCATTCCAAAAGGGCTTTATGGGTTGCTGGGGCCGAATGGCGCCGGAAAATCCACGCTCATGCGCACCATTGCCACGCTGCAGGAGCCGGACTCAGGTGCCATTCAAATGGGAGAGCTGAACGTGCTGCGCCAAAAGGAAGAAGTGCGCAAGATCCTCGGCTATCTGCCGCAGGATTTTGGTGTCTATCCGCGCGTGAATGCCGAGGAGATGCTCGACCAGATTGCGTTGCTGAAGGGCATTGTGAACGGCAAGCAGCGCAAAGAGGTGGTGCACGAGATGCTGCACCGCGTGAATCTGTGGGACGTGCGCAAGAAGAGGCTCACCGGTTTCTCTGGCGGCATGCGCCAGCGCTTTGGCATTGCGCAGGCGCTCATCGGCGACCCCAAACTGCTGATTGTTGACGAGCCGACCGCCGGACTCGACCCCGGCGAGCGAAATCGCTTTTACAACCTGCTGGCTGAAATCGGCGATAACATCATCGTGATTCTTTCCACGCACATTGTTGAGGATGTGACCGACCTGTGCAGCAACATGGCCATCATTCACCTGGGCAAGGTGCTGTATGCGGGCGCGCCCGATCGCGCGGTGCTCGACCTTGAAGGCAAGGTCTGGCTCAAGTCCATCGACCGGACTGCCGTGAAGGATTACTCGGGCCGCATGCACGTAATCTCGAACAAGCTGGTCGCCGGACGAACGCAGATTCATGTGTATGCCGATGCGTTGCCTGAAGAGGGCTTTGCGCCCGTGGCTCCCGATCTTGAAGATGTGTTCTTCGCCCGCATCGCGGGCCTCAATTAGGAGGGGCGCAGGCATGCTCTATTTCTTCTGGTTTGAAATTCGCTACTGGCTGCGCTCGGTCATGCTGTGGGTTTTCACCTTCATCGTGGCGGCAATGGTAATGCTGGCGCTGAGCACCGACCAGGTGACGGTCGGCGGGGCCATCGGCAACACCTTCCGCAATGCGCCCTACGTTGTGGAGCAGTATTACTCAATCTTCTGGTTCATTACGCTGCTCATGGTTACGGCCTTTGTGAATTCAGCCGCGGCGCGCGAGTTCACGTCGAACATGCACCAGATCATTTTTACCAAGCCGATTAAAAAGAGTGATTTTCTGCTGGGCCGGTTTCTGGGATCGGTGGTTGTCTCCACCATTCCAATGCTGGGTATTTCACTTGCGGCGCTGCTCACGCCGATGATGCCGTGGGTCGATAAAGACCGCTTCGGGCCTCTGGTGGGCGCAGCGCACTTGCAGGGCCTGCTGGTATTTGCAATTCCCAACACCATATTTATTGCGGCCATCATCTTTGCCATAGCCGCGCTCACGCGCAGCACGCTGCTGTCGTTTCTCGGCGCGCTGGGGCTGTTGGTGGCCGATGTCGCTTCCAGCGTGGTCACGCAGAAGCTGGACAACGAGAAAGTCGCGGCCATGATCGATCCATTTGGCAACGATGCTTTCGCATTCATGACCAAGTACTGGACGGTTGCCGACAAGAACACGCACGTTCTGGGCTTTGTGGGCTTGCTGCTGTGGAACCGGCTGGCGTGGGTTGCGGTCGGCCTGCTGATTTTCGCCTTTGCCTACTGGCGATTCAGCTTCTCAGAGCGCGCCGGCCGCGCATCCAGAAAACAAGTTGCGGAGAAAGAAACTATCCAGGCCGAAATCAAGCCGCTCGAGTTTGGCAAAGTCACTCCGAGCTATGGAGCGGGCGCGCGCTTGCGCCAGTTGTTCGGCATTGTCCGCGTCGAGTACCGCCGGCTTTTCAAATCCGTCGTCTTTATCGTCATTGCCTGCTTTGCGTTCATCAATTGCTCGCTGTCGCTCATCCTGAGCGGAACCCAGGGTTTCGGCCTCACCACGCGCCCCGTCACCTACATGATGATCGAGATTATCTTCGGTTCGTTCAGTTTTCTCATCATCGCGCTCGTCACTTTTTTTGCCGGCCAAATGGTGTGGGAAGAACGCGACGCGCGCATCGACGAAGTGAGCGACGCGCTGCCCATCCCCGAGTGGCCCAACTACGTGGCCAAATTCATTGCGCTCATGTCGGCAATGGCCTCGCTGCAGATTCTGGTTATTGCTATCGCCGTTGGCGTTCAAATCTTCCACGGCTATAGCCGTTTTCAATTCGGCCTTTACGCTGAATCGCTGCTTGGACAAGATATGCTGGGCTTCGCCTTCCTGGCTGCGGCCGCATTTCTGGTTCACGTCATTTCGCCGAACAAGTACGTCGGATACTCCATCTTCGTCCTGCTCATAATTATCAATAATGTTGTGTGGCGCCCGCTGCATGTGGGCACGCGCATGGTGCGGTTCGGCAGCCTGCCTACCATGACCTATTCCGATTTCTTCGGCTATCAGCCATGGATGAAAAGCTGGAGCTGGTTTGCGGCTTACTGGACGCTCTTCTCGATCCTCATTGCGCTGGCCAGCATCCTGCTATGGCAGCGCGGAAAAGACACGCGACTGAAAGCCCGCATGATGAATGCGCGGCTTCGCTTCACTGGCGCGATTCGCGTTTGGACCATTGCCGCGGCCGCTGGATTTGTTCTGGTTGGGGGATGGGTTTACTACAACACCGAGATACTGAACACGAACGAAAGCTCGTATGACGCGCAAAAGCGCCAGGCCGATTATGAGAAAGCCTACAAGCGCTATCAAAACGCGCCGCAACCGCGCATCACCGATGTGCATTACAACATCGCCATCTATCCTGCCACGCGGGAAATGGTGATGCAAGGCCAGCAACAAATCAAAAACGAGACCAGCAAGCCCATCGACACGCTTTACCTTACGCTCGACCACAACTTTACTTCGAGCATCGAGCTTGCCGGAGCCCAGCTCGACAAAGACGATAAACCGCTCGACTTTCAGATCTACAAACTCACAACCCCGCTTGCGCCGGGCGAAGAGCGCACCATGAAGTTCGATGTGGAGTCGCATCCCAAGGGATTCGAGAACCAGTTGACGATGACCGGAATAGCGCAGAACGGCACGTTCATCAACTCCGGCATCGTGCCGCAGATAGGCTACCAGGATGGCAACGAGCTGACCGATCCCAACGACCGCAAGCGCTTCAAGATGAAAGAAAAAGACCTGATGCCCGAGCTCGAGCAGAACTGCACCGCCGACTGCATGAACTCGTACCTCAATAACAATGCCGATTGGGTGAATGTTGACACGGTGATCAGCACCAGCGGCGATCAAATTGCCATTGCGCCCGGCTCGCTGGTGAGCCAATGGCAGCAGGGCGGCCGCAACTATTACGAGTACAGGCTGGACCACCTCTCGTTGAATTTTTATTCGTTCATGTCGGCGCGCTACCAGGTGGAGCGCACCAAGTGGAACGGAGTCGACGTTGAGGTCTATTACCTCAAAGAACAGCCGTGGAACGTTCCCAAGATGGTCCGTTCGGTCGAAAAGTCGCTGGAGTATTACACCACCAACTACGGGCCGTACTACAACAAGGAAGCGCGCATTATCGAGTTTCCGCGCGTGGCCAGCTTTGCGCAGGCGTTTCCGGGGACGATGCCTTATTCGGAGTCGATCGGCTTTATTGCCGACATCGAAAAGCCCGACGACATCGACATGGTGTATTACGTGGTGGCCCATGAGATGGGCCATCAATGGTGGGCGCACCAGGTGGTCGGCGCAAATATGCAGGGAGCCACGTCGCTCTCAGAGACGCTGGCGCAATACTCGGCCCTGATGGTGATGGAGCATGAGTACGGCCAGGACACCATGCGCAAGTTCATGCAGTACGAGATGGACAGCTACCTGCGCTCGCGTGGAACGGAGCGCCTGAAAGAGCGGCCGCTGATGCGCGTCGACGCCAGCCAGGGATATATCCACTACCGCAAGGGCAGCGTGGTGATGTACTACCTGCGCCAGATGATCGGCGAGGACGCAGTCAATCGCGCACTGCGCAAGGTTCTGGCGCAGTACCGCTTCGCGCCGCCTCCGTACCCAACCTCGTATGCGCTGGTCGATGCGCTGCGCAGCGAGACTCCGCCGCAGTATCAATATTTGCTGAAGGATTTGTTTGAGGACATCACGCTGTTTTCAAATCGAACGCTGACGGCAACCGCGAAAAAGCGGCCCGATGGCAAGTACGATGTGACCGTGCAGATAGAAACGCACAAGTACAAGGCCGATGCCAAGGGCGCGGAGACTGAAGTGCCGGTGGATGACTGGATCGAGGTAGGCGCGCTTGCCGCTCCTGCAAAGGGCATGCAATTTGGCAAGGTGCTGGCACGGCAAATGATTCACATGACCGGCAAGGGCGGCACCTATACATTCGTGACCGATTCAAAGCCAGAAAAGGCGGGAGTGGATCCGCTGCTGCTGCTGATCGATCGCGTGCCCGACGATAACCTGAAGAAGGTGGATATTGTGAATTGAGCAGCGCCGGTCTCCAGACCCTCAGAGACCTCGCTCTGTTCTGCAAAAGACAGCGTAGTAGTAAATCAGGATTCCGATGTAGAGCGTTGGCACCATGAGAACTAGCCAGAGGGCCCTTGCGGAAAGCGGGAGCCCGCTGAGGAGTAGGCAATGCCAAATCATTCCGACCCAAAACGGAATGAACAAGATTGCGCTGAGCGCCCCAAGTGAGCCCATGAGAAAGACCACGGCAAGAGGCAGCCTCTCGGGCGCGGGCCATCCGAAGAATCGATACCCAATACTCTCGATAAATATAGAGAACAGAGCAAACGTGAGGCAGGTTGCCGAAAACCGATAAAAGCCGCGTAGCGTCAAGCGGTTTATACCTCATTGAATTCTCAGAACGACGAGCTGACTACCCGCCGTTGTTAATCCGCGCGCGCAGGCGTTTAAGCACATTCGGCGGGACGAGCCCCGTGACGTCGCCGCCGAAGCTGAACACTTCTTTCACCATCCGCGAGCTCACAAACGAGTAGCGGCCGGCCGGCTGCAGAAACACCGTCTCGATCTCCGGCGCCAGGCGGCGATTCATCAGCGCCATCTGGAACTCGTGCTCGTAATCGCTGATGGCGCGGATGCCGCGCAGAACAGCGGTTGCGCCCTGCTGCCGCGCGAAATCCACCATCATGCCGTCGAATGTGGCCACTGTGACGTTGCCGATGGCGATTACCACTTCTTGCAGCATCTCAACTCGCTCTTCGACGGTGAAGAGCGGGTTCTTGACCGGGTTGACCAGGATGGCGACCGTGAGCTGGTCAAAGATCTTTGCCCCGCGCTGAATCAGGTCCACGTGACCGTTGGTCGGTGGGTCGAAGGTGCCGGGATAGAGGGCTTTGACGGGCATTCTCGGGCTCTTGGGCGATTTTAGCAGCCGGACCCGCAGTCGATTCTCAAGCGTGGTACGTTGTGGTTTCCTCCACAAGCTCTTCGGTCGCTTGCATGGCGCGGCTGCGCTCAGTCTCACGGCGAACCGCGCGGCGGCGTCCGGAGAGCAGTTCGATAAGTCCGATCCTCCCGCACAGTTTTCCGGTTTGCCGGTCAACTACCAGCATGGTTTCAACACCGGAGACAGCCATCTGCTCGGCCACGCTGCGGCAGGTTTCATCGGAAAAGGCAAAGGCCTCGGGCAAGTCGCCGGGCGTTCCAATGCCGCCCTCTTCAGGCGCAGAAAAATCTCGCATCACCTCGGCGATATAGATGGTTTCAAGCGGGTCAACTCCGTACTCACGCGACAGATGGCGGCCGCGGCGCGCAAGTTTCTCAGTGAGAATCGAACGAGGCATGAGCAGCGAGGTTACGAGGTAAGCGCCCACGCATGCAGGAATGAGCGGCAACAGCGCAGTTATGGAATGCGTGAGCTCCAGCGAGAAAAGTATAGCCGTGAGCGGCACACCCAGCGCGCCTGCCAGCATGGCGCCCATGCCGAGCAGAGCAGCCATTGCCTGCGCCTGAACGGGCAGGTGAGCGAGCCACGCGGCCGATTCGCCCAGGGCCGCGCCAATCATAAGCAGAGGCGCAAGCACGCCGCCCGATGTTCCGGAGCTCAGCGCGAAAGCCCACATGAGCGATTTTGCGACGATGATGCCAATGAGCAGGGAAGCAGGAGCGTTGCCGCGCAGCAATTCGGCGATGTTGTCGTAGCCCACGCCCAGGCCGCGCGGAAAGAAGTATCCGCCAATACCCACGCCAATGCCGCCGATGGCCGGCCACCAGGCCCAGTGAATGTGGATCTTGCCGCCGATGTGTTCGAACGCGTCTTCAAATGCGTACATAAGGCGGCTGAGTCCTGCTGCAGCCAGGCCGATGGCTGCGCCGAGAGGCAGTGCGATGAGCAGCGGGCGGGTAATTGAAAAGTTAGCCGGCAGATCGACGGGGAACAGCGGCCCAGCGCCAAGCCATACGATGCGCAAAGCTGCGGCCACAATGCTGGCGGCAGCCACGGGAACAAGCGAGCGCGGGCGCATTTCAAACAGCAGCAGTTCGACCGCCAGCAGGATGGCCGCGACCGGTGCGGCAAAGGTCGCCGACATTCCCGCGGCCGCGCCGGCAACCAGCAGCGTGGTGCGTTCCGCATCAGAGAGGTGCAGCCACTGCGCGACCAGCGATCCGAAGGCTCCGCCGGTCATAATGATGGGACCCTCAGCGCCGAACGGTCCGCCGGAACCGATGGCGATTGCCGCCGAAACCGGTTTGAGTGCTGCAACTTTTGGCTCAATGCGCGCGCCGTTCAGCAGGATAGCCTCAATTGCCTCGGGAATGCCGTGGCCTCGAATCTTGTCGGATCCGTAGTAGGCCATAAGCCCCACGATCAGTCCGCCAACCACAGGGACGATGATCATCGACAAGCGGGGAAGATCGGAGGCCGCCGGCCCCACCATGGCAATGTTGAACCGGTGGTAGTAAAACAGGTTGGTGAAGAACGCAATCGCGCGAAGCAGGAACACGGCCAGGCCCGCTGCGCCCGCGCCGATGACGAGCGCGACAGCGGTAAGCATCCAAACGCGGCGATCGACCGTGAAATCGCGGAGAACGGAGGGGCGTGATTTCATGCGCGCCTGCCTCCAGTTACGCTGGCGTGCGCCTGCACGCGCTTGAGGGTCCGCACCAGCAGCGGGGCGCGCTCGTTAAGCTCGCGGGCATGATCGCGGGTCAGGTGCGCGAGAATCCGGTAGCCCTTGCGCGTGATGCGCAACATTGCGCGGCGCTTGTCGGCGGGGTCAACGGTGCGGCTCAGCAGGCCTTCACGCTCGCAGCGATCCACAAGCTCCACTGCGCTGTTGTGCTTGAGGCCGAGGCGCTCGGCTGCGTAGGCGATAGTGGCCGGGGCCTCGGTGGGAGTGCCGGAAAGTTGCAACAAGAGCTGGTGCTGCTGCGGCTCGAGCCCGGCTTCGCGCGCGGCGGTTTCACTAAATTGGAGAAAGCGGCGCAGCTGGTAGCGGAACTCGGCGAGGGTTTCGAGCAGGGGATCCGGGACGGTTGCAGGAGAGGATGTCTGCATAAATATATCGTATCACGATATATTTACCGGCAACAACACACTCAGACCAAACCAGAGCGCTGGCCTTGGGGAGAGACTCGGTAATCCGCTTAGATTATTTTGCCGTCGAGGTCTGCGAAGAATTTAATTCCGGGAATCAGAAGCTTTCTAAGCTTCGCGTCGTTCGTCACGAAAAGTTCGACTCCGGCAACCGCCGCAGCGGCAAGGTGGATGGCATCGGCCTGTGTCACACGACAGGTGGCCCGGACAACGCTGCAGCGGTCGGCGGCTTCACGGCTAAATGGAAGGATTTCTACACTTCCGCAGTCAAGAAACTTCCTGATTCCATCGATCCCCGCCCGGTCGTTGCGTATCCTGGGTCCGGTAAGCACTTCGCCAAGGGTAAAGACGCTTGTACTCAGAATGACTCCGCGACGAATCATCTCCTGGTAATGCATGAGCGTGCGTTTCGCGAATGCTGGGTTAGCTTCAGGCAGGTAGATAAAAAGCATTGAGTCCCAGTAGCCCCGGCTCATTCTCCGGCCTTGCGCTTTCCATGTTTTCGCTGCTCGATCTCATATCTTTCCCACGCGTCAGGCCCCCATTCGCGTTCGCGGCGCAGGAATGCCTCGCCGCCCCCAAGCGCTTTGAATGTTTCTGAGCAAAGACCATAGAGCGATTCCAGACCGGCGCCATTGGGGATGGGCTTGGCTTGCTTGGTGAAGGAGGCTGGCCCGTCCAGAATTTTGTACACAAACTGCACCGTTGTGCTCGCCCCCCAGAAGCTGGACCGACCGTCTTTTCGACCAACTCGACGCCCACTTCTCTTTGGAAATCCTTTGAAGACAACGTCGAGAACACGGAGGGAGTGCGGTTTGTCCAGCCCAGCTCCTTTTGGACGCTTCCGACTTTGACCCGGACGGTGTTGACGCCCCTCTGGCGGGCAGGTTCCACGTATGCCGAAATCACATGCCTCTTCGTCAAATCTGTAGGCTTCATTCAGTCTCCTAAAATACATACATAACTACACATACATGACTATTGAAAGTCAAAGAAAAATAGCCTGTGCCGTCTGTCTTCAATTTCTCTTTCAGAGAGCTAGCTTGAGTACACGGCTACTTCGTTGCTGTGCTGCGCGGTGCGGGAGGCGACGTAGATCGATACGACGGTAATGTCGTCGTTCTGGCCGAAGCGCTGCGCGGTCTGCGCAATGTAGCGCGCCGACTCGTTGCTTACCTGCTGGGTGCGCTCAAAGCCGAACAGCTCGCCGTGCGCATCGGTGGCTTCAACCACGCCATCGGAGATGAACACAAGCCGGTCGCCGTGGTTGAGCTGGAAGGTTATCTGCTCGAATTCGACGTCCGCGATGACTCCCAGGGGCAGGCTTGGAGTGAGCGGCACTTCGCGTCCGTCGCGGTAGGGGCCAAGATGCCCGGCGTTGGCGATGGTCGCGGTGCCGTCGGGATAGATTCTCGCGCAGAGGCACGTGGCGTAGCAGGGTGCACAATCGAGGTCGGGAACGTTGCCTGTGACCGGCACCGCGCCGATGAGCACGCGGTTGAGGTGCGAGAGTACCGTGACCGGATCGTGAGAAAGCTCGTTGCGCAGCGCGCCCACCAGGGTGCTTGAATTCATGGCGGCCTGCAGGCCCTTGCCGCTCACGTCTCCAACCACGAGCAGCAGCGAATCGTCTTTGAGCGGCAGCGCCTGAAAGAAATCTCCGCCGACGCCGTTGATGGGCAGGTAGGCGCTTTCAAGCACAAAGTTTTTGTTCGACGGCAGATGCGTGGGGATAAGCAAAGCTTGAACGCTGCGTGCCGCCGATATTTCCGCGGCCGAGCGTTGCTCCACTTCGCTGATGCGCACGAACCGATAAAGGATGACGGCGAGCAGGCTGCCGAGAAAGATTGTGTAGGCAACGTTGCCGGTGCCGAACTCGATAGGGCCGAGATGGAAACGGTGGGAAGCAAATTGCTCCGGAAGCCAGTGCCTGAACGCAGCGAAATCAAGCACGGTGTCAGCGGAATCGGCCGTAGCGGCAAGAAAGAAGGGCAGCAGCATGACGCCCGCCTCGCCTTTGCCATGGCGCCAGGCGCGAAAGAGCAGCACGCAGACCAGGAGGCAGAAGACCACTTCGGCAGCAACGGAAAGGCCTTCATAAAGCTGTCCGAGATGAACGAAGTACACGAAGGGGAGCAGCAGCACTGCGATTTGAACGCCGCGGACGAGCCGCCGCGAATCGCTGGCCGTGAAACGCAGAATGAATTCCAGCGTAACTGCCATGAAGATGCGGCCAGTGAACATTGCGAAGACGCGGTAGATAGAGAGCGGCATCGCTGCCAACGCGTAGGCAGCGTCAAATGCGCCGCCCGCAGCCACCGAGAGGCAGAGCAGCGCCAGCCAGAGATACTCGGCGTGGTTCCGCTGCGCAAGATAAAGCGCCGCTCCCAGCAGGGCGACCGAGAAAAACAGAAACGTCAAAACCAGCGCGGAGGTAATCTGCTCGTTCCAGTGCCGGCTCACGGCCATCGACAGTCTTTCAGTCATGTCGTCGCGCGGGCCGAGCTCGACTTTGGTGAGCAGGCCGCGGCCGATGGAGACAGTGGGGCCTGCCCAGGTGCGAATGGCAACGTTAATGGGGCCCGAACCGGAGAGCGGAACGATGAATGGCGGCGATTGATACTCGGCCAGGGAGTCGGTCATTCCGCGCGTATGACCGGCCTCGACTCCATTGACGTAAACCCCGATCTGGCCGACGGAACTTCCTACGATCATTAGAACGGGCTGCGGATTTGCCGGCGCGCCGCCGAACTGCGAGACCAGCTGGGGCTGCAGCCGAATGCGATACCAGGCAAAGCCGGAATAGCTGTCGAAACCCTGATCGGTGAGCGGCTGCCCCAGCGAGATTGTTTGCCAACTGGAATCGTCGAAGCCAGGATCGGCCCAGCGCGGGTCGTCTCCGGTGCGAAAACGCCACGCGCCTTCGAGCGTTACGATGCCGCGAACGCCGTCAGGCAGCGTGGCCGGGGCTGAAGCGGCCGGCGCGGCGGTAGTTGCTACGGGGCTTTGCGCGGCAACAGTAAACGCGCAGGCGAGCGCAAGCAGGCACAAGAAGGCAAGTGCGGCGATCTGCGTTTTTGCGCGCCAGGTG